>DXFI01000276.1 GCA_019114565.1 Candidatus Desulfovibrio intestinigallinarum | reverse complement strand
AACGCCCCTTGCGCGCCAGCCAAGGGGGTTTCCTTCCCCCCGGAAAAACAATTCACCACGCCTAAAAAAAGCGCCGGAGAGGGAAACCTCTCCGGCGCAACAAGCCTATGCTTTGTACAGGGCTGAGAACGTTACTTCGTGTTCAGCGGCTTGTAGACGTCAAGGAAGCGGGGCCAGCCGGGCACCAGCGGCCGCGTCGCGCTCAAATCGCGCCCGCGCAGGCCGGGATAATCCGGGGCGTAGCGGTAGGCGCGGTGAATCATGTTGGTCGCGCTCTTGCCGGGCAGCGATTCGGTGGCGTCACAGAAGAAGGCCTTGGGCTGGCCCTTCATGATGGGATTGACAAATTCCCAGACCACTTCCCCTGCCGGCGTCACTTCAAAGAGATGCCCCTGCTGGGTGGAGGTCACCAGCGTGTTGCCGTTAGGCAGGCGCTGGGCCGCGCCCTGCCGGTAGCAGTGGTGCTGAATTTCATTATCGGACTTCATCGTATACGACCAGACAACCTTCCCGTTCCAGTCGATTTCCTCGATGATGCCGCCCGCGCCCCCAATCTTCACCGGCTGCCCGGACAGACTGCCGGCGCGCAGCAGATTGCCGTTGGGCAGCAGACGGGCATAAAGCCCGGGAGGATACTTGCTTTCCCAGGTGTGCACCACGTCGCCCTGCATGTTGATAAGATAGGTTGTGGTACATTTCACAGTGGGGGCAAAGAGGGTGTAGCCTTCAAAGGTCTTGCCGGCCACATTCTTGAGCACCCCGGTGGGGCCGTCGTGCAGTTCATAGGCAGCGGTCCGATCGGCGGGCAGCGCCAGACACGACAGGCAGATCGCCAGAGAAGTCAGCGGCTTCAACGCAGCTTGAAACATGACAATCCTCCGTTTTCACAGGACATGGGAAGGCCGTCCACATGGCGGCATTCCTTTTGTGCAAAAAATAGCAAACTCCCTTCAGATGCGCTGTAGCAGGCGCTACATTTCGATCACATTCTTTGCTTTCATGGAGAAAAAGCCTTTCAGAATACCCCCTAGGGGTATATTGACAGTATACCCATAGGGGTATAGAGCAAAGACAGACAACGACACTCTCCGGAGACGGACGTAAACCACGAAAGGAGACGCCCATGAAGATTCTGGCATCGCTGCGCGAATGGTACGAGGAGGACAAACGGCAGGCGCTGACGTTCGGCGTCTCGGCGCTGGCGCTGGCCCTGAGCTTTTTTGACGTCCGCCTCCGGCAGCTCGATCCCGCATGGCTCACCGTGCTGCTGTGCGGCGTGCCCATTGTGCGCGGCGCGGCGGAGGGCCTCTGGCGTGAATTCGACATCAAGGCGGACGTGCTGGTGTCGCTGGCGCTGATCGCATCTGTGATTATCGGAGAAATCTTTGCGGCGGGCGAAGTGGCCTTCATCATGCAGCTCGGGGCCATGCTGGAAGAACGCACCGTTGCCAAAGCGCGGGCGGGCATCGAAAAGCTGGTGCGCCTCACGCCGCGCACGGCCCGGAGGGTGGACGGCGATACGGAAAGCGTCATCCCCGCGGAGCAGGTGGCAGCCGGGGATCTGCTGCGCGTGCTGCCGGGCGAAACCATTCCTGTGGACGGCGTCATTGTCGCCGGGCGCACGTCCATCAATCAGGCCGTCATGACGGGGGAATCCCTGCCCGTGGACAAGGAGCCCGGCGACGAGGTGTGCAGCGGCACGGTCAATCAGTTCGGCGCGTTCGACATGCGCGCCGTCAAGGTAGGCGAGGACAGCTCCCTGCAACGCATGATCCGGCTTGTGCAGTCCGCCGACGCGGGCAAGGCCCGCATTGTGAGCATGGCGGATCGCTGGGCCACATGGATTGTTGTGGGCGCGCTGGCCGCCGCCGCGGCAACCTGGCTGATTACCGGCGAAATTCTGCGCGCCGTCACCATACTTGTGGTCTTCTGCCCCTGCGCGCTGGTGCTGGCCACGCCCACGGCCATCATGGCGGCCATCGGCAACGCCACGCGCAACGGCGTGCTTGTGCGCGAAGGCGACGCGCTGGAACGGCTGGCCAGAGTCGATACCTTGGCCTTTGACAAGACCGGCACGCTGACACGCGGCCGCCCCGGCGTGCGTCATGTGCACAGCGCCCTGACGGACATGGACGGCCCGGCGCTGCTGGCGCTGGCCGCCGCCGCGGAAAGCCGCTCGGAACATCCTCTGGGCAGGGCCATCGCCGCCGCCTGCCCCGATCATGCCGCGCCGGAAACGTTCCGCATGCTGCCCGGTCGCGGCGTGGAGGCCGTGATAACGGGGCGCCGCCTGCTGGCAGGCACAACGGCGCTGCTGGCGGATGCGGGCATCTCCCCTTCCGCCGCCGACGCACATGCCGCCGCGCAGCAGCGGGCCGAAGGCTGCACGCTGGTGCATCTGGCGCTGGATAATCAGTATGCAGGCTTTATCGCGCTGGCCGACGAACTGCGCGACGACGCCCCCGCCACCGTACGGGACATCCGGGCCGAAGGCGTGCGCGTGGCCCTGCTGACCGGCGACCACGAAGAAGCGGCGCGGCACGTCGCCGCCGCGCTGCATCTTGACGATCTGCGAGCCTCCTGCCTGCCTGAAGACAAACTGCGCTGGATTGAGGATCGCGACCGCGAAGGCCGCCGGGTCTGCATGATCGGCGACGGCATCAACGATGCTCCGGCCCTGAAAAAAGCCTTTGTGAGCGTCGCCATGGGCGGCATCGGCAGCGACATTGCCGTGGACGCCGCCGACATGGCGCTGGTGCGCGACGATATCCGCCGCCTGCCCCACATGCTGGCCCTGTCGCGCCGCATGATGCGCGTTATCTGCATCAATCTGACCTTTTCTCTGGTACTCAACTTTGCGGCCATCTTCCTTGCCATGGGCGGCCTGCTCTCCCCCGTGGCCGGGGCCCTTGTGCATAACGCGGGCTCCGTGCTGGTCATCGTCCACTCAGCCCTGTTGCTGCGCTGGCAGGAAAAAAATGCGCGAAAAAGCACAGGCTGCCCATTGACAAGCACAGGGGCCGGGCGTAACGTCAACCCATCCATTTGAGGATTGATGTCATGATGTACGCTTCCGACCACGCTTCTTCTTACGCTGCCGGCTTTAGCTGGTTCTTTTTTGCGTATTACTTTACCGAAGCCTGTGGTCGGGTGCTTCGCTGACATCTATTGTCCGTAAACACCAGGGCCGCAGGCATTCCGCCGGCGGCCCTTTTTTTATCCGTGCCGCCCGGCCCTCATACCGCAAGGAGCCTTCCCATGTACCTCGGCAAACAGGTTCGTCTGGAACGCATCATCAATCGTGAAGATCATCGCACCATTATCGTTCCCATGGATCACGGCGTCACCATCGGCGCGGTGGACGGCCTCGTGGACATGCGCGAAGCCGTCAACGACATGGCCATCGGCGGCGCGGATGCCGTGCTCATGCACAAGGGGCTGATCCGCTGCTCCCACCGCAGCGCGGGCAAGGACGTAGGCCTGATCGTCCACCTCTCCGCCTCCACCATGCTGACCCCCAACGCCAATACCAAGACCCTTGTGGGCACGGTGGAAGAAGGCATCAAGCACGGGGCCGACGCCGTGTCCGTGCACGTCAATCTGGGCGATCCCAACGAGCGCCTCATGCTGGCCGATCTGGGCAAGGTGGCCGCGGCCTGCGACGACTGGCACATGCCCCTGCTGGCCATGATGTACGCCCGCGGTCCCGAAATCGCCAACAGCTTCGATCCCAAGGTTGTGGCGCACTGCGCGCGCGTGGGCGTGGAACTGGGTGCGGATATCGTCAAGGTTTCCTACACCGGCGACATGGACAGCTTTGCCGACGTGGTGTCCGGCTGCTGCGTGCCGGTCGTCATTGCCGGCGGCGAGCGCATGGACTCCACCCGTCAGGTCCTCCAGATGGTGCATGACTCCATCAAGGCCGGCGGCGCGGGCGTGTCCATGGGCCGCAACGTCTTCCAGCATCCCCGCCGCATCGAGCTCATGCGGGCCCTGCGCGCCATCGTCCACGACAATGCCGACGTGGATCACGCTCTGGCCATTGTGGGAGAATAAGATGGCGCGGATTTACTTCAAATGCGTTCCTTTCAGCAAGGAACAGGTGACGCTGGCGCTGGAGTCCGGCGTGGACGGCGTCATTGTCCCCCGCGACACTGTGGAATCCGTCGCCCATCTTTCCCGCTGCCCGGTGCTGGCGGCCGAGGACGTACCCTCCGTCAGCCTCAATGAGAAGGCCGACGAAGAAGCCGTGCTGCAACGCCTGCGCAACGGCGAAAGCGTGGCGCTGGCGCGCGGCTGGGAAATCATTCCCGTGGAAAACCTGCTGGCCCAGAGCGACAACGTGCTTGCCGAGGCCGGTTCGCTGGACGAAGCCCGTCTTGCCGCGGGCATTCTGGAACGCGGCGTTGACGGCATTGTGGTGCTGCCCGAAGCCGTGAGCGATCTCAAGGCCATTGTGGCCCAGTGCAAGGTCGCCCAGGCCCAGGAACATCTTCAGGAAGCCGTGATCACCCGCGTGGAGCCCGTGGGCCTCGGGCATCGCGTCTGCGCCGACACCATCTCGCTGCTCCGGCGCGGGCAGGGCATGCTGGTCGGCAACTCCAGCGCCTTCACCTTTCTGGTGCATGCCGAAACCGAGCATAACGAATACGTGGCCGCCCGCCCCTTCCGCGTCAATGCGGGGGCCGTGCATGCCTATGCCCGTCTGCCTCACGACCGCACCTGCTACCTTGGCGAATTCCGCGCCGGGCAGGAAGTGCTCATTGTAGACGCCGACGGCTCCACCTCCGTGGCGACGCTCGGCCGCGTCAAGATTGAGGTGCGTCCCATGCTGCTGGTGGAAGCGGAAGTCCGCACGCCCGAAGGCGTGAGCAAAGGAGCCGTTTTCCTCCAGAATGCCGAGACCATCCGCCTGACCGCCCCCGGCGGCGTGCCCGTGAGCGTGGTGGACCTCAAGCCCGGCGACGTGGTTCTCTGCCGCACCGACGAGGCCGGACGCCATTTCGGCATGCGCATCCGCGAAGATATCCGGGAGGTCTAGGCATGACGCGCGAACAACAAACGGCCTCTCCCAGCCCGGCACAGCGTCTTTCGGCCATCCGTACCGAAATTGACGACGTGGATCACAAACTGCTGGCGCTGCTCAACCAGCGCGCCGCTCTCAGTCAGGAAGTGGGGCGCATCAAGGCGTCCGATCCCGACGGCATGGTCTTCAAGCCCCTGCGCGAACGGGAAGTGCTGGACAAGCTGGCCGCCGACAACAACGGCCCCCTGCCCGACGATCACCTCCGGGCCATCTGGCGGGAAGTCTTCTCGTCCTCCCGCGCGCTGCAACGCCCCCAGAACGTGGCCTATCTCGGCCCCGAGGGTACGTTCTCCTACTTTGCGGGCGTAGAGTATCTCGGCCGCGCCGCCCGCTTCCATCCCTGCAACGATCTGGCGCAGGTCTTTGAGGAAGTGAGCGACGGAACCTGCGAGCTGGGCGTCGTCCCGCTGGAAAATTCCCTGCAGGGAACCGTGGGCGTCAGCTTCGATCTTTTCCTGCGGCATGAGGTCTACATTCAGGCCGAACTCTTTTCGCGCATCTCGCACTGCCTTCTGAGCAATGCGACCTCGCTGGCGGAGATTACCACGGTCTACTCCCATCCGCAGCCGCTGGCCCAGTGCGCGGGCTGGCTGCGCGCCCACCTGCCCACGGCGGGCCTCGTGCCCGTGGAATCCACCGCCGCCGCCGCGCGCCGCGCCGTTGATCCCGGCACGGCCGCCATCGGCAACGGCAAGCTGGCCGCCATGACGGGCCTCGGTATTCTGGCCCGCCGCATCGAGGACGAGCCCGGCAACTGGACGCGCTTTGTCATCATCGGGCCCAAACCCGCCCGCGCCCAGCTCGGCGGCGCGGTCAACACGCCCGTGCCCGGGCATACGGGCGCGGACAAGACAAGTCTGCTCTTCACCCTGCCCGACAAGGCCGGTTCCCTCTGCACCGTGCTCAACCTGCTGGCGTCGCATCATATTAATATGCGCAAGCTCGAATCGCGCCCGCTGCGCGGCCAGTGCTGGAAGTACGCCTTCTTTGCGGACGTGGAATGCGATCTGGAAGCGCCGCAGTATGCCGACGCCCTGCAAAAGCTGGCCGAGGCCTGCACCTCCTTCCGCATTCTCGGCTGCTATCCCACCGGGCCGCAGCTCGACCGCACCGACGCCGCCGCTCAGCCCGAGGAGGCCCGCCATGTCTAGCCCGCGTCGCGTCACGGCCCCCGCCTCCAAGTCTCTGTCGCACCGCTACTGCATCGGCGCGGCGCTGGCGGCCGGGGAAAGCCGCCTCCGGCATGTGCTCGAAAGCCGCGACACCCAGTGCACCCGGGCCATTCTCTCCGCTGCCGGGGCCGCCTTCCATGCCGAAGGCCGGAGCGACTACGGCGACGCCGCCGACTGGCGCGTGTGCGGTATGGCCGACGGCCTGCCCCGGGGCGGCGCGTCCGGCGCGCCCCTCTCCTGCGACGTGCACGAATCCGGCACCACCTGCCGCCTGCTGACGGCCGTGCTGGCCGCGGGCCGAGGCTGTTTCCGCATTCACGGCGCGCCCCGCATGCACGAACGCCCCATTGCCGAGCTTACCGACGCCCTCGCGCCGCTGGGGCCGCGCATCCGCTTTGAAGGCAAACCCGGTTGCCCGCCGCTGCTGCTTGAAACCGAAGGTCTCGACGCCGCCGCCGTCAACGGGCTCGTGCCGCTGGGCATGGATCATTCCAGTCAGTATTTCTCCGGTCTGCTGCTGGCCGCGCCTCTGGCGGGCGCGGCGCACGGCGGCCCGCTGACCGTGGCCCTCACCGGCAGCAAGGCCGTGTCCTGGCCCTATGTCGGCCTGACCCTGCAATGTCTCCGCGACTTCGGCATCCGCTTCATCGTGGAAGTCCTCGACGATGCCGAATGCTGGCAGCTCCTGCCCGGCGATGCGTGGCGGCAGCTCGACGCCGCCGAGCCCGGCCGTCTGCGCGTCACCGTGCAGCCCGGCCGCTATCAGCCCGGCGATCACAGCGTGGAAGGCGACTGGTCGGGAGCCTCCTATCTGCTCGGCGCGGGCGCGCTGGGCGCTGCTCCCGTCCGGGTCGAGGGTCTGCGGGCCGATTCTCTCCAGGGTGACCGGGCCATGCTCGCCATCCTGCGGGACATGGGCGCGCGTCTTTCCATAGATGTCGGCGCCGTGACCGTGGAGCCTTCCGCGCTGCGCGGCATCGACGTGGACATGGGAGCCTGCCCAGATCTCGTGCCCACCGTGGCCGTGCTGGCCGCCGCCGCGCACGGGACGACCCGCATCCGCAACGTGGCCCATCTCCGCATCAAGGAGTCCGACCGCATCACGGCCCCGGCGCAGGAACTGGCCCGCGTGGGCGTGCGCGTCGATCCGCAGGAGGACGGGCTTGTTGTCCACGGCCTCGGCGCGGATGTGCTCGCCGCCAATGTCCGGGCCCTTTCGTCCGACGCCTGTTTTCAGGCGCACAACGATCACCGCATCGCCATGTCGCTGGCCCTGCTCTCGCTCCTGCCCGGCGTATCCCTGTCCCTTGAGGATCGTATCGACGATCCCCGTGTTGTCGCCAAATCCTTCCCGCACTTCTGGCGTCTCTGGGAGGCACTCCGATGACCGCTTTTCGTCCCGGCCCGCAGGCAACCGCGCCGGTTCTGGAGTCTCTTGACACGCCGTCCGATGTCCGTGACGACGCGCCGCGCCGTACCGTCATCGTCGGCGCGCGCGGACGCATGGGAGCCATGTTCCGCCGTCGCGCGCGTTCGGTGGGCGTTCCCGTCGAGGGGCTGGACATTCCCTTTGACGAGGATGCGCTGGCCGCAGCCTGCGACGGGGCGGATCTGCTGCTGCTCTGCGTGCCCGTGGCCGTGCTTGGCGAAACGCTGCAAACCTTCGTCCCCCATCTGTCCCCTGCGGCCGTTGTGGCCGACATTACGTCCGTCAAGGAACAGCCCATGACGCTGATGCAGCGTTACTGGCAGGGGCCCGTGGTGGGGACGCATCCGCTCTTCGGCCCCGGAGCCCATAACGACGAGCCGCAGCCGGTGGCCGTCGTGCCGGGAACCACCGCCGGCGACGCCCATGTGCGCCGCGTCGTTGCCTTCTTCGAGTCCATCGGCTGTCATCCCTTCATGACGACCGCCGCCGAGCACGACAAGGCCGTGGCCCGTATCCAGAATCTCAACTTCATCACCAGTCTTGTCTATTTTGCCCTGCTGGCCGACGACGAAAGCCTGCTTCCCTTCCTGACGCCGTCCTTCCGCCGCCGCCACGCCGCCGCGCAAAAAATGCTTACCGAAGACGCCCCCATGTTCGCCGGGCTCTTCGATGCCAACCCCTACAGCCAGGAAGCCGTGCGCCAGTACAGCAAGCTGCTCAATATCGCCTCCGCCGGAGATATCGACCTGCTCTGCAACCGCGCCGTCCACTGGTGGCCCGACGCCTCCCTGCCGGAGCATGCCAGAGAAGAGAAGTAGATGTTTTTGGGGGAAAGGGAAACCCCTCATCTCTGCTGTCGATGCCCGTAGCTTCCTTCGTCGCAACGGGCACGGCCTGCGGCCGCCTTCGGTCGCTGCTGGCGCGAGAGGTGTTTCCCTTCCCCCCAAGCCCCCCTTCCCTTCCCCAGCGCGCTTTATTCAGGTTCATGGAAAGGCGCGGGAACGCCGGAGCTTTCCCTGCGGCAGCCGTCCCCCGGAAATACAAAAGCGAGATACGACGCGTAGCGCCGAATCTCGAACAAATATACAGCAATCTGTCCTGCGGGAGCTTTCGACGCACGACCTCTTTGCAGACAGCGCATAACACGCTACAACACCTCAGGGACAGTCCTCCGGTAAAGGAGGTTTGTCCTATGAGACGCTTCTTCCGGGATGTGCTCGCGACCTTTGTCGCGGGGCTTCTTGTGGCTGTGGTCGCTCATCTGATGGGCATATAACGCAGTCGCCCCGGTAAGAGGCGGAAACTCTTACCGGGGCAGAAACTTGAGACATAATTCTCCGGGGGCTGTCCCACGGGCAGGGGGTGTTAGCCGCACCCCTTGCCCTCTTTTCTATCCGCTGCGGGAAGCAAAAGCAAGTCTATCCCGCGCCGGAACGGCAGCGTCGCTCCGCAGTGCGCCGCCGGAGCCCGGGCCGCTTGACAAAAGGCGCGCGGGGCGCAAAAAGAAATTGTGGCCCGCGATTGTGCGACCAACCAAGTTTTCTCTGAAGGACAGAGCCATGAAAGTATATTACGACAAAGACGCAGATCTCAGTGTGCTGAAAAACAAAACGGTGGCCATCATCGGCTACGGCAGCCAGGGCCATGCCCATGCCCAGAATCTGCGCGACTCCGGCGTGAAGGTCGTGGTGGGCCAGCGCCCCGGCGGCCCCAACTATGAGCTGGCCAAGCAGCACGGCTTCGAGCCTGTTTCCGCAGCGGAAGCCGCCAAGATGGCCGATCTGATCATGGTGCTCCTGCCTGACGAAGTGCAGGCCGCCGTCTACGAAAACGACATCAAGCCCCATCTGACCAAGGGCAAGGCTCTGCTCTTTGCGCACGGCTTCAACATCCACTTCAATCAGATCATTCCTCCGAAGGATGTGGACGTTTTCCTGATCGCCCCCAAGGGCCCCGGCCATCTGGTGCGTCGTACCTTCACCGAAGGCGGCGGCGTGCCCTGCCTGGTCGCCATTGAACAGAACGCCACCGGCGAAGCCCTGCAGATCGCTCTGGCCTATGCCAAGGGCATCGGCGGCACCCGCTCCGGCGTTATCGAAACCACCTTCCGCGAAGAAACCGAAACCGACCTCTTCGGCGAACAGGCCGTGCTCTGCGGCGGTATCTCCGCCCTCATCAAGGCCGGTTTCGAAACGCTGGTGGAAGCCGGCTATCAGCCCGAAATGGCCTACTTTGAATGCATGCACGAAATGAAGCTCATCGTGGACCTCATGTACGAGGGCGGCCTTTCCCGCATGCGCTACTCCATCAGCAACACCGCTGAATACGGCGACTATGTCACCGGCCCCCGCCTGATCACCGAAGACGTGAAGAAGGAAATGAAGGCCGTGCTCAAGGACATCCAGAGCGGCAAGTTCGCGCGCGACTTCATCCTCGAATCCCGCGCCAAGTACCCCATGTTCCTTGCCACCCGCCGCAATGAAGCCAACCATCAGCTCGAACAGGTCGGTCGCGAACTGCGCGGCATGATGACCTGGCTCAAGAAGGACAAGAAGGACTAATCCTTTTCCGTCCCGCCAGTAAAAGACAAGGGGGAAACCGTCCGGGACGGTTTCCCCCTCTTTCTTTCAGGGCAATTTCAGTTTGAAATGCTTCGCATTTCAAACCATACGGCCTGTCGTTTCGCGGAAAAAACGCGGTTTTTCCGCGAAACGACAGGCCGGGCGACGCTGTGCCGCCGCCTCGCGTCTC
>DXFI01000275.1 GCA_019114565.1 Candidatus Desulfovibrio intestinigallinarum | reverse complement strand
CTTGCGGGAATGCCGTCGCTTTCCCCGCAATCCCCGTCTCCCGGAACAAAGACGCCAGGGCATAAGCTAGATATATTACTCTCTTTCACGCTGATAGAGCGTTTCGACTTTGAAAAAGGCGAAGCGCGAGGCGGCGGCACAGCGCCGCCCGGCTAAAACTGAGCGGAAAAACCGCGTTTTTTCCGCGAAACGACAGGCCGTATGGTTTGAAATGCAAAGCATTTCAAACTGAAAAGCTCTAGAGCAATTCAACTTTGAGATGTAAAAAAGAATATCCTTATCTGCCGCTATGAAAATGGTCCGCTGAGAAATACGAACGGCAACGATTGCGGCATATGAATCGGGAGTTTCCTCTCATTTCAAAGTTGAAATGCTCTAAAAAAAGAGGAAAGAGAGGCTCCCGCCCGGTCGAAACGACACGGCGGGGGCTTCTCTTTCCTCTGTGCTGGAATTCCTTACAGAATTCTACATTTCATCCGAAAGGCGACGGAAGCTTTTCTTCGCGGCGCCGCATACCGGACATTTCCAGTCGTCCGGCAGATCCTCGAACTTGGTGCCGGCCGGAATCTTGCGACGCCGATCACCCTTGTCGGGATCATAGACATAACCGCAGTTCACCATCTGACAACGCCACATATCCTTGGGATCCGCCATAGTTTCCTCCTTACAGATACGGCAGTCTTTTCTTTGCAGAAAAGAAGCATAACAGGAAGCGGACGTTCCATCAATCGTTGGCGACAAGTCGCGCCGACGCGCATTGATCGCAGATGCCGTCAAACTCTATACGCGCACTGCGAATTTCCGAGAAACCCGGCACATGCATGCCGGAAACCGGCGGAGTCGGCAGGGGCGTCATAATATCGCCTATACGCCCGCAGCACAGGCAGCGAACATGCTGATGCTCCACCATGTTGCCGTCAAAACGCTTCGTCGTGCCCGCAGCCTCCAGACGGCGGATTTCGCCGCTGTCGGCAAGGAAATCAAGATTGCGGTACACTGTCCCGAGACTGATGCGCGGAAGGCGCTCGCGCACCTTGCCGTAAAGCTCATCCGCCGTGGGGTGCGTGGTCGTCTTTCTCAATTCCTCCAATATGACGGCACGTTGTCGCGTCATGCGTGTTTGTATCTGGGACATATCCAAGCTCCATTTATTTCAGTAAAGATTATTATTAGGAATTAACTTTGTCAAGTTTCAAGTGAAATTATCCCGAAAACGAGTACCCCCCGCCGGGGAGCCCTGATGCCGCAGGAATCCGCCTTCCCCGCCCGGCGGAAGGCCTTCAAAAACATTGCGCTTCATAGATAAACGGAATAAAATTCCTGCTTATTATCTATCAATAAAACAATCTTAGAGGTTGCCATGAATGCGGATACCGAAGCAGTCTGGCTGGACGAGGGGCACATAACAGCCTCTCTGGAAGCACACAAGGTCGAAGTTCCCGCCCTGGTGGCGGAAACGCTGGCCAAGGCGGAAGAACTGCACGGTCTGAACGCCGATGATGCGGCCGCCCTGCTGGCCGTAAAGGACCCCGAACTCCGGGATCGGATTTTCCACGCCGCCGCGCGCGTCAAGGAACGCATTTACGGCAGGCGCGTAGTTCTCTTTGCCCCGCTCTATTTCTCCAGCCTCTGCGGCAACGAATGTCTGTACTGCGCCTTTCGCAGCCGTAATACGGAGGTGCGCCGTCGCGCCCTGTCCATGCAGGAAATCGACGCCGAAACCCGCATCCTGCTGCGGCAGGGGCATAAGCGGCTGCTGCTCGTGGCCGGGGAGGCCTATCCCGGTTCCGGCATCGACTATGTACTGGACACCATAGATACAGTCTATGCCGCCCGGGAAGACGGCGCTTCCATCCGGCGCGTCAATGTCAATCTCGCGCCTCTGTCCGTGGAGGACTTCCGTCGTCTCGGAGAACGCCACATCGGCACTTTCCAGCTCTTTCAGGAAACCTACCACCGCCCGACCTATGCCCGCGTCCATCTTGCCGGGCCGAAGCGGAATTTCGACTGGCGGGCTTCCTGTTTCGACCGCGCCATGCTGGCCGGTATCGACGACGTGGGCATGGGCCTGCTCTACGGCCTCTATGACTGGCGCTTTGAAACGCTGGCCCTGCTCTCTCACATAGGCCATCTTGAAGAGCGTTTCGGCGTGGGCTGCCATACCATCAGCGTGCCGCGCATGGAACCCGCCGCCGGTTCGGAAATGGCCATGTGTCCGCCTCATCCGCTGGGAGACGACGATTTTCTCCTGCTTATCGCCGTGCTGCGTCTGGCTGTCCCCTATACGGGCATCATTCTTTCCACGCGGGAAAATGCGACCCTGCGCCAGCAGGCGCTGGAGCTGGGCGTTTCGCAGATTTCCGCCGGCAGCCGCACCAGTCCCGGCGGCTATGCCGAAACCGCCGGCGAAGATACCGATAATACGGATTTCGACGCCGCGCAGTTCCGGCGCGGCGATTGCCGCAACCTGGAAGAAGTCATTGCCGATCTTGCCGAGCGCGGCTACATTCCTTCCTTCTGCACCGGCTGCTATCGCAAGGGCCGCACGGGCAAGGACTTCATGGACCTCGCGCGGCCCGGCCTCATCAGCCGCAAATGCACCCCAAACGCCCTTTCCACCTTTGAGGAGTATCTGCTGGACTACGCCTCCCCCGCCACGCGCGCGCTGGGAGAAAACGCCATTGCCCGCTGTCTCGAGGACATGGACGACAAGGTTCGCAAGACATCCGAACGCCTGCTGCACGACGTGCGCGCCGGTCAGCGCGATGTCTACTGCTGATAGCGCCCCCTTTCCGGCGCATGAAAATCCCGCCGGAACATTATGGACAGATTCTGCCTGCCTTTCGGCGGCAGTCCGAACAGCTGCCGCCGCGACATACATCCCGTTTCAAGGAGACGTATATGCCCATAAAGTCTACCAACAATACCAGCGCGTTGCGCCTGACTGTGCTTGAACATATCGCCTCTGCCTTCTGGGAAGGCCGTCTGGAAGAAAGCGTGGACAAGATTCCCTTCCGCATGCGTCCGCGCACCGGCAACGCCACCCGCTGCTGTATCTACAAGGATCGCGCCGTTATCCGCGAACGCATCATCGGCGCGCTCGGCTTCCGGCTCGAAGAAGAACGGGACGAATCCGTTCCGCTGAAGGAATACGCGGAACGGGCCCTTGCCCGCGAAAAGCCCACATGGCCCATTCTGACCGTCTGCGACATTGCCTGTCACGGCTGCCTCAAGGCCCGCTATTTCGTCAGCGACGCCTGCCAGGCCTGCGTGGCTCGCTCCTGTCAGGGGGCCTGCCGTTTCAACGCCATCAGCTTTGCGCACGAGCGTTCCTATATTGACGCGGATAACTGCCGCAACTGCGGCCTCTGCAAGGACGCCTGCCCCTATCAGGCCATTGTGCATCTCAATGTGCCCTGCGAGGCCGCCTGCCCCGTGCAGGCTATTCACAAGGGCAAGGACGGACGCGCCATCATCGACTTCGACAAGTGCACAAGCTGCGGCCGCTGCATGCGCGCCTGTCCCTTCGGCGCCATCATCGAACGCCGCGAAGTGCTGGAAGTCCTCCGGGCCATCAGGGACGGCGCGCATGTGACCGCCCTCATGGCTCCTGCCATCGTCGGCCAGTACGAAGGCGGTCCGGGCCGTATTGCCGCGGCGCTGCGGGAGCTGGGTTTCTCCGACGTTATCGAGGTGGCGGAAGGCGCGGACATGACCTCGCGCCATGAGGCCGACGAATTTGTGGAACGCATGGAACGGGGCGACAAGTTCATGACCACGTCCTGCTGCCCTGCCTATGTTGAGGCCGTGCGCCGTCATGCGCCGGAACTGCTGCCCTACGTTTCCGCAACGCCCACGCCCATGCACTATGCCGCCGGTATTGCCCGCGAACGCCATCCGGGAACGGTGACGGTCTTTATCGGGCCGTGCGTGGCCAAGCGTCAGGAAGGTCTGAGAGACGATCTCATTGATTTCGTTCTGACCTTCGAGGAAGTGGGGGCCCTGTTCAGCGCCAAGGGCATCAATGTGGCCGAATGCGAAGAAGCGCCTCTGGGCACGGCTTCCGGCGAAGGACGCGGCTATGCTGTTTCCGGCGGCGTTGCCGCGGCCGTGAAGAAGCTCGTAGGAGATCGCTTTGAAGTGAAGCCACTGTTCATCAACGGGCTTTCTCTCAAGGGCATCCGGCAGCTGCAGCAGTATGCCGCCGGAGACTGTCCCGGCAATCTTGTTGAAGTTATGACCTGCGAAGGCGGCTGTGTCGGCGGCGCAGGCGTCATGGCACCCGCCAGAAAGGCCGCTCGCGCCGTGGAAAACTTCTCCAAGAAGGGGAAGGTCTAAACGGATGACCGGAAATAGCGGCTTCTCCCGGCCATGAGGCGGGCAATATGACGCGCGCGGAAGTGACGGAACTGCTGTTCCGCATGCCGTGGCAGGAGTTAAAGGATGCGGCCCGGCAGGCACGCTGCGAAAATCTGGGGCACCACGTCTTTGTGCGCGGGCTCATCGAATTTTCCAATGTCTGCCGCCGCAACTGTCTCTACTGCGGCCTGCGACGGGAAAACCATACGGTACGCCGCTATTGTCTGAAAAAAAAGGATATCCTTGCCGCGGCGCGCACAGCCGCCGCGGCGGGCGCGGATACCATTGTTCTGCAGTCGGGAGAGGCCGGTCGCAATCCCGAATGGCTGGCGGAGATTGTTGCGGCCGTCAAGGCCGCAACCGCTCTGCCCATTACCCTGAGCGTGGGCGAACAGCCCCGCTCCTGGTATGCGCTCTGGAAGGAAGCCGGCGCAAATCGTTTTCTGATCCGGCATGAAACAGCCGATGCCCGGCTGTATGCCGCCCTGCACCCCGGCTACACGCTGCAACAGCGGCGGCAGGCTCAGGAATCGCTGGCAGACCTCGGCTATGAACTGGGTACCGGCTTTCTGGTCGGTGTTCCCGGGCAGAAACCGGAATCGCTGGCTGACGACATCCTGCTGACGCGGGACATGAAGGCGGCCATGTGCGGCGTCGGACCGTTCATCCCCCAGAGCGCAACCCCTCTGGCCCATGCGCCGCACGGTTCCATTCCGCTGACGCTGCGCGTCATGGCCGTGCTGCGTCTGGCCGCGCCGTGGCTCAACATGCCTGCCACCACGGCCCTTGCCAGCCTTGATCCAACCCGGGGGCAGCAGGACGGCCTCGAAGCGGGCGGCAATGTTCTCATGCCGTCGTTCACGCCCCGTCTCCGGCAGGCAGCCTATCGTATTTATGACGGCAAGGCGCGCGTGGATATGGATGCCGTCCGCTGCGCCATCGAAAACGCCCGCCTTACCCATACGCTGCCCGTCCCCGCTGACATGCCTCCAAAGGAAATTCAATGAATACGCAAGGTCTTGAAGCTTCCCCCAAATCGTCCCGTCTCCATATCGGCCTGTTCGGAAGACGGAATGCGGGCAAATCCTCTCTGCTGAACGCCCTTGCCGGACAACCGGCGGCCATCGTGTCCCCGATTCCGGGTTCCACGACCGATCCCGTGGAAAAAACCATGGAGATGCTGCCCCTTGGCCCTGTTGTCCTGATTGACACGGCCGGGCTGGACGACGAAGGCCCCCTTGGACAGCAGCGCGCGGATCGCAGTCTGCACGCGCTGCGGGATGTGGACCTGGCGCTGCTGATTACGGACGGTCCCCAGTGGGGCGACGCTGAAAATCGTCTGCTCCGTCTGCTGACGGACGAGGGCATTCCCTTTGCCATTGTACGCAACAAGAGCGATCTCGGGGCCGCCGCATGGCCGGAGCGGCCTGAAGGCGTCGGCGCAGCTGTTCCCGTTGCCAGTGTTTCCACAGTAACGGGAGAGGGACTTTCCGCTCTGCGCGATCTGCTCGCGCGCCTTGCTCCCGGCGCGCAGGAAACACCCCCGCCGCTGCTTCACGATCTTCTGCCGGAAAACGGCCTTGTGCTCTTCATTGTGCCGCTGGACTCGGGAGCGCCCAAAGGCCGCCTCATCCTCCCGCAGGTGCAGAGCATTCGCGACTGCCTTGACGGCCGCAAGCTCTCGCTCGTGGCGACGGAAAAGGACATGGGACAGGCTCTTGCCTCTCTCGCCCGCCACCCCGCTCTCGTGGTCTGCGATTCGCAGGTAGTACATCTTGCGGCGCGGGAACTGCCCTCCTCAATTCCTCTGACGACCTTCTCTCTGCTCATGGCCCGCGCCCGGGGCAATATGACGCAGCTGGCTCAGGGCGCGGCCGCGCTTTCTCATCTCCGGCCCGGAGATTTTGTTCTTCTGCGGGAGGGCTGCTCGCATCACCCCCAGAAGGACGATATAGGCCGCGTCAAACTGCCGCGCCTGCTGGAAAAAATTGCGGGCGGTCCGGTCAAAACGCGAATGCTGGCCGGGAAAAACGCGGAGGCGGACGAAGACCCCGCGCCGGTTCTCGCCATTCACTGCGGGGCCTGCACCCTCACCCGGCGGCAGATGCTGCGGCGGCAGCGTGATGCCCAGCGCCGCGGTATCCCCATGACCAATTACGGCATGGCCATTTCCTTTGCGCAGGGGGTGCTTGGCCGGGTTCTCTCGCCCTTCCCCGACGCCCTGCGCGCCTTCAACGAAGCTCTGGAAAAAAGCCGGACATAGCCCCCTTTCATCCTGCATCGCGCAAATAAAAAGCGGGGTGCTGTCCTTCCCCTTTCCGGGAGGATCGCACCCCGCATATTTTATCTGTTGCCGGATTAGAGCAATTCAAACTGAAAAAACTCTATATCTTCCTTGGTGAAAGCGCGCTGGGGAAGGGATGGGGGCTTGGGGGAAGGGAAACCCCTCTCGCGCGAGCAGAGGGGTTTCCCTTCCCCCAAAACAACTTACGAACAGTATCAGCCCCTAACGCCGCCTGACCTTGAAGGCTCTGTCAAAAAGCCCTATCAGCCGTTCCTCGGCATGCTCCACATCCAGCACCTCGCGCACCCTGCGCCAGGCTTCCTTGCCGAGACGTTCCCGATCCTTCGGCGAGCGGGCCAGCCGCTCCAGCGCATCGGCCAGCGCCGCGGGATCGCCCTGCGGCACCACAAGACCGCTTTTTCCATTTTCCACCACTTCCAGCTGTCCGGGCACATCGCTTGCCACCACAGGCAGCGCAAAAGCCATAGCTTCCGTCAGCGCGGAAGGCAGGCCGTCGCTTTCCCCGGAGCGGCGGGTAATGCCGGGAGCCACAAACACATCCGCGGTCCGGTACAGATTGCCCATGGAGTCATGCGGCACCTGCTTCAGGAAGGAGACGCGCTTGCGCAGCCCCAGACGGAAAGCCTGCCAGCGCAGGCGACGCAGCAGAGGACCCGTCCCCGCTATGGTCAGGTCCACATCGACGTTGCGCGCCGCAAGCAGGGCGCAGGCCCGCAGCAGCACATCATAGCCCTTGCGGCGGCACAGCGTGCCGGCGGCCAGAAGATGCAGCGGCTGCGGCCCGGGGGGCGGGGGCATGACGGCGTCATCATCCGGCGGCGTCAGCGTCAGCGGATTATACAGCAGCACAAGGCGTTCCTGCGGTATTGTGGGCAGGAGGCGGCGCAGCTGATCGTAACTTTCCCGGGTATCGCACCGCACAAAGGCCGCGTCGGCAGCCTTGCGAACCCAGTCGTTGCCGAAATGGCGCAAATCATCCTGCCGCACGGCAAAGGCAAAGGGAATATCAAGCAGTTTTGCCGCGATCCAGACGGCCGTGGCCGGGCGGCAGGCCCCGACGGCATAAAGGAACTGAATCTTTTCCTCTCTGGCCCAGCGCGCCAGCAGCGCGCCGCAACCGGCATCCCACAACTTGCGCAGGGCTCCCCCGATACCCGGAGGCGAAGGCAGAACGCGCCACAGCTGCCACAGGGTATGCGGCGCGCCCTTGATATGACGGAACAGCCCGCCGAAGACCTGCAGGGCATGCATTTTCCCGATACGCCGCACCGGCAGGGGCAGCGCATACTGCGTATCGCCAAACAGGCTCTGCCCCCGCAGCGCATAGATGCGCGAGAGCAGGCCGCCGGCGTGCATGCGATGGGCCTCTTCCATAATGCAGCAGCCCGAAGCCTCGGGGAAGTTTTCCGCCACCAGCGCCCCGCGCAGCACCGGCTCAGGCGCGGCAAGCAGATTGCGCCCCCCGTGACGCGCCACTTCGGGCAGCTCGCGCTTGTGGCAATTGAGAATGCCGTCATCCAGCGTATACACGCTGTCGCAGAAGTCGGTCATTTTGGGATCGTGCGTCACCATGATCATGGCCACCCCGCCCGAATGGCAGAGCGTGCGGAAATTATCCATGACCACGCGGCTGGTGCGGGCATCCAGAGCGCCGGTAGGCTCGTCGGCCAGCAGAATACGCGGATTGTTGACCATGGCGCGGGCAATGGCCACACGCTGCTGCTCCCCGCCGGAAAGGCGGTTGCTGCGGTAATGCACCCGCGCCGACAGGCGCACCAGCTCCAGCGCCCGAATGACGCGCTCCCAGCGTTCCGCCGGAGGAACCCGTTCGTAAATCAGCGGGAACTCGACGTTTTCGAACACTGTCGAATGATCAAAAAGATTGCTGGCCTGCATGACGAAGCCCATGTTGCCGCGCCGGAAGGCCGCCGTCTGTTCCCGGTTGAACTTCAGGACATCAGTTCCGAGAATTTCCAGAGAGCCGGAATCCGGGGCGTGCAGCATGCCCAGCACATGCAGCATGGTGGACTTGCCGCAACCGGACGGGCCCATGATGGCCACAAGTTCGCCCGGTTCGACCTCGATATTCACGCCACGCAGCACCGGCGCAAAACCGGCATAGCACTTGTACAGATTCTTTGCGATGATAACAGGAGGCATAAGCGTACCTATTCAAAGCGCAGGGCCGAAACGACGTCCATGCGGCTGGCTTGGATGGCGGGATACAGGCCGCCGGCAACGCCGATAAAGGCGGAAAAGACGATGCTGCCCAGGCTGCTGATCAACAGCAGCGTATAGGATATTGTCGTGTCGAGCGCCCAGGCTCCCGACTGCACGCAGAGCGTGCCGATCAGAATGCCCAGAACGCCGCCCGCCACAGACTTGCACAGAGCCTCGGCAAGGAACTGCGCCAGAATGTCGGTATCGGAACCGCCCATGGCCTTCTTGAGGCCCACTTCGCGGGTACGGGCGCGCACAGCCGCAAAGGTTCCGTACCAGATACCGAATCCGCCCAGCATCAGCGAGGCGGCAATCCCCAGCCAGAGCAGAGCTTCCACCCACATGAAGGTCGCCTTGATGCGCTCCAGCTGATCGGCCTGCGTAGCCACAACAAGATAGGGCGCATCCTGTATGGAATGCACGGTCTGCGGAATAA
The DNA here is from genome assembly GCA_019114565.1 of Candidatus Desulfovibrio intestinigallinarum. GTDB lineage: Bacteria > Desulfobacterota > Desulfovibrionia > Desulfovibrionales > Desulfovibrionaceae > Desulfovibrio > Desulfovibrio intestinigallinarum. The sequence continues at coordinate 2,240 of DXFI01000275.1, read as the reverse complement.
GCTGCGTCAGCGGCGGCACGTCTTCCCAGCCGATGCCGCGCACAAAGAGCCGCGAAATACGGCCGTCGCCCCAGTTGCGGTCAATCATGGTCGAGGTCGGAATAAAGCCACCCTGACGCCAGTCCCCCAGCATGACGCCGCTGACGACGCCCACAACCTCGAAGATGTCGTTGCCCAGCGTCAGCAGCTTGCCCATGGCATTTTCCGCGGAGCCGAAAAGGAACTCCGCTCCCTCGTTGCCAAGCACGCAGACCCGGCGATGCTGCGCCTGATCCTCCGCGGACAGGAAACGCCCGGCCACCATCTCCAGAGAGAAGACGTCAAAGAAGTTTTCGTCAACGCCGAGCATCCCCACTGTCAGGCGGCGCTCTCCCGCCTGCATGGGAAAATACTGCCCGTTGCGCACCGAAGCGCACACAAGCCCCACGCCGGGCAGCTTGCGGATGGCCTCGACAGTTTCCGGGTAAAATTCCCGCAGGGGCTGGCCGGGGTACTGCCTGTCATCCATGTAGACCCGGATGACGTTGACCCCGCCCATGAGCACCATATCCTGCCCGACTTTATACCGTATTTCCTGCCCCAGCACCGACAGTGTGATAAAGGCGGTAATACCGAGCGCAATGGACAGGATGACGCCAAAACCGCGCTGACGCACGACCTGACGCAGGCTGACGCGAAAAAGATCCGATGCGGCTATCATAAAATCCTACCGATGGCGAAACCGCGCTGTTGGAAGTGAGAAAAGAACGCGCCACGGGCGACAAAAACAACGGCTCCGTTCGCCTCGCCCGTTCCGCCGGGATATGCCGCCGGGCGGCAGGCCACGCTGCCCCCGACGATTGCGCTACGCCGGGATGTCATTGACGCCGCGTCTCCAGAACGCGACCGCCGCGCCCCACCCGGTACCAGATGCCGTGCCAGAGAATCCCCCGGGCCGGAATGGTGCGCAGATAGACTTCCGCAAAAAGCGCGGCGCTCAGAGCATAAGCCGCCAGCCAGCGCCACAGGGAGCCCGGGGCGCCGACCTGACAGCGCCAGCCGTGCAGCAGAAGCACCAGCCACAGCAGCAGAACAAAGGCCAGAAGGCCCGCTGCGGGGGAAACCAGACCGCAGAACATGCCGATCACCGCCCCTGCGGCCAGCAGAGGCGGCAGAATCATCACCAGAGGCAGCCCCCCCAGCAGCAGCCACTGCGAAGGCACGCAGAACTTCAGGAACAGCACCTGCCGATCCATCCAGGCACGCCAGACGCGGAAGGAATGCTGTTCCGCTTCCGTATGCAGCAGGGCCCCGGGGCACAGAATCACACGCTTGCCCAGTCCCGGCAGCAGGCCCGCCAGCGAACAATCATCCACAACATTTTTCTGCCAGAAACGCCGCAGCCCCATATGCTCGAACACGCTGCGCCGTATGCACATGGCGCCCCCCCACGGCTGGGTGAAGGACGGCGTCAGCCCCTGCAGGTAGCGCATGAGCTGCACGCAAAAGGCATAGGCCAGCGTCACCAGCGAACTGTCCCGCGGAAGAACCGTATGATATCCGGTGCTGAAGTCGCTCTGGCCGTCCGCAACCGGCGCGGCCAGATGGCGGGCAAAATCAGGGCGGGCAAGATGCGTGCTGTCGCAAAACAGCAGCAGCTCCACAGCGTCGCCGGCCGCGGTTATTCCCGCAAGGCTGTTATGATTCTTCTGCCCGCAGCCCTCGGCCTTTCCGGCGACCACATGACGCAGGCCTGGAAATTCCTTTTGCAGTTCGCGCACCAGTCCTGCTGCCGGTTCGTCCTCCGTGGCAGTCACAAAAATGGGCAGCAGGCCCGGATAATCCTGCATCAGCAGACTGCGTAATGCCGCCTGCATCATAGGATGTTCCCCGGCAGCAGGCACAATCAGCGCCGCCGAGGGCCAGCGTTGCCGCCGGGGAGCCGCCAGCCGGCTTTCCCGGTTCAGCCGTCTTCCGGTTCGCAACAGCCACAGCAGCAGCAGGCATTGCACAACGCCGCCGATCAGCAGGAACCACAGCATAAGCAAATCCTCATATGCCAAGAGTCAGAGATTTCCACAGAGCTTGCCAGACGGACCGGAGACCGCCCGCAACCCGATCTGGAGCGTTTTAGCTTTGAAAAAGGTAAAACGCGAGGCGGCGGCACAGCGCCGCCCGGCCCAAAGTGAGCGGAAAAACCGCGTTTTTTCCGCGAAACGACAGGCCGTATGGTTTGAAATGCAAAGCATTTCAAACTGAAA
>DXFI01000274.1 GCA_019114565.1 Candidatus Desulfovibrio intestinigallinarum | reverse complement strand
ATAGATGATACCCCCACCATCGACCTGGAGAGCCTGTTTTTCACCGTCGGCAAAAGAGCGGACAACCTCGATAAACTGTACACGAAAATTCAGGCGGTCACAGGAATCACGCCGGAACGGTTGTTGGAGTTGTTATTACCCAAAGGAACACGGAGGGCGAAAGCCATGACGAAAAGTGAAGCTGTCATCTGGCTGGAAAAAATAAAGGGATATTGCCAAGGCGCAGAATACTGGGCGGATTTTTCCAAGGAGTGCGAAGCGCTGGACATTGCAATCAGCGCGTTGCAGAGCAACCGGTGGAGGGACGCGAAAAAAGAACCCCCGCCGGAAGCGGAAGATATTATCCTCACTGTCGCCGATGGATTCGGCAGGCATACGGCTTATGGCGAGTATGAGGGTGGCAAATGGTATGAGTACGATGAGGACGGCGGGATGGAGGAGGCGAACGTTACTCAATGGATGCCATTTCCAGATCCGGCGGAAGAGTAAAACGCCACGAAGAAATGAGAAACGAAATATAAAGTTGTGTGCCGCCTTCGGGCGGCATGGGGCTTGTATACTGAGGATAAGTTAAGGGACGTACCCCCGGCGGGGAAGGGGAGTGCAGAGGGGAAACGAGGGCAGGGCCGTAAAAGCTAAAGGACGGGAACAGTTGAGAGGCCCGGCCCGGTGTTTCCCCTTTGCATCGTTCCCCTTGGGTGGGATTGGTCCAAGATAAAGAAATTACTGCCGGAAGTTTGCCGAAAGGAGGGCGTTGTGGCGTGAGCATGAGGGTCAGAGAGCAGAAGCACATCTGCGGCGAAAGCTACAGCACAGCGCCTTACCTTGAGGCAGATATTTTTGAAATCACAGAGGCACAGCACAAAGCAAGCGCGCGGGCAAAGAAGGAGCTGGCGACCAGCCTTGTGAAGGACAAGCATAACCAAGAGGCGGCCAAACGCTACCTGGTGCAGCTCATCAACACGAACTTCGGGCCGGGCGACTGGTCGATCACTCAAACCTACACAGACGAGAATCTGCCCGCTGCCGGAGACCTTGCGCGGGCCGACAAGGACTTTTCAAACTTCATCAAGCGCCTGTACCGGTACTGCGACAAACGCAGCATAGAGCACCCCAAATGGGTATGCGTGACGGAATACCGGACGCTGGACGAAGAAGGACGGCCGCTTGGCCGCCACCACCATCACGTCATCATGAGCCACCCGGCGGGCCTGACGCGCGACGCCGTGGAGGCTCTGTGGGACAAAGGCAGGATCAGGTGCGAACGTCTGGACTTCGACCACAACAGCCTTGAAGGGCTGGCGAAATACATAGTCAAGAACAAGCGCTGCAAGCGGCACTGGCGGCAAAGCAGGGGCCTTGCGATGCCAAAGCGGCCACAGCCAAACGACAGCAAATGGAGCCGGAAAAAGCTGCGCAACGCCTTTGAAAACTGCCTGGAAGACGGGACGTTTTGGGAAAAGCAGTATCCCGGATACCGCCTGCACCGGTGCGAGCCACGGATCACCGGAAACGGCACCATGCACCTAGTCGTGAAGATGTACCGAAAAGATGGGAGGAATCAGCCTTGAGCCTGCGGATGGAGCTTGACGATCTGCCGCCGCGATACCGCGATCAGGCCCGACGGCAGATCGAGGCAAGAAGCCGGCCAGCGCAGAAAAAGCCAGGCCCGGCGGAAACGGGCAATATGGACTTTGACAGCCGGGGAGAGCAGGAGTATTACATGGCCCATATTCTGCCGCGGATGCAATCCGGGGAGATCGTCAAGGTGACGCTGCACGTCGCCTTTCTTCTCCTGCCCGAAAAGGTCTATGGAGCCGTCAAGCTACCAAAGGCAGAATATACGCCGGATTTTCTGATCGAGTACGCCGACGGCAGCGTAGAGGCGGTGGAGGTCAAAAGCAAATTCACCAGAAAACGGCAGCGGGACTATATCTACCGACGCAGGCTGTTCATCGACTTGGTGGCGGAGCCGCGCGGCTGGAAGTTTACGGAAGTGATCACGGCGGACACCGCCGCCGAGAAAAAAGAGTGGCTTGCTTTGCAGGCAGAAAGGAAGGCAAAATGCGTAGGAAAATGAGCAGAGGCGGGGCCTATTTCCATGCCGGAATGCGTGAGCAGATGGCCCGGCGGGTAAAATTAGGCCAGACAAAGAAAGATGCCAACCTGAACCGCGAAGCGGTGGCGCAGGTGCTTTGCTACTGCATCATGGCGGCGGCCCGCGACGTGCTGGGAATGAATACGCAGGAAATTGTCACATTGACGGTGAGAATGAACGAGCGAGCCGAGGTGTACACCATCCAGAGGCAGGCGGTTGGAGCAGCCAAAGCGCGAAAACGCCTGGAAGAACGCAGCGACACGCTGCTGCAAGAGCCTTTCATTCTCCCGGCGGGCAAAGCGTTCCGCACGGAGAACGGCAAAGAAGTCCTTGCCGAGCGCCGCGATGCCGCCGATATGGTGGTGCGCTATGCGGCCGAGGCGATGGACAGCATGGGCAGAAGGAAAGACATTGCGGCCCTGTTGACGGAGGCGAAAGCGAATTACAACCAGTTCTTGGGATGGGCCGAGGACGGCGAGTGGGTGGCATATGAACGCCTGCGCCGGGTGGTGGCTGATGTGTACGAGGTAGAAGCCGAAGTAGTGCAGACGCCCGGGAAAAAGCCGATCTTTGCAAAAGAATTTTGAGGAGGGCATATGAAACTGGCAGAGGCTGAGATGGTGATGGAATACTGTGCTGATATCCGCCGGAAGCGGCGGGCAATCGAGCGGCACCGCGCCGAGCTGAACGACGAAATAAGCGGCATTCGAGGAATGAACATGGACGGGATGCCGCGCGGCAGTCAGCCGGGAGACAGCACGGCGGCCATGGCTTGCAGGATGGAAGCGCTGGGGATTGCAGAGGAACTGAAAAGCCTGGACAAGGAAGAAGCCTCCTTGAGGGCAGATGAGGCGCTGATCCTGGAGAAACTGCGCAGCATCCATAGCGTCCACAGCGAAATCCTGTTGAAACGATACATCTACGGCTATACGTGGGAGCAGGTAAAGCGCACCTTGTGGACGGCGCGGTATAGCGTGCCAAGCCTCAAGCGCAAGCGGAATGAAGCCCTTGCGATGCTGGCCGAAAAGCTGGAAAAGACGCCCGGAAAGGATGCGCTTTTAGAACGCGCGTATAACGCGCGCGAGGCCAGGAAGGGGAAGGGC
>DXFI01000273.1 GCA_019114565.1 Candidatus Desulfovibrio intestinigallinarum | reverse complement strand
CTGGGGGGAAGGAAACACCCCTTGCGCGCTAGCCAAGGGGGTTTCCTTCCCCCCAGAAGAACAATTTAGCGTTAACATGCTCTAGAACGGCATATGCCCGGCAAAGCGGCGGCTGATTTCGGGCAGCTCCTCGTCAAAGAGCGGGCCGCCGCGCAGGAACTGATCCATACGCTGCATGAGGGCCGCCATGGAGGGAAAGTCCTCGCCGCGCTCTTCGTTCCAGATGCGCCAGAGGCCGGGGGCCGCATGCGCGCCGCAGTGGGCGCTGCGGCTGTTCCACTGGAGAGGGGGCAGGCTTTCGCGGCTGACAAAGCCGAGGTGGAGCGGGCCGTCGGGCGTCTGGAACAGAATGGTTCCGGCAAGGGCGTCTTCCGGGGCGTCGAGGCTGTAGCCCGCGGGGTAGTCGGCAAGACGCAGCAGGTCTTCCAGCCCCGCGCGGACAATATGCAGCCGCTCGCGGGAAGGCATGCGGAAGGCGGCGGCGTCCATTTCCTGTTCCTGTTTCTGGAATTCGGCATCCCGGCGGGCGCGGTAGCCGTCGAGAGAGATGCTGCGCCGACGCGCGATGCGGAAGCTGATCACCAGCGCGGCAAGGCCGACGATGCCTATGATGGCCCACATGATCATGGGATATTCTCCTTGGAGCGGTCTTCAGTTTGAAATGCGTTGCATTTCAAAGCATACGGCTGCCGTTTCGCGGAAAAAGGGTTTTCCGCTCAGTCCGGGCCGGGCGGCGCCGGACGCCTCGCGTTCTGTCTTTTTCAAAGGCAAAGCGTCCTGCTGTACGAGAAGGGCGGCGGGAAGCAGAACCTCCCGCCGCTTTCTTTTATGTGGGGCGTTCGGGCGCACAAGTCAAGACGCGCAGGCCCTTCCCTTTTCGTCTGCAACGCGCTATGCTTAGACTACGGTGCGAAGGAGCAGGGCTCCCGCGCCTTTCCCTTGTCGTTCACCCGGCGCGGCGCTGCCCGCCATATCGCAATAAAGGGAGTAGATCGATGTCCAACCTGGAAACCCAACGCACTTTTGCCCTTGTGGGCACCGGCGGCTGCGGCAAAACGTCGCTGGCGGAAATGCTGCTTTTTGACGCGCAGGCCATCAGCCGCATGGGCGCTATCGAGGAAGGCAGCACCAGCCTGGATTACGAGCCCGAAGAAATCCGCCGTCGCGGCTCCATTCAGCCCGCGTGCGCGACCTATTTGTGGAACAAGAATCGTCATTTCCTGCTGGACATTCCCGGCGACGGCAACTTTACCGGCGATATGGAATATCTGCTCAAGGGGGTGGACGGCGTCCTGTTCGTCATTGACGCCGTGGACGGCGTGCGCCCGCTGACCAAGAAGTTCTGGCAGGTCGTGCGTGACGACAAGCTGCCCGCCATCATTGCCATCAACAAGATGGATCGCGATCGCGCCGATTTCCAGATGGCTTTCGACAGCCTGACCGCCCTCGGCATAAAACCGGTGGCCCTGCAGCTGCCCATCCGCAAGGGCGAGGAGTTTACGGGCTATGTGGACGTGCTGACGGGCAAGGCCTGGTACTTCGGCGCTGACGGCGGCGTGAGCGAAGGCGAAGTCCCCGCGGAACTGGCCGACGACATGACCCTGCTGCATGACGTGACCGTGGAAAATATCGCGGAAAGCGACGAAAACCTCATGGAGCAGTATCTGGAAGAAGGCAGCCTTGATTCCGAAGCGCTGGCCGCCGGTCTGCGCGCGGGCGTGCTCAAGGGCGAGCTTTCGCCGGTGCTGGTCTGCGCGGCTCTGCAGGACAAGGGCGGTCGCGCCCTTCTGGATGCCGTGCAGCAGCTTCTGCCTTCTCCGCTGGAGCGTCCTGCCTTTACGGATGCCGTGGGCGCGGAACACACCGCCGATCCCAATGCGCCGCTTTCCGCCTTTGTGTTCAAGACCCTGAGCGATCCCTTCACCGGGCAGCTTTCCATCCTGCGCATCCTCTCCGGCACCATCAAGGGTGACGCCACGCTGAAGAACATGCGCTCGGGCGAAAACGAACGTCTGGGCAGCATTCTTTACCTCAACGGCAAGACGCAGGCCCAGTGCAAGGACGAAGTCGGCCCCGGCGCCATTGTGGCCGTGGCCAAACTGAAGAATACCCGCACCGGCGACACCCTGTGCGATGAAAAGGCGCCCTTTGTGCTGCCGCAGCCGACTCTGCCGCCGCAGCTCATCACCTACGCGCTGGCTCCCAAGGAAAAGGGCGACGAAGACAAGGTTTATGCCGCCATTCAGCGCCTGCTGGATGAAGACATCACCCTGCGTCTGGCCCGCGACGAAGAAAACGGCGACATCCTGCTTTCCGGCATGGGACAGCTGCACATCGAACTGTCCGTGGAAAAGGCCAAGCGCCGCTTCAAGGTCGATATCGTGCTCAAGACGCCCAAGGTTCCCTACCGTGAAACCGTGCGCGGCAAGTGCCAGGTGCAGGGCCGTCACAAGAAGCAGTCCGGCGGCCGCGGCCAGTTCGGCGACTGCTGGATCGAAATGGAAGGGCTGCCGCGCGGCGCGGGCTATGTCTTTGAAGACGCCATCGTGGGCGGCGTGATTCCCCGCCAGTACATCCCCGCCATTGACAAGGGCATTCAGGAAGCGGCCGCGCGCGGCTTCCTTGCCGGCTGCCAGGTGGTGGACTTCCGCGTCAAGCTCTATGACGGCAGCTATCACACCGTGGACTCTTCGGAAATGGCCTTCAAGGTGGCCGGTTCGCTGGCCTTCAAGAAGGCTATGGAAAGCCTCAAGCCGGTGCTGCTCGAACCCATCGTGCTGCTGACCGTGTCCGTGCCCGACGAAAGCATGGGCGACGTCATCGGCGACCTGTCCTCGCGTCGCGGCAAGGTGCTCGGTTCCGACTCCGCGGGCGGCGTGACGGAAATCAAGGCCCACGTGCCTATGAGCGAAGTGCTGCGCTACGCTCCCGACCTGCGCTCCATGACCGCCGGTCAGGGCTTCTTTACCATGGAATTCGCCCACTACGAAGAAGCGCCGCAGCCCATCGTGGACAAGGTCATTGCTGAACACAAGCAGGGCGCCGAATAGGTTCCCCCGCGACTATTTCCCACAAGTAAGCAGAAAGGCCTGCTCTTTGAGCGGGCCTTTCTGCTATGACTCTCCAATCTTTGCTTTCCAGAGCGTTTCACCTTTTTCAAAGTTGAAACGCGAGGCGGCGGCACAGCGCCGCCCGGCCAAAAGTGAGCGGAAAAACCGCGTTTTTTCCGCGAAACGACAGGCCGTATGGTTTGAAATGCGAAGCATTTCAAACTGAAATTGCTCTAGGCAGTGCTTCTTCCGGTATGACAGGAGGCTGATATGGTATTTTATGCCCATTCTCTCCCGGGACAGGCCGAGACGAGCTGGCAGACGCTGGAAGCGCATCAGGACGCAGTGGCGCGGCTGGCTTCGGCCTTTGCCAGGGTCTGGGGAACGTCTGAGACCGCGTTTCTGCTTGGTTCTGTTCATGATACGGGCAAGCGATCAGAAGCCTTTCAGCGCCGTCTGCATGGCCGGGCCGGTCGCGTTGATCACAGTTCGGCCGCCTTCTGGTATCTGATGCGGGACTGGGGGCAGGAAAAGCGCCCGGAAATCGGGGCATTGCTGGCCCGGCTGCTGGCTTACGCCCTGCTGGGACATCATGGCGGCATGCCGGATTACGGGGCGCAGGCGTCGGAAGGGACGCTGGCATACCGCCTTTCAGATGCCCGTCGGCATGGCCTGCCGGACTGGAAGCCCGAAGGCTGCGCGCCGCTTCCCGCATCTATGGGCTATCTTCTGGAGTTGCAGCCTCTTATGTGTCTGGAAGAGAAAAAGCCCGACCCCTTTGCGATCTCTTTCCTGCTGCGCATGCTGTATTCCTGTCTTGTGGACGCCGATTTTCTGGATACGGAGCATTTTTGCGCGTCCCACAGGGCGGCCTTGCGTCCTGTGTGGCCGGAACTGCCGGAACTGGAAAGGCGATTTGAAGCATCCCTGCGTGCGCGAGGCTTTTCAGACGGCAGCCGCATAGAGGTGGAGCAGTTGCGCGACGGCGCTGCCACCGTCTGCGGCAGTGAGGCGCGTCTGGCGGCTATTGCCGCGGCTCGTGGTTTTCTGTTGCGGCAATGCCGTCTGGCGGCGGAGAACAGTCCCGGGATATTTTCTCTGACCATGCCGACGGGCGGGGGAAAAACGTTGTCCTCTCTGGCCTTTGCCCTGCGGCATGCGCGCATTCATGGGCTGCGCCGTATTATTTTTGTCGTTCCGTATACAAGCATCATAGAACAGAATGCCGATGTTTTCCGACAGGTACTCGGAGATGATGCTGTTCTTGAACATCACAGCAACTATACCCATCCCGAGGATGAAAAAGAAGACGGCAGGGAAGATGCCGTTATTGCCTATAAGCTGAGTACGGAAAACTGGGATGCGAGTCTCATTGTCACGACGTCGGTGCAATTTTTTGAATCTCTTTTTGCAAACAGGCCGTCTCAGTGTCGTAAACTTCACAATATGGCAGGGAGCGTCATTATTCTTGATGAAGTCCAGATGCTGCCTGTCCGCTTTCTGCAACCCTGTATTGCGGCATTGCGTTTGCTGGCGCGGCGTTACGGCAGCTCGATTGTTCTCTGTACGGCGACACAACCGGCGCTTATGAAGTCCGATATGCTGGAAAATGGTTTTTTGCCCGAGGAAGTCCGCGATATTGTCCCGGCTTCCGCATTGCCGCCGCTGTTTCGTATTTTTCAGAGAACACAGCTGCTGCAGGCCGGTATGCTTGATGATGCGGCGCTGAGCCGGCGGCTGGCCGGGGAGCGGCAGGTCCTCTGCATTGTCAATTCCCGGGCGCATGCGCGGGAACTCTTTCTGATGCTGGGAGAGAGCGAGGAGAACTTTCATCTCAGCGCGCGCATGACGCCGCAACACAGAGTGAGGGTGCTGGGCAGCGTGCGCGAAAGACTTGCGGCGGGCCTTCCCTGTCGCGTCATAAGCACATCGCTGATTGAATGCGGCGTGGATATCAGTTTCCCCGTGGTCTGGCGCGAGAAAAACGGTCTCGACGTTCTCGCCCAGTCGGCAGGACGCTGCAACAGGGAAGGGAGGGAGCCCTCGGGGCTGGTCTGCTGCTTTTCTTCTGACAGACCTTTGCCGAAACGCGCCGCGGAACTGGCTCGCCGTCGCAGAGCTTTTGACGCGGTGGCCATGCGGGAGGATCTTTTTGCTCCGGCCTGTGTGCAGGCTTATTTCCGGGCTCTGTATGCCTCCTGCCCCAGTCTTGACGAGGAAAATATCCTGCGGGACATGCGGGCGGACAATCCTCCGCACACCGTGCCGGACCATTTTAGATTTGCGACAGTGGCACGCTGTTTCCGTTTTATTGCCGAACAGACAGAAAGCGTCGTTGTGGAATATGCAGAAGCGGCTCCCCTTGTCCGACAGCTGGAAGACGAGGGGCCCTCTCCTTTCCTTATGCGGAAATTGCAGCGGCATACGGTTCAAGTCTATCCGCATGAGCTGGCAGTCATGCAGCGGGACGGTCGTATAGAAACTGTGAGGGGGTTTCTGCACGTTCTGCGGGGCGGACTGGGATACGACGACAAACTTGGCCTTAGCGTTTCTCTGGAGCAGGGCCTGCCGGTGGAGGATTTGCTTTTTTAGGGCGTTTTCAGTTTACCCTTTCAATAAAGCCGGAAAAAGGTTATTCGTAAACAGAATTCTTTTGAGGAGACTGTCATGAAAGGCGTCAGGCTGAAAGTCTGGGGAGACTATGCGCTTTTTACGCGCCCGGAAAGCAAGGCGGAGCGCATGAGTTACGATGTGCCGACACCTTCGGCGGCACGGGGCATTCTGGAGGCTATTCACTGGAAACCCGCCATTCGCTGGGAGATTAACAGGATTCATATTCTTAATCCCATTGTTTTTGACAGTATTCGACGCAACGAAGTCGGAAAGAAGGGGCCGGGCGTCAAAGGCGTGAAGGATACCCTTGCCAAAGGCGAACGGCTTTTTCTGCCTGTGGAGGACAACCGGCAGCAGCGGGCGTCGCTGGTCTTGCGTCATGTGGCCTATGTGATTGAGGCCTTTTTTGAACTTACGGACAAGGCAGGGCCTGACGACAACGAGGGAAAGCATTGCGACATTTTTCGTCGCCGGGCACGGGCGGGAGCCTGTTTTCAGCAGCCCTGCCTTGGATGCCGGGAATTTCCGGCATGGTTCTCGCTTCTGGAGGATGACGAGGCGCTGCCCGAATCGGCATTGAAGGATGACGCGCCGCGCGATCTGGGTCTGATGCTGTATGATATTGATTTTGCGCACGGCATGCGGCCGATGTTTTACCGCCCGAGACTGGAAGGGGGCATGATTGATGTGTCCCGCTGGAAGAGGGAAACGCTATGTCGTATTTGAACGAGCTTTGCCGTTTTTATGAGCGCATGGCGGATCATGCGGATTCGGGCATGCCGCCGGACGGCATGACCGCGGAGCAGATTGCCTTTGCTCTGGTTATCAGCGAGAGCGGGCAGCTGGTGTCCGTGGCGGACATGCGAGACAGCAAGAGCAGGCCGCGCCGGCTTTTTGTTCCGGCACGAGTTGCGCGTTCAAGCAATGTGCTCTCCAATTTCCTCTGGGATAATACGGGCTATGTTCTTGGCGTGGATGGTAAGGGTAAGTCTGCGCAGACGCAAAAAACCGCCGCAGCCTTCCGAGAGCTCCATGAGAGGCTGCTGGGCGGCTGTGACGATGTGCACGCAAGGGCTTTGCTGGCCTTTTTAGGGCAATGGACGCCGGAGCGGTTCGCGGCGCTGGATGAGCGCGAGGCGCTTCTGGACAGCAATGTCGTTTTTCGCCTGGAAGGGGAAAGTATTTTTCTGCACGAAGCGCCCGCCTTGCAGGAAATCTGGTCTGCGGCCCGCAAGGGTAACGAGAAGAGCGAAGGGAGCGAGGGGATTTGCCTTGTAACAGGAAAGCGGGGTGCTATTGCACGGACGCATCCCGTCGTCAAGGGCGTTGCGGGTGCGCAAAGTTCGGGAGCTTCTCTGGTTTCCTTCAACTGTCCGGCCTTTGAATCTTACGGCAAGGAGCAGAGTTTCAATGCGCCGGTCAGTACGCAGGCCGCGGACAGGTATGTCTGTGCTTTGAATTATCTGCTGAATCGGGAGCACCGGCAGACGGTGCGCATTGCCGATACAAGCATGGTTTTCTGGGCGGATGCGCCTGTGCCGGAGGAAAGCGGGTTGGCTGATTTGTTTGATCTTGCCTCGCCTCGGGAAGACGCACAGGACAGAGAGCTGGTGGAACGCCTGAAATCCGTGCTGCTGGCGCTGCGTCGGGGCATTTCCCTCAACGAGGCGGATGCGACCCTGTCCCCGGGCGTTCGTTTCTTTGTACTGGGCCTTGCTCCCAATGCCGCCCGTCTGAGCGTGCGTTTCTGGCTCTGCTCCTCGCTGGAGGTTCTGTTGCGGCAGTGCAGCCGCTGGTATGAGGATTTGTCCATAGAGCGGCAGTTTCCGGACAAAGAGCCGGAGTTTCCGCCATTGTGGCAATTGCTGGAGCGAACCGTCGCCATTCCCGGCAAACAGAAAGCCGTGCCGCCGGAGCTGGGAGGACAGATGAGCCGCGCCATGCTGACCGGCGGCAGAATTCCTGAAAGCGCCTTTGCCGCGGTGCTCGGACGCATTCATGCCGACAGGGACGACGGCAAGACTCGCAAGATTGATTATTTCCGGGCAGCGCTGATCAAGGCGTATTTGCGACGTAACAAGCATGAGGAAAAGGATATGACGACGCTGAATGCGGATGAAAGCAATATCGGCTACAGGCTGGGGAGAGTCTTTGCCCTGTTGGAAAAGGCGCAGCGCGATGCTCTGGGCAAGGATATCAACACCCCGTTACGGGAGCGGTACATTGGAGCAGCTTCCGCCACACCGCGCAGGGTTTTTCCCATGCTGTTCCGTCTGGCTCAGCATCATGTTTCCAAAGCCCGGAAAACTAAATTTTCGGGGTACGACATCCAGTTCAATCAGAGAGTGGGAGAGCTGCTTGCCGATGCGCAGGATTTTCCCGCAGTGCTTTCTCTGGAGGATCAGGGGCGCTTCATGCTTGGCTACTATCATCAGAACAATGCCTTGTACGCCAGAAAGGATGACGCCCCGGATGCGGGCGAACAGGAATAAGGGGGTGGACTATGTCTTTCATTGAGCATCGTTATGATTTTGTACTGTTTTTTGATGTGGAGAACGGCAATCCCAACGGCGACCCCGATGCGGGCAATATGCCCCGTATCGATCCGGAAACCGGCCGCGGTCTGGTGACGGATGTGTGCCTGAAGCGCAAGGTGCGCAACTATGTGGAGCTTGCCCGGAGTGAACAGGCCGGTTTTCGCATCTATGTTCAGGAAAAGGCGGTTCTGAATGATCGTCATAACGAAGCCTATACCGCCCTGAATCTGAAGAAGGAGTCAGGAAAACTGCCGAAAAACGAAAAGGATGCTCGTGCCGTAACACGCTGGATGTGCGATAATTTTTATGATGTGCGTACCTTCGGCGCGGTGATGAGCACCGAAGTCAACTGCGGGCAGGTGCGCGGCCCGGTACAGTTCACCTTTGCGCGCAGCGAGGAGCCCGTCGTCCCCGCCGAAATCAGTATTACGCGCATGGCCGTGACCAATGGCAGGGATTTGGACAAGGAACGGACTATGGGGCGCAAGTTTATTGTTCCCTATGGTCTGTACCGCATGGAAGGCTTTATTTCCGCGCCTCTGGCGGAAAAGACGGGTTTTTCCGAGGAAGATCTGGAACTGTTGTGGGAATCGCTCGCCGGTATGTTCGAAAATGATCGTTCCGCCGCCCGCGGCAAGATGAGCAGTCGCAAGCTGTTTGTATTCCGGCATGAGAAGCGCATGGGCAATGCCCCGGCACAGGCCCTGTTTGATCTTGTGCAATGCCGGCGCGTCACGGAAGGTCCTGCACGCAGTTTTGCGGATTACGCCATTGAAGTGCGGGGCGACTGTCCTTCTGGCGTATGTCTGGAGGAAAAGCTGTAATATGACGGAAATCATGCTGTCCGCGCTCCAGCATTACGCCTTTTGCCCGCGGCAATGCGCCCTCATCCATCTGGAGCAGGTATGGCAGGAAAACAGTCATACGGCAGAGGGGAGGCTTCTGCATGCGACGGCGCATGAGAGCGGCAGCAGGATGCGCGGCAGCGTGAAAACAGCCGCTAATCTTGAGCTGTGCTCAAAGCAATGGGGACTGTACGGCCGGGCGGATATCGTGGAATTCCTGCGGCAGGACGGCCTCTGGATTCCGTACCCTGTGGAGTACAAGAAGGGGCGACTGAAGGACTGCGATGCGGACGAGGTGCAGCTGTGCGGACAGGCGCTGTGTCTGGAGGAAATGCTGGCTGTATCCGTTGAGGAGGGAGCGTTGTATTACGGCGCTTTCCGCAGACGACACCGGGTTACCTTCTCCCCGGCTCTCCGAAAACGTACAATGGATGTTATTGCCGCTGTCCGCGTGTTGCTGGAAGGCGGCAGGATGCCGCCGGCACAAAAACGGGACTGCTGTGCTTCCTGCTCCCTGAATGCCTTTTGCCTTCCGGGAATCCCGGCCGGAGCTGCATCCCGTTACATCCATGACCTGTGCGAGAATGACGGATGAAAAAACATCTGAACACGCTGTTCGTCACAACGCAGCATGCGTGGCTTGCCAGGGAAGGCGAATGTGTCACGCTTTCTCTTGAAGGTGAAACGCTGGGGAAAATTCCTCTGCATACGTTGCAGTCCATCGCCTGCTTCGGGCATGTCTCCTGTAGTCAGTATCTGCTGGAACACTGCGCCAGGCTGGGGGTGACTGTGACCTGGTTTACCGAGTCGGGGCGGTTCATGGCTGCCATGCAGGGGCCGACGACCGGCAATGTGCTGCTGCGCAGGGCTCAGTATCGTCTGGCGGATTCCACCGGGGCCTCCGCGGAGCTCGCTCGTTTTTTTCTGATAGGAAAAATCAGCAATTGCCGGACAGTTCTTCAGCGGCAGGCGCGCCTTTCCGGGAGTGCGGAGCTTGTCGCCGCTGTCGATGCTCTGGGGATTGTCCTCCGCAAACTGGTTCATGCCTGTGATCTTGAGTCTCTGCGGGGAATGGAGGGCGACGCCGCACACAGGTATTTCAGTGTGCTGTCGCTTCTTGTCAAAGAAGAACTTCGTGGCGTCATGCGCTTTGGCGGGCGCAGCAGAAAACCCCCGCGAGACGAGATAAATTGTCTGCTTTCCTTTTTTTATTCCCTGCTGGCGCATGATATTCGCAGCGCGCTGGAGGGCGTCGGGCTTGATCCGGCCGTGGGCTACCTGCATCGGGAGCGCCCGGGAAGGCCGAGCCTTGCTCTGGACATGATGGAAGAATTCAGACCCTATCTTGCGGACAGGCTGGCCCTGACGCTTGTCAATCGTCGGCAGATTCAACCTGCGGACTTTGTACGGACGGAAGCGGGAGGCATGCTGCTGAAAGACAAGGCAAAAAAGGAAATGCTTGTTGCATGGCAGGAGCGTAAACGCGAGGAAGTTATGCATCCTTTCCTGCAGGAGCGTATGTCCGTCGGGATGCTCTGCCATATGCAGGCACGGCTGCTTGCCCGGTATATCCGGGGCGATCTGGACGCCTATCCACCATTTACCGTCAGGTGAAATATGCTTGTGCTTGTCAGTTATGACGTCAATACGGAAGATGCCGCGGGGCGTCGCCGGTTGCGCCGCATTGCAAGGCTGTGTACCAGCTGGGGGCAGCGAGTACAGTTTTCGGTGTTCGAGTGCCTTGTGGATACTGCGCAATGGGTGCGGCTCCGGGCTGCTCTGGAGGCAGAAATGGACCCGGACAAGGATAGTCTGCGTTTTTATCTGCTCGGAAATAACTGGAGAGGCAGAATAGAGCATTTGGGATGCAAGGCGGCGTATGACCCGGAGGGGCCGCTCATTTTCTGATGCGAGGACCTCAAGCCCGCCGTTTTTTGCGGCAGATCGTCGAAAGCTCTATCGTAGCGTAATAAAACAAAAAAATACTTCCTTCTCTGGATGAGGCGCAGCTTTTTCCGGCAGAAGAGTCAAGGTCGTCGAAATGTTCGTTGTATCCAGACGAAAATAAAGGCGATTCCTGACAGACCGTCGCGCCCCGCGCGGGCGCGTGGATTGAAACACTTTACGGGAAAAGACTTTCGGCGTCAAGTGAATGTCGCGCCCCGCGCGGGCGCGTGGATTGAAACATGGGGCCGCCAAACTTCTTGGCGCGCTGCGTCGGGTCGCGCCCCGCGCGGGCGCGTGGATTGAAACATCTGCTATGCGATAGCCAGCATCAATAGCTGCTGTCGCGCCCCGCGCGGGCGCGTGGATTGAAACTCCCGAGACGCTCACCAGCTTGGGGCTGTCGCCGCGTCGCGCCCCGCGCGGGCGCGTGGATTGAAACTTCCCGCCTCATAGGCATCGCGCAAAAAGTCGCGCGTCGCGCCCCGCGCGGGCGCGTGGATTGAAACGACGAGCGCTTGAGCGTGGCTCAGTCCATCATCTCCGGTCGCGCCCCGCGCGGGCGCGTGGATTGAAACTCGCCTTCCGTCTT
>DXFI01000272.1 GCA_019114565.1 Candidatus Desulfovibrio intestinigallinarum | reverse complement strand
AGCAGCGACCGAAGGCGGCCGCAGGCCGTGCCCGTTGCGACGAAGGAAGCTACGGGCATCGACAGCAGAGATGAGGGGTTTCCCTTCCCCCCCAGACAAGTTACGAATAGTGTCAGCAGGCCTTACGCGTCCTTGTGCCGTGTTCCTTTCAGTTCGCCGATGAGCTGCATCAGGGCATCGGATTGCCGGCCCACTTCCTGCACGAGTCCGGCGGAGGTCTGCATGGTCTGCACCACGTCGGCGGAAACATGGTTGATGTCGGACAGCGAGCGGTTGATGTCTTCGGAGGTGGCCGACTGCTTTTCCGCCGTCGTGGCAATGGCGAGCACCTGCGCGGCGCTGTTGTCCGCCAGTTCGGCTATTTCCGTCAGCGCGGTTCCCGATTCATCGACCAGCCGCGCCGCTTCCTCGACGGAGGCGACGGCAAGGTCCATCTGCCGGTCGCTTTCCGCCGTGGAGGCCTGAATGGCGGTAATGGTCTTGCCCACCTCGCCGGTGGAGGCCATCGTCTTTTCGGCCAGCTTGCGCACTTCGTCGGCCACGACGGCAAAGCCGCGCCCGGCCTCGCCCGCGCGGGCGGCCTCAATGGCCGCGTTGAGGGCCAGCAGGTTGGTCTGATCGGCAATGTCGGAAATAACGCCCATGACCGTGCCGATTTCCTGCGCGCTGGCGGACAGGGCCGCCATTTCCTGCTTGAGACGGAGGGACTGCTCCCGCACGCCCTGAATGCCCGCAATGGCCCGCTGACTGACGGTGGCGCCCTTTTCGGCCCGCTCTCTGGTGGCGGCGGACATTTCCGAGGCATGTCCGGCGCTCCGGGCCACATCCAGCACGGAATGGTTCATCTGTTCCATAGCCTGCGCCGTTGCCGTAATGCGTCCGGCCTGATGCCCGGCGCTCTGTTCGGAGTGAGCCACCTGTTCCCGCAGGGAGCGCATGGCGGCGTCAATGGCGGAGGCAATGCCTTCCAGCCTGCCCGCCGCGTCGAGCATGCCCTCGGCCCGTGCCCGTTCGGCGGCGGTGCGGGCCTCTTCGGCGGCGCGGACGGCCTCCTGCGCCCGCTGCGACTCAGACTGTGCCCGGCGGCTGTCTTCTTCAGAGCGGGCCAGCATGGCGCGCAGGCTGTCGAGCATGAGCCCGAGCGAGTGACAGAGCGCGCCCAGTTCATGCCGCATGTTGGCGGGCTGCGGCGTGTCGAGTCTGCCCCCGGCAACGGCGTCCGCATAGGCGATAAGCCTGTGAATGGGCCGGGTAATGGAGAGGATGACCGCGATGAGCACCGGGGAAATGCCCGCAATCACGCCCACGATGATCAGACAGAGCAGCCGCAGGGCGTCGGTGGCGTCCTCATGGGAACGGTCCATGCGGGTTTCAAAGGCCTGAAATTCCACGTCGCGAATGCGGTTCAGCTCGTCGATGGCGCTGGTTGTGTTTTTCCAGAATTCGTCCTGACTGACGCCGAAGCCGCCGCTTTCGGCTCTGGCGGCCACCTGCTGAAAGGCGTCGTCGGCCGCTTTCCAGGAGGACGAGGCAAGCAGGGAACGCAGAATGGCGCGGGATTCCTCCGTCAGCGTCAGCGCATCGGCGGACAGGGCCGCGTCCATGCTTGTCTTCAGGGCTGCGAGCCGGTCGATCATGCCGGGAGTCAGAGGCGCGTCCGCCGCGATCAGCGGCGACAGCGTCCCGCGCAGGAGCCCGGCGTTTTCCTTGGCTCTTTCGAGATAGTCCATGGAAATGAAGGTGGCGCGCATGCCGTCGCCGATGTCCCGGAGATCGGGAATGGCGCGCGCCGCGTGCAGAAGCTCCCGGATACAGCGCGAATAGGCGGCCAGCACCTCGGCCGAAGCGGTCTTGTTGTCCACCAGCCGGCGCGCCTGCGGCACAATGGCAAGCGCATCGTCAAGCGTCTGCCGCAGCGGGGCGGGCAGCGCCAGAGGGGCCCGCAGCTCCGCCAGACGCGCAAGCGCCCTGTCGGTATTGCCGCGCTGCGTCGTCATGGGGCCGCTGTTGCCCGTGGTCAGAAAGACATTGGACAGGCCGCGTTCCTTCTGGGCTTCGTTGACCAGACCGGAAATGCCCCGGAACAGGACAATGTTGCTGCGGACGGCGGCAATGTCGTTTTTCTTCTCCAGCCACGAAAGGGCGTACAGGGCGCTGACGACAAGAAAGGCCGTCATGGGAATGCTGCAAAGGACAAGAAGCTTGTGCGAGATCTTCATGGGTTTCGTTCCCCGGGGCGTTTCTTTGCGGGCGCATGTACAGAGCGTTTCAGAGCAATTTCAGCTTGAAGCGCGGCGCGTTTCAAACTGCAAATGCTCTGAAAAAGAGACAGGGGAGGGGCTCCTGCCTCCGCTGTCTCCGCGTCTTATGAGGTTTCTGGCTAATAATAGCTGTTATTAATATTGGGACGGAATAACCATACGCCAAAACAGAATATCCGACAAGCCCGGCAGCGGGTTGGAGATAACTTTTCGGTAGTGTCGCCATGTGTGCGGGGCTGGAGCGTTTGAGCTTTGAAAAAGGTGAAACGCGAGGCGGCGGCACAACGCCGCCCGGCCCAAAGTGAGCGGAAAACCGCGTTTTTCCGCGAAACGACAGTCCGTATGGTTTGAAACGCACAGTGTTTCAAACTGAAAATGCTCTCTATCAGGAACGCTGTCCGACGGGGTGGAAGAGGCGCGGGCACAGCCGGTGCAGCAGCGCGCCGAGGCCGCGGATACAGAAGCCCGTCAGGCTGGCCGAGAGGAGCGTGCCTTCGCGGATGCCCACGATATGGCCGAGGCAGATCAGGCCGAGCAGGGCGGCCGAGGCCACCATGCTTGCGTCCACCATCACCTTGAGGTTGCCGAAGTTGCGGCGGGTGCGGAAGGCCAGCGCCAGCACAATGCCTTCGCCGGGCTGGACGACGAGGTTGCAGGCCACCTGCAGGAGAATACCGAAGGCAAGAACGACGATGCCCGCGGCCAGAATGCACAGGCGTTCCGCATAGGGCAGCAGGAGGATGCCCCCGGACAGGTGCATCCACATGTCAATGAAGAAGCCGAACAGAAAGACCGGCGGGAGTTGCAGGACGTTTGCGCGGGAAAAGTGCGGCCCGAGAATGACTTTTTCCAGCAGCACAAACAGGGCGTTGAGCAGGACGGTATACGTGCCCACGCTGAGGGGATACACGGCGTTGACCGCAAGAGGGAGACTGGTGATGGGCGTCGTGCCCATGTCGGCATTCGTAATAAGCGCTATGCCCAGCGCCGCCAGGCACATCCCCAGCACCAGAACAACACAACGAACAGGAAAAGGAAGGCGATCCATTCTGACTCCAGCGCGACGCCAACCTCGCGCCGCTGCCCGGAAAAGTATGTCTCCCGCAGCGGATTGTCAAAACGGGGAGTTGGTGGGCGTTGGCAGGGGAGTTGCTGGGGGAGGGGGAACCCCT
>DXFI01000271.1 GCA_019114565.1 Candidatus Desulfovibrio intestinigallinarum | reverse complement strand
AGTGGAGGAGCCAGGTCGCCAGCGTGACAAGCACGAGGTAGTAAGCGCCCACGGCAATAAAGACTTCGGTAAAGCGGAAGGTATCGGAGGCGACGACCTTGCCTTCGCCCAAGAGTTCCATGCAGGTGACGAGGTGGGCAAGGGAGCTGTACTTGATGAGATAGATAATTTCGTTGCCGCAGCCGGGGAGGGCGCGGCGGGCGGCCTGCGGAATAACGATCCAGAGAATGGTCTGGAACGTCGTCATGCCGAGGGCCTGGGCGGCGCGGATTTGTCCTTGTCGGATGGAGAGGAGCGCCCCGCGCACATATTCGGAATGATAGGCGGCGCTGCACAGGATGAAGCTGAGCAGGGCCGCGCCGTAGGGGTCAAAATAGATGCCGATTTTGGGCAGGGCGTAATAGATCATCATGAGCTGCACGGCCAGCGGCACGCCGCGCAGAATGGTGGTATAGGCATTGCCGAAGCCACGCAGAACGGGGCCGCCGAAGGCGCGGGCGCATCCGAGGATGATGCCGCCGACAAAGCCGATGATGCCGGCCGGTATGATGAGCGCCAGCGTGACGAGAAGGCCCTGATTAAGCGCAGGGAAAACGTCCTGCGTAAAAAAATCAATGTCAATGAACACTTACGCCCCCATTTCCAGCAGGCGGCAGCAGAAATCGCGGGTACGGGTGCAGCTGCCTTCGGCCAGCAGGGTCTCGGGCGCGCCCTGTTCAATGATCTTGCCGCGCTCCATGAAAAGAATTTCGTGGGCAAGCGCCCGGGCAAAATCCATCTGGTGCGTGGCCATGATCATGGTCATGCCGTTCTGGGCCAGATCGCGGATAACGGCCAGCACTTCGCCCACAAGTTCGGGGTCGAGGGCGGAGGTGGGCTCGTCCAGCAGAATAACCTTGGGGTCCATGGCGAGGGCGCGGGCCATGGCGACGCGCTGTTTCTGGCCGCCGGAGAGCTGGGCGGGGTAGAGCTGGCTGCGGCGGGCAAGGCCCACGCGGCCCAGTTCCTCCAGCGCGCGATCCGTGGCGTCCTTACGGCTCATGCCGCGTACCTTGCGCAGGGCTATGGCTACGTTTTCCACGGCTGTCAGATGATCGAACAGGTTGAAATCCTGAAAGATCATACCGACCTGCGCACGAAAGGCGCAGAGATGCGCCTTGCTGCTGCGGTCGAGTTTTTCGCCTTCAAGCCAGATGTCCCCGCTGTCGGGCGGAATCAGGCAGTTGATGCACTGGAGCAGGGTGCTTTTTCCGGCGCCGGAAGGGCCGATCAGCACCTTGAGCTCGCCGCGTTTTACGGTAAAGCTGCAATCCTGCAAAATGGGCTTGCCGCCCAGCTGTTTGGAAATATGGGAAACCTGCAAGACGTCTTCGGTCATGGCCTATCCTTTGCATTCAAAGCCGGCCATTCCGTTCCCGGTGGAGTAGCCGGGAATCTGCACGGCGTTTTCTAGGCGGCGCAGCAGCGCCAGAACAATAACGGTCAGCACGAAATAGATGATGCCGGCCACGGCAAACATGGCCAGATGCTCATGGGTGCGCGTGGCCACGGCATTGGCGCGCGACATGATTTCCTGCGTCCCCAGCACATAGCAGACGGCGGAGTCCTTGAGCAGAATGGAAAATTCGTTGGCCCATCCGGGGATGGAGAGGCGCATGGCCTGCGGCAGAATAATGGAGCGGATGGCTTCGGTATCGCGCATGCCGAGGGCTCTGGCGGCCTTGAGCTGGCCCTGCGGCAGGCTCTGGATGGCCCCGCGAAAAATCTGCGACTGGTAGGCCGTGCTTGTGCAGCCCATGACGCAACAGGAAATAAGGAAGGGATTGGGGTTGAGCCCGCAGCTCACGAAGAGGCCGTAAAACAGAAAAAGCAGCACCAGAATCGGCACCCCGCGGAAGAACCAGACATAAAGGCCCACGCATCGCCGGGCAAGTCTGCCGCCGTAGACCTGCGCCACGGCCAGGGGGACGCCGAAAACAAGGCCCATGCCGAGGGCGATTGCCACCGCGCACACCGTCACTACCGTGCCGCCCAGAATGAAGGGCAGCGCGTCCATTACCACTTGCAGGGATGAAGCCATGAAAAATGCCGTTTTTCGTCCGTTGGGTTAGCGGGAAAACATGACGACGCGGCAAGAGTCGCCCCCTTGCCGCGCCGCCTCAAAAAAATATTACTTCTTCAGGTACTTCTTCTGAAGTTCCTGCCAGTAGGGATCAGCGGCCAGCTTGGCATAGCCCTCTTCGAGGAGCTTGCGCAGCTCGTTGTCGCCCTTGCGGATGGCCACGCCGAACTCGTCCGGCACGCCGTGATAGCCCGCAACCTTGATGGCGTTGCCCTTGGCAATGGAATCTTCGGCGGGGAGCTGATCCATCAGAGCGGCATCAATGCGGCCGTTCAGCAGGTCTTCAACGGCCAGCGGCGCGGATTCATAGAAGCGCAGTTCAAAGGGATAGCCCTTTTCCTTCTGTTCCTGCTTGATGGCGTCGGCTTCCGAGGTGCCGCGCTGCACGCCGAGCTTGATGTCCTTCTTCAGAATATCGTCGTAGCTGAGTTTGCTGTCCTTGCGAACGACCATAACGCGGCGCACGGTCCAGTAGGGCTTGGTAAAGTCCACAACCTTGCGGCGCTTTTCCGTAATGCTCATGCCGGAAGCAATCATGTCGATCTGCTTCGATGCCAGCGCGGGGATAATGCCGTCCCACGCCACTGCCTTGTGCGTCACCTTGAAGCCCATCTTCGCGGCGATCCAGTCCAGCGCGTCCACGTCAAAGCCCGCAGGCTTGCCGGTCTTTTCATCCACATAGGCAAACGGCGGATAGTTGGAATCAATGCCGTTCACATAGGCTTTTTCAGCCTTTGCGGGAACAGTCGCCAGCAGAAAGGCGGCCAGTGCCAGTACAAGGAGCTTTTTCATAGCGTTTTCCTTTGAAAAGGCGTCAGCAAAAACAGCGCCCCACCCATTGGGGCAGAACGCTTTTCTACCAAAAGCACCGCCGCCGCGCAAGCTCGCACGCGAGGCGCAGAGGAGAGACA
>DXFI01000270.1 GCA_019114565.1 Candidatus Desulfovibrio intestinigallinarum | reverse complement strand
AGGGGGCTCCAAGACGCGGAATGGCATCACTGAAAACAGTATGCTGGCCGCAAACAGGAAAAGGTTGCCGAAGTCTACCTAAAAATGAAACGGGAGCATAACACCGGAAGCGGACGTGCTGCCCAGGGCAGAAACTTGCCTCCTCGCGGCCCGTACCATAAAAAGCGGGCCAACGGTCAACTCTCAAAGGCCCGGAGACGAAAATGCTTGCCGAACTCTTGCAAAAAATCGACGAGAACCAAATCCGCATCAATCGTTACCGCCCCTTTGAGGACAAGGACATTTTGCGGGAGATCCAGAAGTACTACCGGGTGGACAGCGTGTTTTCTTCCAATGCCCTTGAAGGATCTTCGTATACTCTCGTCGAGACCAAGATCCTTCTTGAAGACGGTCTGACCGCAGGAGGAAAGCCGTTAAAGGATGCCCTCGCCGCTGTGGGGCTTGGCAAGGCCTATGATCATGCCTTCAGCTTGCTGCGCGATCCTGGGCTTACCAAACAGGACCTGCTGCGGCTGCATGGCATGCTGGAGGGGAGCCTCGAAAACGACGCCGTTGCAGGAGCCTACAGACAGATCCCCGTATTCATGACAGGGTCGCGCTATCCTGTGTCACGGCCGGAAGACATCGAAAGCCAAATGTGCGCGCTGCTGGCCCGCACTAGACAAGAAAGGGAGATATTGCACCCTTTGATCGCGGCGGCACGCTTCCACAAGGATCTTGTTTGCATCCACCCCTTTGCCGACGGAAATGGACGCATTGCCCGACTGGGCATGGATGTGCTGCTGGGACAGCGCGGGTATCTCCCTGTCGTCATCACGCCTGCGCTGCGGCAGGAGTATATAGCCGCCCTGGAAAAGGCGCATGAAGACGACAGGGACTTCCTTGAATTCATGGCGCGGAACGAGATAGAGACCCAGAGGGGCTTTCTGCGCCTCATCAATGACGCGCCACTTCCCGATGAGGATGTGGAAAAAAAGCGTGAAAAAGCTGCTCTCACGCCCCGACGGAAGCGGTAGAGGGCTGCCGACGTCTTTCCCCACGCTCGTGGGGGTGTTTCCGAGCAGGGCTACCGCATCAAGAAGGGGAGCCAGTCTTCCCCACGTCCGTGGGGGTGTAGGCGGAGGCAGGTCAGGCCCGCAGTCGTGGGGAGCCGTCCAGGCGGGAGGCGGCGCATGCACGCCCCGGGCGGCAACGCACGGCATTTGCGCAGATACGAAAAAAGCCCTTACGGAAATCCGCAAGGGCTTACTTTCTCTGGTGGGCCATCAGGGACTCGAACCCCGAACCAACTGATTAAGAGTCAGCTGCTCTACCAATTGAGCTAATGACCCGTTGACAAGAAAGAGAGATACGCTTTCTCCCGCCGAAGGTCAAGCATTTTTTGCGAGGCAGGCAAAAAAATTTTTCTGCCGTGCCCGGTCCGGTTAAGCGCCGTACGGCCCGCAAAACGGCCTTAATCCTTTCCCGGACGTTGCGGCAGGGGAGCGAACAAGGCCCGCCAGGCCTCGACGGCGACCTTGCCGGAGGCGGTGGTCTGCCATTTTTTCAGGGCATTGCCCAGCAGGGCTTGCCGCTTGCGGTGATCCCTGATCAGGCGGGAGAGTCCCGTACACCAGGCATCCGGCGTATCGTCAAGCAGGACGCCGTTGACGTCATCGTCGATATAGTGCGCGTAGGGATCGCGGTTCGAGGCCACGGACACGATGCCGCAGGACGTGTAATGCCAGAACTTGATGGGAGATTTGCAGGACGAGAAAAGGCTGTCGTCCAGCGGGAGCAGGCCGATGCCGTTATCTATGCCGGAAAGCAGCTGCGAGAACTGTTCTTCGCCGCACGTCTCGTAGCAGCGCAGGCGCTCCGAGGGGATCTGAAAGTTGTGGACGATGTTCCCGATGACGACGCATTGCAAAAAATCGAACATCTTCAGCAGGGTATAGAGTATCGGCACGATGCCTTCCGGCAGCTGCGCGTCGCTGGAGGCAAGCACGAGGGTGCACTCTTTGCTGTAATGGCGCTTCGCCGGGACGGGCAGCGGCTGCGTCTGTATGATCACATTGGGGATGACCTGGACGTCATCGGCATAGCGCTCAAGCTCCTTCTTCAGCATGGGCGTGGTGCAGGTCACCCTGTCCGCCAGGGCCAGCGCGCTTTTCATCAGCGCGCGCTCGGCTGGCGGGATGCTGTTCAGGCTCCACTCGGGCAGCTCCAACAGCAGATCGTCCGTATCGTAGATGATGGGGATCTCACGCTGCCGCGCCGCTTTCAGGAATTCGAATTCCAGGATGTTGATCTCACGATGCGCTATGACGACATCCGCCCAGTCCAGCAGGGACAGGTTGCAGGCTGCCGCGGGGATGACGGAGAGCAGGCCGCCGTGGACGCTCAGGAATTCCCCCAGCGGCCGGGCAAGCCGCAGACGCGTCAGCACGCTCTCGGACTTGGGCGAAAGGAGCAGGATGTGCTGCGGCGTCGTCGTCTGGTAGGTCGTCTGCCGCCAGGCCTCCCGCGAGGCCATGACGACATGCTGGAAGGTGTGATCCCGCGGGTCCAGCTCCTGCCGGAGCGAACTTTCCCCCCAGGCGACAAGGGAAGGGTAGACGCTGAGCTCCGGTTGCAGGACGTTGTAACGTTTGACGATGCCGAAGCCGGCGTCCAGAAAGAGTTTCTTGAGCGTATGCCAGGAAAAGAAGCGGAGATGCGTCCCGTCCAGGATGCCGTATTTCTGGTAATCCCACATGCCGTCAGCCAGCATGGAACGGATGCCGATATGGGTGATGTTCGGCACGGACGCCAGGATGACGCCGTCATCCTTCAAAAACCGGCTGAGGGACACGAGCATGGCCCCGGGATCGACCAGATGTTCGAGCACATCGCCAAGGATGACCGCATCAAAGGCCTGCCGCAGCTCTTCCGGGGCCGTCGCGCAAAAATCCTCCACGGTACCGGCAAAGAAGTCATCCACTCGACCGCAGCGGAGCGCCTCATCGGAAAAAGGCTCGACGCCGTAGACGTACACGCCGTTATCCCGCAGGGCGGCGCTGAAGTAACCGCCGCTGCACCCGATCTCCAGCACGCGCGGCCGGCGTATCCCCTTGCGGGAACAATGCTCCTGCAGGAAAAGGAAGGTCTGGGTATGGGAATTGTTCTTGATGGCGAAATTTATTTTGCCGTGGTAGTCTTTATACGCCTGCGAAAGCATAGCCTGTCCTTCTCTGTGCATCCAGCGGGAACGCCCCGCCTTTGCGCCCGGCGGCGCATGACCGGCGGGCGGCAAGCGCGCCCCATGTCGTGCGGATCCCCTGTACCCGCAGCAAAAAACGGCCTTGCGGAGCAGCGCCTGCCCGCTGCGCTCACTCCATGCTGCTGACCG
>DXFI01000269.1 GCA_019114565.1 Candidatus Desulfovibrio intestinigallinarum | reverse complement strand
GCACAGCGCCGCCCGGCCCAAAGTGAGCGGAAAAACCGCGTTTTTTCCGCGAAACGACAGGCCGTATTGTTTGAAATGCACAGCATTTCAAACTGAAAATGCTCTAGGGTGGAGTATCCTGCTTTGCCTGCAGGCAAATGAGATGGCGGGTTTTGGGGAGGATGGGGGAGTTTGAGGGGGAAGGAACCACTTTTTGCCGCGAGCAAAAGGGGTTCCTTCCCCCTCAAAAAACTTCATGCGTCTTCCCTAGTCGGCATTGGCCGGGGGCGTTTCTTCCTTCTGGATGCTTTCGAGGACGGCGCGGATGGCGGAGGACTGGCTGCGCACGGCGTTCACGTCCTCGGCGGTGGTGTTCATGGATTCGGCGATGCGTTCTCCGGCGTCCTTGACTTCCTCGACGTGGTTGTTGACGGCGTCGGTCATGGAGGACTGCTGCGCGGCGGTTTCGGCAATGATCTGCACGCGGGAGCTGACGTCGGCGACAAGCGACTGGATGACGGTCACGGCCTCGCCGGACTGCTGGGTATGCACGGCCAGTTCCTGAATGGCGGCGCTGGTTTCCTCGGCCATGTCGTTGCTGTGGCGCACGTCGCTGCGCAT
Source organism: Candidatus Desulfovibrio intestinigallinarum (assembly GCA_019114565.1). Classification (GTDB taxonomy): domain Bacteria; phylum Desulfobacterota; class Desulfovibrionia; order Desulfovibrionales; family Desulfovibrionaceae; genus Desulfovibrio; species Desulfovibrio intestinigallinarum. Next base: position 9,884 of record DXFI01000269.1, on the reverse strand, counting down.
GGCCTCGATGGCATTGGAAACGTCGGTGGTGGCGTGCATGGTCTTTTCCGCCAGCTTGCGTACTTCGTCGGCTACCACGGCGAAGCCGCGCCCGGCTTCGCCCGCGCGGGCGGCCTCGATGGCGGCGTTGAGGGCCAGCAGATTGGTCTGATCGGCGATGTCGCGGATGATGAGCAGGACCGCGCCGATGGCGTCGGCCTGCTTGCCGAGGCTGGACATGGATTCCATGAGCCCGAGGGAACGCTTCTGCACCTGCTGCATGTTATGCACGGACTGCTGAATGGTCTGGGCGCTGTCGTCGGCCTTTTCCTGCATGTGGCGGGAGGCCTTGGCGGCGTCGTCGGCATTTCTGGCCACATCCAGCGCGCTGCTGTTGATCTGCTGCATGGCGGCGGCGGTGTCGTGCATGCGGTCGGAGTTGGTGCGGGTGCTCTGCTGCACGGAGGAAATGACGTTGGCGAGATGGACGGACACCTGGTCAAGCTGCGTCACCACGTCGCCAAGCTGACTTGCGGTCTGGAGACGCGCGTCGCGGGCGGCGCTGGCGGCCTCGTCGCGCAGACGCTGTTCCGCGCTGATGTCGCGGCTGATTTCCACATGGCCGATTTTCTGGCCGCGTCTGTTCTGGAGATAGCGGATACGCACGTGCATGGTGCGCCCGTCGGGCATGGTGTTGTGCAGCTCGTTGGTGCCGCGGCGCAGCTGTTCAATGCCGCAGCGCGGGGTATTGCAGATATTGCAGCCCTTGGCGGAGCAGTGCTTGCCGAGATACTCCTTGACGGGAATGCACATGGCGTTGAGGGCCGCGGTATTGCAGAAGGTCCAGCGCATGTCCATGTCCGTGACGGAGATGGCGTCGGGGATGGAATTGAGAATACTTTCGTACCAGTAGGCCTGACGGGTGCGGGCCTGCTGCAGCTCTTCCACTGCCCGGGCAAGGTCCCCGTCGGGGAGGGCCGGGAGCGTCTCCTTGTTCTCCGCGGCGGCCTGGGCAAAGGCGTGGACGGCGTCCGTGCGGCGTCCGTCCCGGTAGGCAAGCAGGAAGGCGGCGACGGCAAGAAGCGGCGCAAGGATCAGCAGCAGGGACAGCCGGGAAGCGAACAGGCCGCAGCAGAAGGCGAGCAGCACAAGCAGGGCGCCAATGAGCGCGTTACGCAGAGAGGATTTCATAGCAGTTCCTTTGTTTATCGGCGTTCTTGTGCCGGGGCTGTTTGCAGGACGCACAGCCTTGCGGCCGTTACCGCGCGTCTCCCGTACTGAAACCGGAAGCTTTCCCGCAGGGACAGTTTTACCTGATATAGCCGTTTTTTTATTGCATGTAGGCCGGCTTTTGCAAATAGTTCGCAGAACGGGCATCAGGTCCGGGAGCGCAGGAAACGCTCACAGTCCTCGCTCGTCATGGGGCGGCTGAACAGATAGCCCTGAGCCGCGTTGCAGCGCAGACTTTCCAGCCGGGCGCGCTGGCGTTCGTTCTCCACGCCCTTGGCTTCAATGAAGATGCTTGACTTGTGTGTAAGGGCAAAGACAAGCGAGAGCATATCCTCAAGGTTTGTGTTGCCGTCCACCATGCGGAGGATGCTGCTGTCCAGTTTCAGGGTATTGAAATCCACCTGAGAGAGCATGGCAAGGTTGGCATTTTCCAGAGCAAAGCCGTCGATGGCAATGGAAAATCCGTATTTGTAGAGACGGCGGACAGCGTCATACAGAATGCTGTTATTGTCAAATTCCTTCTGAGGGACGGTTGCCGGAATATCTATTTCAAGAAAGTGCAGCGGGATGGAATAGCGCGAGCAGGACTGCTGCAGGACGCTGAACAGATCGGGCCGCAGCAGCGTATAGCGGGAGAAGTTGACGGCAGTGGGAACCACGGGAATGTCCCTGTCCATCCAGAGGCGCAGCTGGGCGCAGACGCGCTCAAAAACGGCAAAGTCCAGCAGGTGGGCGCGCCGGGTCTGTTCCAGTATGGGCAGGAAGCTCTCCGGCATGACGATGCCCTTCATGCCGCGCATGCGCGCAAGAGCTTCGAGGCCCACCACGCGCCCGTCGGCGGGATCGTGCCGGGGCAGCCAGCACAGCTCGATGCCGTTGCTTTCCAGGTGCTGCTGAAATTCGTCCTGCTGGCGGGCCGCCTGCTGCAGCAGGGGCATGCGCAGTTTCTGAGGCTTGCGGCCGTAGTGGCGCTGCTTTTCCCTGTACATTTCGGCATCGGCGGCGGCAACGACATCCGTGATGTTTTCCGGGTCGCTGTGCCATGCGCCGCCCACAGAGGCGCTGTACTGCTTTCTGAAGGTGAAAATACCCTTGAGATGAGCCAGCTTGTGCTGGAAGTCCCGTTTTTCGATGCCCTGCAGGATGACGACGTACTCGTCGCCGCCGATGCGGTAACACTTGCCCTCGGGAAAGGTCTGCTGCAGGGTGTGCGCCGCATCCATCAGCATGGCGTCTCCGGCGCTGTGACTCTGCTCGTCGTTGACCTGCTTCAGACCGTTGAGATCGACGTAAATCACGCCCAGCGGCATCATGTGAGGCGCCTTGATGTCGCGGATGAAGCCGTTGCGATTGAGCAGGCCCGTCAGCATATCGTAGTAGCCCGCCTGCCGGAGCTGCGCCAGCGTCCTGCCGCGCCAGATGGCGGTGGAGCAGAAATTGCTGATGGTGGTCAGCAGGGCCAGCGCATCATTGGCGCGTTCCACGGGGAAGTTGTCCGCGCCTATCAGACCTATGAGGCGGTTGCCGATGGTCAGGGGAGCCAGTACCAGCGAGCGGATGGCGTAGCGGTTCAGGAAGTCGTAGGCCTCGGGCTGCTCCTGTTGGAGCAGGCTGCTGTCCGTAACGTGGATGGCTTCCCGCTGTTCCAGACGGGCAACCCACTGGCGGATGGTGTCAATGTTGATGTTCTGAAGCCTGCTGGCCGGGGAGGTCGCATGGCGGGAGCGCCATTCGTGCGTGCAGACAAGCGCATCGTCGCGCAGCTCGAAAACGCAGCTGCGTTCCGCCCGGAGATAGCGCCCCGTCATGCGCAGCACCGAAGCCAGCCCTGCATCCAGCTCTTCGCTTTCGTAGAGCTCGCGGGCCGTGCGCGTGATGAGATTCTTGCGGCGCAGGTCCCTTTCCAGCTGCTGCTGCAGCAGGGCGTGCTCCGTGATGTCCAGCACGATTTCCAGCCGGGCCGTGCGATCGCCCCAGGGAATGAGCTTTGTCCAGAGCGTAAAGCGGCGGCCGTCGGAGCCGTCCCGTTCGGATTGCAGATAATCGTCAAGCGAGAGCCGGCTGGTCTTGCAGAAGTCGCAGGGCGCGGCCTTGCCAAGGATCGAATAGCATTTGTTGCCCTTCCGGGCCTCTTCCCACATTTTGCGCGCCGCCGCATTGGCGTAAAGCAACTCGTGCGTTTGCGGATCGATGACGATGAGCTGTGCGGGAAGGGTCTCTACAATGGCCTCAAACATTCCAATTCTCCGTGGAAGCAGCATGAAAATGCTGTTCCGCGTTCTGCCGCGCTGCCGGATGCTAAGGGAAAGGAGAGGCGGAGCCACCATTTCCCGGCAAAGGCGGCGCCGCTGTCAGGGGCGCAGTTCTTCCGGGAGGACGGCGATACCCGCCGTGCTTCCGGGATAGAGGCGGCCCAGCGTGTCTCCAAGGCCCAGAGCGGCCACGGCGTTGACCGTGAGCATGCGGATCAGGGCTTCAGCGGGCAGGCCCCAGCGCTGCCGCAGGGCTACGGCTTCCTTGCGTACATCCAGATCCGTGCAGGAGCTGAGTCCGTCCGTGCCGAGGCACAGGAGCACGCCCGCGTGTGCCAGCATTTCCACCGGGGCCACGCCCACGGCGAGATTGGCGTTGGAACGGGGGCACAGACAGACGGCCGTGCCGCTGTGCGCCAGCAGAGCCGCCTCCGCGGCGTCCACGTGGACGCAGTGCACGGCCAGCGTGCCCGGCCCCAGCAGGCCGAGCGAACGCGCCCAGGCAACGGGGCGCATATGCGGGGCCTGCCAGCTGTGCGGCAGCACGGTTCCGGCGTACAGCTCCCACAGCGGCCCGTCTCCCAGCTCCAGCAGACGCATTTCCTCTTCGTTTTCGGCAAGGTGCAGGGCAAAAGGTCTGTCCAGGGCCTTGCAGAAGGCGTGGGCGTCGCGCAGTACGTCTTCGTCGGTGGAGTAGAGGGCATGGCCGGCAGGCGCGCAGCGCCGTCCCAGTCCCGGCACGGTTGCCGCGGCATAGCGGCAGCGCGGCGGCCACGGGCGGCGCTGATCAATAAAGGGCGTTTTTGCGCCGAACCATTCGCAAAAATGAGTGATGCCCACCTCGTGACGCGCGGCGGCGGCATCCACCGTCAGCAAATCCTGCCCGGCATAGTCGCCCGCATGGCGGGTGCCGCAGTCGGCCAGTGCCGCGCAGGCGCCGTCGATGGCCGCCGCCCGCTCCTCGGGCGGGTCCTGCGTCCGCAGAAGGCCGATCAGGCTGCGCAGCCACGGAGAGAATCCCTGTCCCCAGAGTGTGCGCCCCGCCGTCCAGGAAAGCTGTATATGGCAATGGGCATTGATGATGCCGGGAATAAGGGCCACGTCTCCCAGATCGCGGACTTCCGTTCCGGGCGGAAGATCCAGAGGCCAGCGATCCACGGCTTCCACAATGCCGTGACGCAGCAGCACTGCGCCGTTGTCCAGAGCGCGCAGAGGGGCTGCCAGAGCTTCCCAGCCCCGGGCCGGGCCTTCTTCCGTCAGGGGATAAACTGTCCTGGCCCTGAGGGCCACGGTATCAGGCAGATTCATGCTCTTCTCGTTTTGTGGCAGGTGCGCGTCAGGCGGGACCGTCCGTCACGCAACAACGCGATTTGTTTTTTTATGCGCCGGGAATGCCCGGGACGCAAGACTCTTGCGTGCCTTTTGCGGCGGATTTTGTCAAAGACATGAAAAAAGGAGAAAGACATCGAAAACGTCTTTCTCCTTATAGAGCATTTTCCGTTTGAAACGCTGTGGGTTTCAAAACATACAGCCTGTCGTTCGCGGAAAAAACGCGGCTTTGCCGCTCGCTTCGGGCCGGCTGGAGCTGTGTCGCCGCTGAAACGCGCTGTATGCCGTCGATCAGCGGTCGCGGCGGGCAAACTGGCCGCCCGAGACATAGAAGGTGTTTTCCACCACGAAGAGGGCGCGCGGGTCCACCGAATAGACAAGGTTTTCCAACCGTTTCAGCGCCACGTTGTTGGTGATGGTCAGGAGAATTTCCTTGTCCGTGCCGGAATAGGCCCCCTTGCCGCGCAGGAGCGTCACGCCGAAACGCTCCGTGGCCAGAATGGCCTCGCAGACTTCCTCGCCGCGTTCGGAGATGATCAGGACCATCTTGCGGCGGTTGAACAGACCCAGCACATATTCCAGCGTGTTTGCCGAAATGAACATCATGATCACCGAGGCGATGATCAAATCTAGTTTGTACAGAAAGCTCCCGGCCAGAAAAACCAGCACGTTGAAGGCAAAGCTGAACTGACCGATGGGGATGTTCCAGCGGGCCTTGAGCATGACGGCCACCACGTCCGTGCCGCCGGCGCTGCCCAGCGTGCGCAGCATGATGCCCGCGCCCGTGCCGTGCAGCACGCCGCCGATGACGGCGGCATAAATCTCGTTTTCAACGGGAATCTGATAGTGCCAGAAAAAGCCGAGCACCATGCTGACGAGGGTTCCGTAGGCCGTGTAGAGCAGAAAACGCCGCCCCACGTAGAACCAGCCCCAGATCCAGATGGGAATGGAGATGATGACGTACCAGATCAGCGGCTCCAGCATCTGTGTCACGTGCCAGGTCAGCAGCGAGACGCCCAGAATACCGCCCATGAGCATGTCATGGCTGGAGGCCACGCTCTTGACGCAGACCGTGACCAGAAAGGCCCCCGTGGTCAGGAGCAGCAGATTCCACCAGACAGCTTCGGCGCGTTTGGCATTATAGGTTTTTTGCAGCATGAATGACTATCCTTTGCGCGGCATTTCCGGGGCGCGGGGCCGGGGAGGGCGCGGGAAATATTTGTGTGCGGCGGGAGTGCCGCCGCCTCGCGTTTCACCTTTTTCAAAGGCAGAACGCTCTATCCTGTTTCCTGTCCGGAGGGAAGACGGATCAGGGCCGAAACTTCAAGAATTTTTCTTCACAAGATGTCCGGCCGTGGTCTGTCCGGCTTGAAGGAGGGCTGTACGAAGAGAGGCAATACGCATGCGCTCCGCCCAGGAACGGCGACGCCCCCTAGCGGCGGGGCCGGAAGGGGGCGCGGAGAGTTGGAGCGGCGGCGCGCCGCATCACAGCAGGGCCACGATCATGCGGATGTCCACAATGATCAGAAAGACGGCGAAGGCCTTCTTGAGCTTTGAGGTGGGCAGGGCGTGCGAGAGCTTTGCGCCCAGCGGAGCCGTGCAGAAACTGGCAACGGCAATGCCGACCAGAGCAAGCAGATGCACGAAGCCGAAGCAGCCCGCAGGCAAATCCGGCTGCTGCCAGCCGCCGATGATGTAGCTGAGCGTGCCGGCAACGGCAATGGGAAAGCCGAGAGCCGCCGACGTACCTACGGCATGGTGGAGCGGCACGTTGCAGTAGCTCATGAACGGCACGGAAAGCGTGCCGCCGCCGATGCCCACAAAGCTGGAAATCAGACCGATGACGCCGCCCGCGCCGGCCGTGCCGAGCGCGCCGGGCATTTCGCGCGTGGCCGGGGGCCGGTAACTGGAGAGCATCTGCACGGCCACAAAGGCCAGGAAGCAGATGAAAAAGACCTTGAGGAAGAGCGTGGGCATATGGCTTGCCACCAGCCCGCCGAAGAAGGTGCCGAGCAGGATGCCCGGCGTCATGCGCCGGAAGATGTCCCAGTGTACGGCCCCGCGCTTATTGTGGGCGCGGGCGCTGGAAACGGAGGTGATCATGATGCTGGCCAGCGACGTGCCCAGAGCCAGCTGCTGCACGTATTCCGGCGGGATACCCTGCGTCGGAAAGACGGAAACCAGCATGGGCACAATCACAATGCCCCCGCCCACGCCGAGCAGACCGGCAAGAACGCCTGCCACAGCGCCGCAACACAGATAGACAAGAATGGAAACCAGCATGAAGCCTCCTTGGGGTTTTCAGTTTGAAGCGCTGCGCGCTTCAAACCATACGGCCTGTCGTTTTGCGGAAAAAGCGCGGTTTTTCCGCTCGCTTCGGGCCGGTCGGCGCTGTGCCGCCGCCTCGCGTTTTTACCTTTTCAAAGCTGAAACGCTCCTGATGGAACGGCGTCTTTTTCCGACGCATCGTCGCGGCAGCGCCCGTATCCCGGGCGTCTCCTTCCGCGAATGCCGCCGTGGCGGCGGCAACAATTGCGTGTGCAACGAATATGCTCTAGGGCGCAAGGCGCGGCCTCGTCAAGCGGATTCCCGCCTGTTCCGCGCGAGATATATTGACTCTTTACAAAGCGGGGCCGGGCGTCTAGTCTTATCGCCATGCAAGGCAATGGCATATCATCCTGCCGCGGACGCGTTCGCGCTTTCGTCTGTCCGATGCCCCCGCGGCGTCGGGGCGCTCTGTTTTCCCCGCTGTGACGCGGGGATTTTTTTCGCCGAAAATCCGCATGCCTCCTCTCTTTTAGCCGAAGGGAACCCCACATGACCAATGACAATCGCTACCACTGGAAGCACAAGGATCTGCTGGACGTCACCCAGCTCAGTCTCCCGGATGTGCAGCATCTGCTCGACATCGCCGCCGGTTTTCAGGAAATCAATCTGCGCCCGGTCAAGAAGGTGCCGACGCTCAAGGGCAAAACCGTCGTGCTTTTCTTTGTGGAGAACAGCACCCGGACAAAAACCTCCTTCGACGTGGCGGGCAAGCGTCTTTCCGCTGACACCTATTCGCTGGCCAAGAGCGGCTCCAGCCTCAACAAGGGCGAAAGCCTCAAGGACACGGGCCTGACCCTTCAGGCCATGGGCCCGGATGTCATCGTCATCCGTCATCCTTCCAGCGGCGCGGCCGAGTTCCTCGCCGAGCGTCTTTCCTGCGGCGTCGTCAATGCCGGCGACGGCTGGCATGCCCATCCCACGCAGGCCCTGCTGGACGCCTTCACCCTGCGGCAGGCCTGGAACAATCAGTTCGAGGGCAAGACTCTGCTCATTCTCGGGGACATCGCCCATAGCCGCGTGGCCCGTTCCAATGTCCATCTGCTCAATATGCTGGGCGTGCATGTGCGTCTGTGCGCGCCGCGCACGCTCCTCCCCGCAGGCGTGGATCACTGGCAGGCCGACGTCTACGACGATCTGAACGCCGCCGTGCGCGACGTGGACGCCGTCATGGCTCTGCGCCTGCAACTGGAGCGTCAGCAGGCCGGCCTGCTCCCCGATTTGTCGGAGTATTCCCGCCGCTACTGCCTCACGCCCCGCCATCTTTCGCTGGCGCGCCCCGAAGTGGGCGTGCTGCATCCCGGCCCGCTCAACCGCGGTCTGGAAATTTCCGACGACGTGGCCGACGGCCCGCACAGTCTCGTGCTCAATCAGGTGGCCTCCGGGGTTTCCACCCGCATGGCCGTGCTCTATCTGCTCGCCACCCGCAACGATGGAGGTCTTTCCGCATGACGTTCTGTCTGAAAAATGCCCGTCATCTCGACGCCCCTGTGGATGTGCTCGTGCGCGACGGGCGCATCGTCACCATGACGCCCGCCGGGCATCATGACATGCCCGCCGACTGCGAGGTTGTGGACGCCGCCGGGCTGCTGCTCATGCCCAGCTTCACGGATGCCCATGTGCATCTGCGCGAACCCGGGTTTGAATATAAGGAAGATATCGGCAGCGGCCTTGAGGCCGCCGCGCGCGGCGGTTTCGGTTCGGTCATGTGCATGGCCAATACCCGCCCCGTCAACGACAATGCGAGCATAACCCGCGCCATGCTCGACAAGGCCCGCGACACGCATCCCCACGGCCCCCGCCTGTGCCCCATTGCCGCCGCCACCGTCGGCCTCAAGGGCGAGGAAATGGCCCCGCTGGGCGAACTGCGCGAGGCCGGCTGCGTGGCCGTGTCCAATGACGGCCGCCCCATGCCCGGTACGGAGCTGCTGCGGCGCGTCATGGAGTACTCCGCCGATCTCGGTCTCATCTTCATTGATCACTGCGAAGACGCCACCCTTGCCCCGGGCTGGGTCATGAACGAGGGCGTCGTCAGCGGCGAGCTCGGCGTCAAGGGGCAGCCCCCCGTGGGCGAGGCCATGCAGGTTGCCCGCGACATCATGCTTGCCGAATATCTCGGCCTGCCCGTGCATATTGCCCATGTGTCCTGCGCGCTGGCCGTGGACGTGCTGCGCTGGGGCAAGGCCCGCGGCGTGCAGGTGACGGCCGAAACCTGCCCCCATTACCTCTGGCTCGATGACACCGCCCTGCGCGGCTACAATACCGCCGCCAAGGTCAGCCCGCCCCTGCGTAGCCCCGCGGATCGCGAGGCGCTGCGTCGCGCCCTCAAGGACGGCACCATAGACATTCTCAGCACCGATCATGCGCCCCACGCCCTGCATGAAAAGGAACAGACCCTCGACGCCGCCCCCTGCGGCTTTACCGGGCTGGATCTCGCCGTCTCCCTTACCTGGGGACTCGTGCGCGAGAACGTCATTGACGAGGCCGACATGCACCGCCTCTGGGGCGCCGCTCCGGCCCGCATCTTCAACCTGCCGTACAATAACTTTGAACCGGGCGATCCCGCCGACTTCTTCCTCTTCGATCCCGCCGAAGACTGGGTCGTCAGCCGGGAAACCCTGTACTCCAAGAGCGCCAATACTCCCTTCCTCGGCCAGACCCTCCACGGACGCGTCAGGCATCACTGGATGGGCGGCGTGCAGCTGTTCTAGAAGAAAGTGTGTGTTGGGGGGAGAGGGACCCCCTCTGCTCGCGCGAGAGGGGTTCCCT
>DXFI01000268.1 GCA_019114565.1 Candidatus Desulfovibrio intestinigallinarum | reverse complement strand
ATTACTATTTTTAGTGTTTATTCATATTCTGTAAGCAAGTTGACTATACATCTTCTTCTAAGCTTTGTTCCATCCCCAAGCTTTTCACGTTCCTTTTTGCCCGCCCAGCGCGGGCTTTTTTATGCGTATTTTTTTCCTATAAAAATTTTTTTCTTGAAAAATATTCCTATAGGAATAATAATATCCTCACGACGCACGGAAAGGCCGGGCGGCGGGGAACAGCGCCTCACGGGGCGGAGTACCGCAAGCCGCCGGTCGTTTCGACCTCACGAGTACCGGGTGCAGGATAGCCGCAAGCCCCAGGGAGCGGGAAAGCACACGAAGCACAGGGAAGAGGGCGTCGGAGGATAGAGGCCCGGCGCTTTTCGGCGCGGAAGGGGCGCTTGCACGAATGGCCCGGCAAAACCGGGCAGGCCGAAAGGCGGCAGGCGGTGGCGACGAGAGCGCCGCACGGGTGGACGACAGTAAGGATCAGCCCGTGAAACGACATAACGAATGGTTCCGATTTCTGACCGCCGCTGAATGCCTGTTCGGCGGCGGGAATGGATGAGGAACGGCATATGGACGGATACGGGGCCGGTTTGTTAAAGAATTGCAGGGAGAGAAGCATGCCGACGATTCTCAAAAAAGGGCAGTACCGCTTTTTCTTTTACTCCAATGAGGGAAACCCTGCCAAGGCTCCGCACATCCATGTTCGCAGTCCTGACGGCGAAGCCAAGATTTCTCTGACGGAGCCTTACGGTGTCTTGTTGAGCGTTGGCTTCTCCGCACAGGAGTTGCGCCGGATTTGCGAGATGGTAAGGGAACATGCCGAAATTTTTACGGGAGCATATAATGACTATTTCGCCTAAGAAAGTCTGGTTTGATGAGGCTTCGCTTTGGGTTGAGCTTTCGGATGCGCGTACCATTGGCGTGCCTCTGGCGTGGTTTCCCCGACTTCTGGAAGCCAGCCCTGCACAGCGTGAAGCCTTTGAGCTGAGTGCCTTCGGCATTCACTGGGAAGAGCTGGACGAAGATATTTCGGTGCAGGGTCTGCTGGAAGGACGCGGCGACATGACGCGCGAACCTCGGCAGGTCGCCTGAGAGGCATGAACACCCCACAAAAAACAAAGGCCCCGTAAAGGGGTCTTTTTCATGCCCGGCAACAGGGGCAGTTTTTATACTGGCTTCCAATTGCCGGGCTTTGCATCATGGATACGGGGTTTCGCGCCCTGCTCCAGACCGGCGTCCGGGCGCGGCCGGATTCCATCCGGCATCCCTCCCCCTGTTCATCCGGCGGCGTTCGGGAGCTACCACGGCGCGGCGTCGGCTGCGGGTTCATCGGGGCTGATTGTCGAAGAACCGGGACGGCTGACCGTCCTTTTCTTGGTTGATGCTTGCCCAAAATTTGTGCTTGAGTCAAGAAAATAATTAGACCATGATGGAGGCAGCATTTTGGGCTATACTCCCGGCCAAAAAATAGGGAGGCCACATGAACGCAGTAGACGAAGGAACCGCTGTGAAGATCGAGCGAGATATCCTGGAACACCTCGACGCTATCAAGAGAGAACGCGGGCTGACGGATGAAAAGTGGGGAGAAGCGGCTTTTCAGGGAACGGTAAATGGTCGTCGTAAGATACAGAATCTTAAGAAGCCGCAAGCCAACGGACATCCGCAGAAACTCTGTATCTCCGACTTCGTACGCCTTTGCTATCCTCTTGGTGTGGACCCTGCGCGAGTTTTAAGCAAAGCCCTGGAAGCAAATGACCTTTAGGTCAATTTTTTATCAGGCCGCACAAAATGCGGCCTTTTTTAGAAGCTTGTTTGCACAAATTTTGTGCAATTTTAAATTGACTAATGCACAAATTTTGTGCAAATATTTTCTTGCCAACGGAGAAAAGCTGGCCGCGTAAAGGCGAGGAGCTGTGAGGCCGTGGCCGAGAGGTCGGCGGTAGGTTCTGGGGAGGTGACTAACCCACCGGGTGACAACCGGCAAAAGAGTTCGGCAACGTGCAACAGCGTCCAACTTCTGACCGCCGCCGACCAGCTTCGGCGGCGGGAATGGATGAGGAAACAATCAGGGAGGTAAGGCATGACGCTTACACGCAAGGAAAAAGCCATGCTCAAAAAATTCTTTAATGCTTCGGATGACGGCGTCTTTTGCTACACATGCTTCTTGTGCGACTCGCATTCCGACAGCGCCGTTGTCGGCTCGCTGTGCCGCAAGGGCGTCTTCAGACACAACGGCCTGGATGACATGGATGCCGGTGTGGAGCTGGTGGACAGCCAGATAGCCGCATACGCATAGAGGCTCTGACGCTCTCGCCGTAGTGAGGCCCCCGGAAACGGAGGGCCTTTTTTATTGTTCGTATTTTCCCGCGCCATCGGGGCGCATCACCGCAACCGTCCGCGCTCCAGTTTATTGGGTATCGACTGGCATGTGCCGCAGGCTGCCGGAGCGCGGGAAAGGAGATCGCATGTGGCGCGAAATTTCTCCCCGCACCAACTGGCGGGGCTGGCTTGCAACCGTCGGCATCTTTCTGATGCTGGCGGTTTTTCAGTCTCTGGAGAGGATATGAAGAAGTATGTGTTTACGTTCAATGGGGCGTCCTTTGCCTTCAGGGCAGATACCGCGACGGCTGTGAGCAGTCACGCAAGTTGAGAATTTCCGTCACGAGACTTGAGAACGAAACATACCTCATTTTCTGATGAGGCATGTTTTTTGCTTGTGGAGTTCGGGGAAACAAAGGGCCAAAAGGATGCGGCGCGGCACGTGTCAAAAACGACACAAACCGCGCCCCTTTTTATGCCTGTTTTTCCGCAAGTGCTGCTACCAGCCTGTTACGGCTGATGTCGTAATACTCTTGCGACAGCTCAACCCCAACATATCCGCGCCCGGTTCTGACACACGCCTCTCCCACGCTGCCGCCTCCCATGAAGGGATCAAGCACGGTCGCCCCAGGGTGCGTCACAGCCAGCAGATCTTCGATGAGCTCCACCGGCTTGCTGGTCAGATGCACCTTTTTGGCAGCAACTACGGGATAGGCGTACACGCCCGGCAGACAGGCCCGCGTATGGGCGATGAAGCGCCCCTTGACGGCGAACACTACATACTCGCACTGCTGGCGGAACTTGCCGATCTGCGGCCTGGCGCTCTTTTTGTCCCACGGGACGATGCCCAGCCATTTCCAGCCAGCCGCCTGCACAGCATCACTCAGGGACGGGAGCTGCCGCCAGTCCGTAAAGACCATGAGCGGCGCTCCGTCGCGGGCGACGCGCCAGCATTCCCCCAGCCAGAGCGTGCACCACATGATCCAGCTTCGCTGATCCTTGGCATCGCCCAGCATGGGCGGATACTGGCGTTTTGTGCCGCTGCTCTGATACTTTTGAGACGGGTCGGCCTGCCGCGCGCCCAGGGTGACGCCGCCGCTGGAATACGGCGGATCGGTGAGGACGGCGTCCACGCTTGCCGCGGGCAAGGTCGTGAGGACGAGCAGGGCATCCCCCTGATAGAGCGAGATGCCGTCCGTTTGAAAGCGAGAATCCATATATTTCCTCTCCAAACGGGGCTCGCGGCCCTCATCGCTGGTACTCTGGGTTCTCAGGAGTCAAACGGCATGGGCGGAACAGGAAAGCCTTCGCGCTCCATGATGCAGGCCCCCACGGCATACGCCTGCTGGGGCAGGATTCCATTCCCCAGAGCCTTCAGGCGTCTGCGCCATTCGGGCAGAATCCGCCGGGGAACGGGCGGGACATTCACGGGATGGTCCAGTCCTCCGGCACGCCCATCATCCACTCGATGAAGGACGGGGCCGGGATATGCGTGCCGGACGGCTTCGCGGCTTTGCCCGACAATCCGTATTCCAAGCCAATCAAGTACGCCGAAAGGTTGGTTGCCTTTTCCCACGATTCTTTGGAGCGGAGATAGAAGCCGATACTCTGGGTCAGGGCCGTTACCGTGGGGGAAGGCAACAGCAAACGTCCGTTCACGCCGATGAGGGGCACCAAGGGCGGCTGCGGAAAGCACTTCCCATTCCGCATCATACCCGATCTCGGCCAAATCTTGCAGGACGATCTCAATCCCTCTGGCGAGTAGCCCGCGCACGTTTTCGATGATAACATACCGGGGACGCATTTCCCCGATGAGTCGTGCGTATTCGAGCCACAGGCCGCTGCGCGTGCCCTTTCTGATTCCCGCATGTTTTCCTCCCTGGGATACATCCTGACAGGGGAAGCCGCCGCAGAGTACGTCCACGGGCGGCAGTTCGTCGCCTTTCAACGTCCGCACATCCTCATATATGGGGATGTGCGGCCAGTGTCTGGCGAGTACCGACCGGCAAAACGGGTCTAGCTCGCAAAACCACCGATGTTCAAAACCCGCCCAGCTCAGGCCGAGGTCACATAGCCCCGCTCCGCTGAACAGGCTGCCCACTTTTAGCATGCAACCGCTCCTGTGGACGTTCTGGACGCTCCGTGCCGGGGCGCGTGGCCCGCAGGATGGTGAAAGCCCCGCAGCGGGGACACTTGAACTCCATGACTCTGGCCTGACCTTTGGCCAGGAGTTTGCCGCACTGGCAGCACCTGATTTCTTCGAGAATATCCTTTCGCATAGTGGTTAAAAGTGTTGCGCCCCGCTGACTATCCGCCTATTCTGCGCTTTGTCTCGCCCAGAGACAAACGACAGGCGGATACTCCGCAAACGGCCTTCTTCCGTTTGTGGGGCCGTGGTGCGGCGTGCTCGCGCCGCGCCGGTGGGGGAGCCTTCAACTCCCCCGCCTCTGTCAAATTCAGCTCAGTTTCAGGCCGGGTGCGGCGTTGACCGCCTTTTTCTTCAGCCTGTAGCGCGTGTGCTGATAGACGCGCAACAGCATGGTCGGGTCAGCGTGGCCCATGACTTCGGCCACTGCCTTCACGTCCGCGCCGTGTTCCAGCGCCTCCGTCGGCATGGCGTGGCGCAGGCTGTACGGCGTGATGCGCCGCGTAATGCCCGCCGCCTTGCGGGCCTTGTGCCAGGCATGGCCTATGCAGCGCACCGGTCGCCCTTGCCAGTGGATGACCCACGGGCAGCCCCGCCGCTCGTCTTCCTCTTTCCACGCCCGCAACAGGGGCAGGATGTCGTCCCGGATGGGGACGAGCCTGCTGTCTTCCTTCGCCCCCTTGGCGGCATTGGGCATTCTCATGTAGCCTGCCGCCAGCTCAACGTCTGCCCAGGCAAGCTGGAAAAGCTCGCTGGGGCCTATGCGCGGCCCGGCCGCCATGCCCAGAACGATCACGCGCCGGATATGCGGCGCAGCCATCCTGTACATCCGTGCGGCCTCGGCCCGCGTGGGAGGATCGATGCGCCGCGCCCTTGGCCGGTGCAGGCGAAAACCCGCCAGGGGCGAGGCAGGCAGACGTCCTGTCTCTACTGCCCAAGCTAATACAGTCCGCCACAGACGTACCCGGTGATGGGCCGTACTTGCCATGACGCCGCGGGCTTTCTGGGCCGCCAGAAACTCCCGCATCTGATCCGCGCCCACTCGGCGAGCCTGCCAGCCACCGAACAACGCGAGAATCTGATTAAGGTGATATCGTGTGCTGGTTCGTGTTATCTCCCGCGTTATCTGATGCGACAGATAGTCCTCCGCCAGTTGCCGGGCTGTCATGGCCGCCCGTTTGCGAGATGTTGTTGCCATATGGCCTCCTTACGGGAGGCCATTGCATCAAAAGGTGGCCACGTCGACCAGCGAGGCGGGAAACGGCCGCGGGAAGAAAACATCCTGAATACCGCGCAGCATGGCGCGGGCGGCAGATTCCGGCGGCAGGCCGCCCGTCCCCGTCCCCATGCCCGGAATGGCCACGCTCTCCACGCCGGCCGCTAAAGCACAGCGCACCGCGGCGCGTGTGGCCAGATAGGCGGCTTCGGCGCTTTCCAGTCGACGCGGTACGCGCATGGTCGGGGCGCTGATGCACCACGGGATGCGGGCGTGCCCCGTCTCCACCGGCAGCGCCTGCTCCACCAGCAGCTCGCCGTCCGCCTGTTCCCGGATCATGCGCTGAAGCCGCTCCTGAAGCTGCGGGCCGAAAAAGCGCGTGTACAGCGCATCCAGACCGCCATCCATAAAACCGAAGCTGTTGGCCGGGCTGACGACGGCATCCATCGGCAGGGAGAGAATATCCCCCTCGATCACCTGCACGGCAGCCGGCCCGAACTCCTGCGGCAGCGCCTGCCGCCATGCCCGGGCCAGCCGCGGATCCACAGCACACAGAAAAATATTCATGACAACCTCACAACCTCACGCTCTGCACGGCAGGCATGGCGGGCCAGGGCGTGGCATCTCCGCCCCCGTCCCACGGCGCGCCCTCTTTGGTGGGCAAATCGCGCAGGGCCTGACGGTAGTATTCCACCATCCTCCTGTACGTATCATTCAGCGGGTAGTCGGGCATGATCAGGTAATCCGTGGCGGCGATGCGCCTGTCCCTCTCCGCGCGCAGACGCTCGAAGCGCGCCGGTTCGCCGTTGTACTCGGCCAGACGGGCGGCCTCGGCCTCGGCGGCGGCCTTTTCCCGACGGGCCTTCTCGGCCTGCCAGAGGGCCACATAAGGAGCGACCTCTTCCTCGTAGGCTTCTGCCTCCAGTGGCCAGTTGATGTCATCCGTCCATTCAATATGTCCTTGCTTACCGTGCCACTGCAAGGCGTGCATTTCGCCGGGACCATGAGGCAGGATGGGAAAGGGGCTCTCAAAGACGATGGGCACGCCGTCCACGATGATGAGCCGGTCACCCGGCACTACCGTAACGCTCGGCATAGATTTTCTCCTTTTTATTGAACTGTTAGATTGTTTTCGTCGGTGTTTCCGGCACTGTCGGCGCTACCACGCTGACGGTAGCCCAGCTGGCGAAGCATCATCATACGACTGTACAGCTGCCCGCCTATGGAACGTCAAAAGGGTTCCCGCAGGATGCTCATCCTGGTGAGGAAAAACAAGGCATAGGAGGAACTTGGTATGACGGCCAGAAGCTGGTGGGTACATGGGACAATGGCAAGTCTACATCTCATAACCATAGCCTTTCCGGCGTTAAGAGTGGCTCCGCGTCGAGTCTGCCGCCTTATTACGCGCTGGCCTACATCATGCGGGTGGCCTGATGGTAAGCAGCTGGATTCTCGCTCTTTTTGCTTCCCTTGCCGGTGTTTCCGGCACTGTCGGCGCTACCACGCTTTCCGCTGCCCAACTGGGAACGCATCGTCATCTTCTGGTGGTCGATGGCGACAATGGGCACATCAATAATTGGTCTGAATACAAACACAAGGGCTATTTTGGTTTATATTATAATAACTCTAT
>DXFI01000267.1 GCA_019114565.1 Candidatus Desulfovibrio intestinigallinarum | reverse complement strand
TGGGGAGGATGGGGGAGTTTGAGGGGGAAGGAACCCCTTTTTGCCGCGAGCAGCGACCCAACGGGCGGCCGCAGGCCGTGTCCGTTAGGCGACGCAGGAGCCTTACGGACATCGACAGCAGAGCAAAGGGGTTCCTTCCCCCTCAAGACAAAACATCATGAAGTCCTAAGCCTAACGGCGCGGCATCCCGGGATGGGCCGGTTCCGGGTTTTCTCCCTTGACGAAGTAGCCGCACGGCGAGGGCGAGAAGGGAAAACGCCGTAAGCGTGGCGACAGCCGGTGTTCGGCCAGAAACTCGTCAACGGCGCGGCTTTCTCCTTCCCAGGGAATGAGCCCATATTCGTCAAAGCAGACGATGCCCCCGTTGACCACCAGAGGATAAAAATGTTCCAGACAGAATTTCGTCGGGCCGTAGAGGTCGAGATCGCAATACAGAAGCGCGATGCGTAATCCCGGATTTTCCCGTAAAAAACGCGGCACACTTTCAAAAACGTCTCCTTCGACCAGAACGCAGCGCTCGACGCCGGGCAGCAGGTTGTCGTCATTATGCAGCGCCGTCAGCGCCCGCAATTCCTCCGCCGACGCCCGGTAGGCCCAGTCCTGTTTCTGATCGCGTCCGTCGCGCAGGCCGTCCTTGTCATCCTGAAAATGATCCGGACGAAGCCCTTCAAAGTGATCGAAGCCATAGACCTTTTTGGAGCGGTCGTTGGTGTTGAACGTCTCCAGAAGATTGCTCCATGTAAAAAAGCTCGCGCCATGAAAAACGCCCAGTTCGACAATGCAGCCCGGCAGGTCCACGGTTTGTCTGAACAGTTCGTAATGCGCCAGAAAGCGGGGCAGCGTCCGCCGCTGCACATAGGCGGGCCAGCTCCGCAGCACGTCGGGAAGCGAACGACGCCGTGCGCCGAGAATGGTTTCCAGCCGCATGTCCAGCTCGGCGTCTCGTTCGGGATAATTGAGAGAGTGCGTCATGCGAGTACCTTTCGGGGGTGAAGGGACGTGAGAGGCTCCCGCATCAGGAGCCGGCCTTTTCCGTGCCGGGGTAGGGGCGAGCCGGGTGTTCCGTGCGCCCGACGAAGTTATGGAGCGCTTCACCTTTCTCAAAGCTAAAACGCTCTGAATGAGTAGAAAAATTAGTGGTAAAAGGCCCTAGAGCACGCCGAAGCCGCCGCTTTCGCCGCAGCCGCATTCCGTCAGGACGCGGAGCGTTTCTTCGCCGACGCGCTCCACATCGGCCTGCGTGAGATTGTGCCCGCAGGGCAGGAGCAGCAGACGCGCCGCCAGAGATTCCTCTATGGGATAGAAATTTTTTGCCAGGCCCAGGGGATGCCACATGCGATGACAGGCGATTCCCCGGCGGCTCAGACTGGTGTGAAGGATTTCCGTCGGCAGGTTTCGCGGCGTCACGAGCGGGAAGGCATAAGGGGCGAAGTCCGGGTGCGGCAGCGGCCACAGGCACAGGCGTCCCAGCATTTCGTAGAGTATCCGCCAGTTGCGGCGGCGGCGTTCGGCTGCCTCCCGCAGCGGAATACGGCGCAGCAGCGCTTCCGTCAGGCGACTCATGGGGCGGCGGGACAGCTGATGTTTCATGCCGTCCCCGGCCCGGAGCAGCTGGGCGCGTACGGGCGAGTCCGTCGGGCTTTCAAATTCTTGCAGCAGCAGATCATGCCGACGGCGCTGATGCGAGGAAAGCTGCGGGAGACACCATTGCTCCAGCGCCGCCGTGCCCCTGCCCACCAGCAGGCCGCCGTCGGGAACGCCCATCACATGACGCGGGCTGTAGATGACGGCATCCGCGCCGGACATGGGGGCGGCATCGAGGCAGTGGGCACGATCCTCAATCAGAAGAATATCGTCGCGGGCCGCCAGCGCCTCCGTCAGGGATGCGGGGACGGGCCTGCCCAGATAGGAAATCGTCACCACGGCATCGCCGGGCCTGACTTCCTTGAGAAATTCTTCGGACGGTTCCAGCTGGGCGTTCACGCCGTAACAGTTGTTGGTAAACTGGCATGAACGCAGATTGTCCAGCAGAATCGGCGGCATGTAGGTGGGAAGCCAGACGGAGGAAGCGCCCCGTTCCCACAGCAGGCGCATCAGCGCGGAGCGCAGATTGAAAAAACGCGCGTATTCCTGCCCGGCCGTCCAGGCGTCCCAGACGCTCCCCTCGCAAACGGGGATGTCCTCCAGAGCGAGTTTCCCCGCTTCGGGAAGTGAAACTTCAATGTTTTTTTGCCGGGGCGCGTCCGTCCCGGCGTCCTTTTCCGCGTCCTCGTCCCCTGCTTCGACGCCGGTGCTCCACGGCGGCATGAATTCCGGCTTTTCGGGACAGGCCAGACGCAGGGCATCGACCAGCACGGCATCCTTGAGAACTTCCCTGAAGTAGCTTTCGTGGCGAGAAACGAGCAGGCGCAGCTGGCTGACGTTGCCGGTTTCCATGCAGTTGGCGGCAATGGAGCGCAGGGCCAGAAGGATGCGTTCCCGAATCTGCCAGTGGAAACGGAAGGAAAAGAACTTGTCCATATGCGTGTACATCTGAATCCAGTCGTAGCCTTCCTTCTGAAAGAACAGCCCCTTGTCCTGCGTTTGCAGCCATGTGTAGCCGCCGCCGTGCCGCCGCCAGACGCTCATGGGCGTGTCGAAATATTTTATTTTTCCTTCAACCGCATGCAGCATGAACATAAAATGATCAAACATCATGCGCTTGCGGAACCAGTGGGGAAATCCTTCTCTGAATCGCCAGCGAAGGACGAGGGAACCCGTCTGAAAGTAATAGTTTGCTATGGCCTCGTCCGCATAAAAAATGCCGTTTTTAATGCGTTCATCATCTGAATTGCAGTCCTTGTACACATAGTGCTTTTGTGCGCCCGGCTGCCTGTCCTGCTCGGACAATATCTGCACTTTGTGCGCGCAGACCGAGAAATCTGGATGCATCTCCAGAAAATGCACCTGCATTTCAAGTTTTTGCGGATGCGTCCAGTAGTCGTCACCTTCGCAGAAGGCCACATATCTGCCGCGTATCTTCATAACGCCGTCAACAAAATTCTTGCCGAATTTCGTATTCCGCGGTTGAAAGGAACAGACGATCCGGGGGTCCGCGGCATAGCGGCGCACCACCTCCCGCGTATCGTCCGTGGAGGCGTCGTCGCAGATGATGAGCTCAAAGGGATAGCGCGTTTGCTGATTCAGGACGCTTTCTATGGCCTGACCGATATACGGCGCGTGATTGTACGTCAGCATGAGAACGCTTACGAGAGGGGTCGTCTCACTCATGGGTATATCCTTGCTGCGGGGGGAGAGGTGTGTGCGTTCCCCGGTATATGTCCGTCAGGCGTTTCTGAAATGCTGCGGCAAAGTCGGGAAAAAGGGCTATGGCCCGCGTAAGAAAGGCCGCATCCTCGCCGCGCACGGCATCTTCCGTAAAATTGCTGAAGACGCCCACGGCCAGCGATTCAAAGTAACGGCGATACTTGCCCCGAAAATGCCTGTTCAGCTCCTCATACAGCGAAAGTTCCCGCATTCCGTAGCGGCGGCGATGCGCGCGCATGTCTCCTTCCGCCGACATATAGACGGCGTCGGCATGACGGCGATAGCAGCTCATGACCGGCCGCAGGAAACCGATGCTCCCCGTTTCCGCATGCAGCAGATGCCAGTACCAGTCCCCCGGCACGAGATTGGGGCGAAACCACCGGGGCAGGCCCTCGCGAAAGCGCCAGCGGTACATGACGGAGCTTGTCTGCATGAAGTTGCGGACAAGCAGGTCTTCAATGGCGTAGAAGTCCTTCTCCCCCGCGGGCAGTTCCGCCGCATCGGGATACAGGCGCGACGGTCTGCCGTCCTCGTAGCGGATTTCCGCGCGATGGAAACACAGCGCGCATTCCCGATGCCGGTCAAGAAAATCCATCTGGAGCCGCAGCTTGTTCTCGTCCGTAAAGAAGTCGTCTCCGTCGCAGAGGGCGACGTATTCGCTCCGGCAGAGATTCATGGCCGTGCCGATGGTCGTCGGCGGTTTTTTGCCGAACAGGACGGGGCGTATATGGGAATAGCGCCGCGCATAGCTGCGGATGATGTCCTGTGTGCCGTCCGTGGAGGCATCGTCCACAATGATATGCTCCAGCCCGCAGTCGAGTCGCTGACGGGCGACGCTTTCAATACATTCGCCGATGTAATTTTTCTGATTGAAGGACATGGTGAGAACCGTGCAGCGCGGCTGCGGTTTCACCTCGATTTCGGTTGCGTCCTCCGGGGACAGTGTGCGGCAGAACAATGTCACCTGCCTGTTCCAGAGGGGACGGAGCGCGGCAAGGCGGGAAAGCAGTTCCGCGCGCATATCCGCGGGGAGCAGTCCGCCGAACTGCCGGATACGCTGCTCCCGCAAGCCCGCGTAGCGGGCGCGGTTCAGAAAGGCTTCGATATCCAGGGACTGCACCCGTTCCAGTTCGGGATGGCGGCGCGCAATGCCCGTCCAGCAGTTCTGCATGCCTCGCAGCACCCGCTCCAGTTCCTGCCGTTCGGGAACGTTTTCGGGGGCGTCTCCGCGTTCCCATTGCCGGAGAGCCTCCCGCCATAGGGGCAGGGGAAGAATCTCCGTTACGGTGGGCCAGGCGCGCAGCCGGTTGAGGTCCATGCTTTCCGAAGTCTGCGGGACGGGAAGGGCAAGCAGGCTTTCCGGCGCGTTCAGATGCAGCAGTTCATAAAAACGCCGGATCAGTCCCCTGTCGTCGTTTTTGCCGTCCGCCGCCAGCACGCGCACATTTTCCCGGCCGCAGCAGCGTTCCGCCACCGCGATCAGGCTGTCGAGGCGGTAAAGATGCTCCTCCAGAAAATAGCGTCGAAAGGCCGGCCAGAACCGGGCATCAGGCCGCGACAGAGAGAAGGCATTGTAAAAGGGCAGGGGATGCTCCGTCACGATGATGACGGAAAGACGGGGGTAGCGCTCTTTCAGGGCCTGCAACAGCAGAAAAAACGTCCTGAAATGCGTGATGATCACGCCAAGAAGCAGCAGTTCCGACTGCCGTTCCTGTGTTTCGAGATAGGCGTCGAGGTCGGCATTGATGACCCGCGCGTGTTCCCAGCCGGGGCTTTTGTGATAGACTTTCTGAAAAAGCGCGCTATACACTCCGCGCAAATCCGCATAGCCGACCCCGGCATTTTCGAGGAGCGCGGGAATGACGCTTTCGGCGTCAAAAGCCGCGGAAGAACAGAAGCGCACGACAAGACGAACGTCGCATGACGCGCGCGAAGACCCGATGACGGTCGTCATGGCGTTATGCCCCCGCCATGACGGAAGAAACGGTTGCGCCGATTTCCCGGATCAGGTCCTCTTCCATATCCGGCCACAAAGGCAGGCAGAGGACGCGCTCCGCCACATCTTCGGCCTCCGGGCAGGAGGGACTTTGCAGATACGGCAGCTTCGTCAGGCTCGGATAAAAATAACGCCGGGGATGAATGTCCCGGGCCTTCAGCGCGGCGAGTACGTCACGCATTACCGCGCCGTCGGGGAAAATGACCGGATAGTAGGCATGATTCCATTCCAGCCCTGGAGCAAGCCGCGGGCCGCGCAGTCCATCGTCCCACGGCAGAACCGCGTCGTACAGCGCGCAGCGGGCAGCGCGGTCGCGCAGAATCTCCGGCAGCTGCGGCAGCAGACACAGCCCCACGGCCGCGTGCAGTTCCGACATCTTGGCATTGATGCCGGGGCGTATATGATTGTCGTCGCAGTGCCCGAAGGCTCTGAGCAGGCGCAGAGACTCCTGATCGCCCGCATGCGGCGAAACGACGCAGCCCCCTTCCACCGTATGAAAGAGCTTTGTCGCGTGAAAGCTGCCGGTAGCGGCATCGCCCCAGGCAAACAGGCTTTTGCCGTGCAGCCTGCTGCCGAAGGCATGCGCGGCATCGTACAGCACGGGCAGTCCGTAGCGTTGTCCCAGGTCCCGCATCGCCGCCACGTCACAGGCATTGCCGTAGACATGGACGGGCAGAATGCCCGCCGTTTCGGGATGCTTTCTGATCAGGCGTTCCGTTTGTTCGGGACACAGGCAGAGCGTCCGCGGGTCTATGTCGGCAAACAGGGGCGTACATCCTTCCCAGAGCAGGGCGGAGACGGTCGCCACATAGGTAAAGGGCGTCGTAATGACGGTCTTTCCGTTCAGACCAAGCAGACGTATGGCCAGTTGCAGGGCCAGTGTGCCGTTGGCGCACAGCGACAGCGTAGGAACCTCCATCATGTGAGCCAGATTGTTTTCCAGCTGCTGCACGCAGGGGCCCTGATTGGTCAGCTGATGCGATGAGAAAATAGCGCGCAGCCGCTCCATGAAGGCGTCTTCCGACGGTATGAGCGCACGGGTGACGAACACCGGCGGGCGCGATGCGTTTTTCTCTCCCATTGCGGGCCTCACAGCTGTTTGCAGCGATGCCCGACAGGCACCCTGCCCATACGGATACGACGCGGAACGGCATGGGGAGGCAGCAGGGAACGCAGATGACGGGAGAAGGCCGCCAGGTCAGGATTCTTCCCTTCCGCCGGTTCGCAAATCAGTTCCACATGCATGCCGGTCACAGGATTTTCACGTCCGTATGCCTTGGCCAGAGCCACGCCCGGAAACATGAGGGCGGCATGTTCCACCTCGGCCGGAAGCACTTTCAAGCCTCCCACGTTTATAACGGCGTCGCGCCGTCCAACGATTCTGAACCATTCCCCGTCGCACTCCACAAGGTCCTTTGTGGGATACCAGCCGTCGGCGTCAAAGGGGGAAGGCGCGTTGAGATAGCCTTCCATGCGCCGCGACGAGCGCAGGTAGAGTTCTCCATTCTCCATGCGGCTTTCCACGCCTTCGCCGCCGACCTGAATCCAGAGGCCGTCCCGCTCGCGGGTTCGGACGCGCAGAATGCCCAGTTCGCTCATGCCGTAGGTCTGGCGTATGTCCACATGCGGCAGGGCGGCCGCCAGCAGAGAGAGCGTATGCTGATCCATGCGTTCGGTGCCGTAGGTAATCAGTTTGAGAGAGGGCATTTCCTCCGGGGCGGGCAGACCGGCAAGCAGCCACAGGCGCAGAAAGGTCGGCGTTGCGGGAAGCAGTTCCACGGCATGGTTTCTGATATCCTGCGTGACGGCTTCCGGCGTCCTGCCCGACGGGCGGATGACGGTTCCGTCATTATACATGGTGTGAAACAGCGTATTCAGCCCGCCTATATGATCAAACAGCAGAAAATTCAGCGTGACCCATGCCGGACGGGGCACGGCGAAGCGGGCAAGAAAGGTGGAAAAATCGTGCAATATGGCCTTGGGAAGGCCCGTACTGCCTGAAGAAAAGAGTATAAGCCCCGCATGTCCCCGCTGCCTGAGCGCCTGTAGCAGCGGGTGATCGGAAGGCTGAGACGACAGACGCTCAAGACGGCCGTTCCTCAGGACCAGATTCGCCCGGCCGGCCTTCAGAAAATAGTCGTGCTGCGCGGCGCTGGCCTCGCTCAACGGCATAATGACGGCTCCCCGGTCCACAAGCGCCAGCAGGGAGGCTATGCTGCGGGCGTCGAAGTCCCCTATGAGGGCGACCACATCTCCCGGAGCGACGTCGCCGCAGTCCGGCGGCTCCGCCGCCACAGCGGCAAGGCTCAGACTCTGCCCGTCTCCCTTGAGAAACGGACGCTCCACATCCCGGCTTCGCCGCATCAAATCCTCAATAAGGCTCATACCCCCCCCACATGCAAAACTTCGCCGGACAAGGCCGCGCTTCTTTCGTCAAGCAGCCAGGATACCGAGTGCCAGACATCCTCGGCCGTCATTTCTCCGGGCAGCACCTGACGCGCCCTCAGGGCGGCAATCTTCGTTTCCGGCACTCCCCTGATCAGGGCTGTCTTCACAGGGCCGGGCGCAACGACATTGACCGTTATTCCCAGCGGGGCCATTTCCCGGGCAAAGGCGCGCGAGAATCCTTCAATACCGGACTTGGCCGCCACATAGGAGGCTTCTCCGGCCAGTCCCAGCGCTACCGCGATGGAAGAAAACGTTATGATTCTGCCCTGTCTGTGCCGGGCCATCAGGCGACCGGCTTCGGCGGCGCACAGCATGGTCCCCAGCAGATTCACGGACAGCAGGCGTCGCATGGTTTCCGGCGGCGTCGTAAGATGCAGATTCATGGACGCGGCTCCGGCGGCGGCAATCAGTCCCCAGAGAGGCCGCCCGCGCAAGGTTCTGAAGGCCGCCGCCACGGCGGCGGCGTCCGAAACATCGCACAGAATCATGGGGTAGTCGTCGTGCCCGACTTCTCCCTGTGTCCGGGCCAGGCCGGTCACTTCGTATCCCGCTTCCAGCGCGCGCAGGGCAATGTGCCTGCCGAGCCCGCGACCGGCGCCGGTTATAAGCACGTGCTTCGGGCCGCTCATGCGCCTTCCCGCGATGCCGCCGCGTCAGGCATGGTCAGGATGACGTCGGCCAGCGACGCCACACTGCGGTAGGCGCTGCGTTGTTCGGATACGGTGCTGTCGCTCGTCCAGGAGAAGTTCTTCCCCTGTTCCGCACAGAAATCTTCCACGGCCAGCATCAGTTCCACCAGCATCAGCGAAGAAAGCAGGCCGTTCTGCCCCCAGAGATTGCTCGTTTCCGCAACGGCGGGACGCCTGCCCGTCTCGTTTTCCACAATATCGCCGACAACGCGGCACAGAAACTCCACGACTTCCGCCTTTTCCATTGTTTCTCCAAGATTGTCATGCCCAGAGGGGCTCGCTTCAAGGCGTGTTACCACTAGAGCGTTCTTCCGGGGGGAAGGAAACCCCCTTATCTCTGCTGTCGATGCCCGTAAGGCTCCTGCGTCGCCTAACGGGCACGGCCTGCGG
>DXFI01000266.1 GCA_019114565.1 Candidatus Desulfovibrio intestinigallinarum | reverse complement strand
GCTTTCAGTTTAAAACGCGGTGCGTTTCAAACTAGAGCATTTTCAGTTTGAAATGCTTCGCATTTCAAACCATACGGCCTGTCGTTTCGCGGAAAAAGCGCGGTTTTTCCGCTCACTTTTGGCCGGGCGGCGCTGTGCCGCCGCCTCGCGTTTCACCTTTTTCAAAGTTGAAACGCTCTATACGACTTGTTGTCCGGGTTTTTCCTTTTGTCAAAGGTAAAACGCTCTAAAAAAGATTCGCCGCTTTTCTCCCGGGGACGTTTGCCCGGGGGAAAGCGGCAGAACTCCCGCAACGCCTCATTGACCAGAACAAAGCACGCTGGGGAAGGAGAGGGGGTTCCCTCTCCCCCAATATCTCCAACAACCTACTTTTTCTTGAGCATGATATCGAGGATCACCTTGTCGGCTTCCCGCATGCCGGAGGAGCCAAGGCGGCCCAGATTGGCGATGCAGGCCTCGATATCGTCATCGACGATACCTTCTCTGCCGGGCACGGATTTGCCGTCCATAGCGAGCATGGCGGCCTGTAACCCGGCAGACACGGCGGAGGCGACCTTGAGGGCGCAGCTGCTCTTGGCTCCGTCGCAAATCATGCCCGCCATGTCTCCGACCATATTGCGGATGGTACGCTCCATCTCCGGCAGACCGCCGCCCAGCAGCAGCACAATGCCGCAGGCCGCCGCCGTTCCCGCCACCATGGCCCCGCAATGAGCGGACAGACGGCCAAGATGATGCTTGATATGGATGGACGTCAGATGGCTGGCAATCAGGGCGCGCACGAGTTCCTCGTCGCTTTTTCCCAGACGCACGGCGCAGGCCACCACCGGCATGGTGCAGGTGATGCCCTGATTGCCGCTGCCGGAATTGCTCATGACGGCCATCTGAACCCCGGCCATACGGGCATCAGCCGCGGCGGCCGTCAGCTTGATGGCAAAAGTGGCCATGTCGTCGGACAGGATGTTCCGATGGATGCGATCCTCCATGGAACGCCCCACGCCAAGACCGTACTCCTTGCGCAGACCTTCTTCCGCCACGGAACGATTCATACGCGCGGCTTCGAGAATGAAAGACAGCTCTTCCAGCGGCGCATGCATGGCAAAGTCGTAGACACGCGCCAGCGACAGCGGCCAGTCATCCTCACCCTGCCCGGCAGCGGCGCCGACTTCGTCCTGGCCGAAGATCTGCACGCCGTCCTTCCAGACGCGCGTGATATTATCGTGGCTGTCGCGCAGCTCGGCCCTGGCCGTTGCCGTGCCCGCGCCGGCGGTCACGGCGCAGTAGAGCAGAATGTCGTTGTCGGGCAGCGCCAGCTCCACGGCATCGCTCGCGGCCATGGCGCAGGCCTGTTGCGCCTGCTGCGGATCGAGATCCCGCAGGCACTCCAAACCCAGCGCACTTTTTCCGGCCAGAGCTCCGGCGGCCGCAGCCACGCCGAGGCCGCACTCGCCCGTCCCGGGCACAACAACGCCCATGCCGTTTTTCAGCAGGTTGGGGCTGACCTCCACGTACAGACGTTCGGGCGTCCGCCCCAGCGTCTCCGCGGCCCGGGCCGCCGCCAGCGCGACGGCTATGGGTTCGGTGCAGCCCAGCGCGGGAACAACTTCCTTACGCAACAGGGCGAGAATGGACTGCCTCTCCGAAAGAGAAAGACTCATGCCTGCTCCGAGGGATTTTGCAGCGAATCAAGTTCGCCGTTGCGGTTGAAGATGCCTTCCAGCATCAGGGTCAGCGCGCCGTCGCCGGTGACGTTGCAGGCGGTGCCGAAGCTGTCCTGCAGGGCAAAGATGGCGATCAGCAGGGCCACGCCGTTCTGATCGAAGCCGAGAACGCCCGTGACAATACCCAGCGAGGCCACGACCGTGCCGCCGGGAACGCCGGGAGCGCCCACGGCGAAGATGGCCAGCAGCACGCAGAACAGCAGCATGGTACTCACGCTCGGCAGAGCGCCGTAGAGAATCTGGCTCAGGGTCATGACAAAGAAGGTTTCCGTCAGCACGGAACCGCACAGATGCACGGTAGCGCCCAGCGGCACCATGAATTCCACCATGCTTCTGCTCAGCACGCGGGACTTGCGGGCACAGGACAGCGCCACAGGCAGGGTGGCGGCGCTGGACATGGTGCCGACGGCCGTCAGATAGGCGGGCATGTAGTGACGGAACACTTCTCTGGGGCTGCGGCCGGAAACCATGCCGCCGATCCCGTACAGCACCGTCAGCCAGATGAAATGCCCCACCAGCACGATCAGCACCATGCTGATGAAGACCGGCAGATGACGGCTCAGCGAGCCTTCATAGGACAGGCCCATGAAGGACAGGCCCACAAAGAACGGCAGTACGGGAATGAGCACGCGCGACACGAGCATGGTCATGACGCGTTCCAGCTCCTCGAAAAGGCGGCTCATGGTCTCGGACTTTGTCCAGGCAATGGCCACGCCGAAGACCAGCGCCAGCGTAAGGGCGCTCATGACGCTGAACAGCGGGGGAATATCCAGACGGAAGACCATTTCCGGCAGCTTGCGCAGCGTTTCCGTGCTGGTGGCGATGGACAGGTGATCAATCAGCGCATACCCGGCGCAGGTGGAAAAGAGCGCCGCGCCGAGAGAGGACACATAGGCCAGCAGCACGCCGACCACCAGAATCTTGCTGGCATTCTGCCCGAGGCGGACAATGGCGGGCGTGATGAAGCCGACAATGACCAGCGGCACAAGGAAGAAAATAATCTGACCAAAGATGTGGCGCACGGACACGACCACATTCATGACGCTTTCATTGGCCACAAAGCCCAGCAGCGCGCCGATGATGATGCCGCCGAGCAGTTTGAGAATCAGAGACAAATCGCCCACTTTTGCCATAGGAAAACCTCCTTCCTGCCGGCAGCCCACACATCCCGCCCCCTCGTCGGCGGCCACAGGTCCGCCGCAGGCAGAAAACAGCCCGGCCGTTTCAGCTTGGCACAAAAGCGCAGGGCCCGCAATACGACGACGAAAAAGCCTTCTCCCGCCGCTGCTGGAGCACGTTCTGTCTGAAACGCATTGCGCTTCACGCCATACGGCCTGTCGTTTCGCAGAAAAAACGCGGTTTCTCCGCCACTTTGGCCGGCGATGCTGTGCCGCCGCCTCGCGTTTTAGCTTTTTCAAAGCTAAAACGCTTTAAA
Organism: Candidatus Desulfovibrio intestinigallinarum; assembly: GCA_019114565.1. Lineage (GTDB taxonomy): Bacteria > Desulfobacterota > Desulfovibrionia > Desulfovibrionales > Desulfovibrionaceae > Desulfovibrio > Desulfovibrio intestinigallinarum. The sequence goes on along the minus strand of DXFI01000266.1, from coordinate 7,464 downwards.
GGCAAAACGCTCCGGACGCCGCCGCGGCCCGGATGAGATTTGCAAACTTGACAATCCGTCGTCCAGAGGCAAGGCTTGCTGAGCGGCAGGGCGCGCCCTGCGCCGCTGCCTTGAAAATCCTGTCTCCGTCCCAAAAGGAGTTGTCTATGAAAGTGCTGGTAACGCCGCGTTCCTTCGGCAAAACGGACCCGACGCTCTTTGATCGCCTGCGCGCCGCAGGCATCGAGTACAGCCGTAACGATACGGGCGGCATTCTGGACGCCGCGGCCATGAAAGCCCGTCTTGCCGACTGCGAAGGCCTGATCGTGGGCGTGGACCCCGTCTCCGCCGAAGTGCTGGAAGCGGCCCCGAAACTCCGGGCCGTGGCCAAGTACGGCGTGGGGCTGGACAATATTGATCTGGCCGCCTGCGAAGCGCGCGGCATCCGGGTTTCCCGCACCCTGGGCGCGCCCACCGAGGCTGTGGCCGATTATACGCTGGCCCTCATGCTGGCAGTGGCCCGCAAGGTGCCGCTCATTGACGCCCGCTGCCGCCACAAGGACTGGAGCAAGATTACGGGCACGGACCTCTTCGGCGCGACGCTGGGCATCATCGGCCTCGGCAGCATCGGCAAGGCGGTTGTGCGCCGCGCCCGCGGCTTCTCCATGAAGGTGCTGGCCCACGATCTCTACTGGGATGACGCCTATGCCGCGGAAAACGGCATCGAACGCGCCGATGTGGAACGCATCTGCCGCGAAGCCGACTTCATCAGCCTGCATACCGTGCTGGACGACAGCACCCGCCACATGATCAACGCCGAACGGCTGGCCATGATGAAGCCCACGGCCATTCTCATCAACACGGCCCGCGGCGGCCTCATTGACGGCGCGGCCCTGCTGACGGCCCTGAAGGAAGGCCGCATCTACGGAGCCGGCCTTGACGTTTTTGAAGAGGAACCGCCCGCCGAAGAAGGCTGGTATACGCTGGACAATCTGGTCATGGGCTCCCACTGCTCCTCGTCCACGCCGGGCTCGTCCAATACCATGGGCCGCATGGCCGTGGACAACCTGCTGAAGGATCTCGGTCTGGCATAAGTCGGCCCCCATCCCTTCCCCAGCGCGCTTTTTCAGAAGGAACAGGAGCGTTCGAAGCTTCTATTTATTTGAAATAAATAGAAAATCTGTATTAGAGCGTTTCACCTTTGAAAAAGGTGAAACGCGAGGCGGCAGCACAGCGCCGCCCGGCCCAAAGTGAGCGGAAAAACCGCGCTTTTTCCGCGAAACGACAGGCCGTATGGTTTGAAATGCGAAGCATTTCAAACTGAAATTGCTCTAACAGACCCTGACACGCTCTAAAACAACAAAAAACGGCGGAAGAAACCTTCCGCCGTTTTTTGTTGTTGCAAGGAACAGAGTTATATCTCGCTGAGCATATCCAGGTCTTCGCTGGAAAGCAGCTTGTCGAGATCGAGCAGAATGAGCAGACGATCCTCAAGCTTGCCCACGCCGCTGATGTAGTCGGCGTCCACGCCCGCCACGACCGGCGGCGCCGGCTCCACCGTGCTCTTGGGTATGCGCAGCACCTCGGACACGGCGTCCACCACAAAGCCCACGATGATGCCGCTCATCTCGATGACGATGATGCGCGTATCCTTGTCGTGAGGCCGCGGGGCCCGGCCAAAACGACGGCGCAGGTCGATAATGGGAATGACCTTGCCGCGCAGGTTGATGACGCCTTCCACAAATTCGGGAGCGCGCGGCACCTTGGTGATATCCATCATGCGGATGATTTCCTGCACCTTGAGGATATCCACGCCGAAATCCTCTTCACCGATGGAAAACGTCACCAGCTGCAAGATTTCATTGCCGCTCTTGTTCAGCGCATCGTCCATGCATCCCTCCTTGACGGGCGCGTTATACGCCGCGAATCCAATAGGTTTCGACATTGTCGTCCAGCCATCCGTCCCGGATATTGGCAAAACCGGCCTCCCGGAACAGGGCCTTGTATTCGGCTCGCGTGCGACGCCAGCCCCAGAATTGCTGCCGTCGCACTCCAAGGAAATGCAGGCCGCAGCGGATGATATTCTTCAGCAGATTGACCAGACTGCCCACAATGGAATCTTCTTCCAGCAGCGAGGCGGACAGACAGACCAGTTCGCCGCCGGGAGACAGCTGGGAGCGGAGCTCTCCCAGCAGATGTTCCAGCTCCCGCTGTGGTATACTGTAATCCACTGCGGAAAGATAGATCATGTCATACTGGATATCCGGGGGCAGACAGGCGGGAGGCAGTCCTATATAGATACGATCCGCCGGAATGATGTTGCGCAGCCAGCGCATGCCCACAGTGCTCGGCTCGTTGACATGCAGCTCCAGCCCGGGAACCTGTTCCAGCAGGGCGTGCTCCATGTAACCGACGCCGCTGCCTATGGACAGCACGCGCAAGGGACGATCCGGCGGCCAGTCTTCGGCCCGCCGCCGCTCCTCAAGAATGCGCGCCAGCCATGCGGCATCCTGCTTCTTGTTCTCACGCCATTGCGCGGGCAGATCTTCCCAGTCCTTGTAACGGCGAAACAACTCCTCATAGAAGGTGCCGTAGAACTTGGGCTCCGCCAGATGAAAAAAGGAAAGATGCGAAAAGGTGCTGAACGGAATCCCCTGCCAGCTTTCCTGATAAAAACGGCGCATAAGTCCCCTCGCAGCCGCCGGACGGCCTACACGGGCAGGCCGCGCCGGGCGCGTTGCGTCTGCAATGCCTCGTACACGGCATAGGGAACACGCAGCCCCCCGTAGCCGACGCCGAGACGAATCTTCGGTTTGTTGGTCCCGTGATAATCCGACCCCCCGCTCAGGGCCAGTCCGTAACGGCGCGCCATATCTATGCAGACGCGCACATCCGCGTCGGAATGTTCGCTGTGATAGGCCTCTATGGCGCTCAGGCCGTTATCCACCAGACGACGCAGGAAATTTTCCCGCCATTCGTCGCTGGTCTTCGACAGCATGGGATGCGCCCAGCTCACGGTCGCCCCCAGCTCGCACAACAGGCGCACGGCTTCCTCCGGTTCCAGGACCTCCTTGGGCAGATAGGCCTTGCCGTAATAGCCGAGATATTCCTTGAACGCCGCTCCGATATCCTTCACGACGCCCTTACGAATGAGCACAGCCGCAATATGCGGTCGTCCCACGGACTCACCCCGGGCTTCGTCCAGAACTTCCTCTATGGAAATATCGATGCCGAGCCCCTGCAGCTTCTCCACAATACGGATATTGCGTTCGCCCCGTTTGCGCCGGAGATACTCCAGCTTGCCCTGCAAGAGGCTCACATCCTCCGGCAGCCAGAGGCCGAGAATGTGCATCTCGCCCATATCGGTGCTGGTCGAGAGTTCGCACCCCCGCACCACGTCTATCCCGCATTCCTTTCCGGCGGCCTGAGCCTCGGCAAGTCCCGAAACCGTATCATGATCCGTGACAGCCACTGCCGCCAGACCGCACTCCTGCGCCAGCCGCACCAGAGCGCCGGGCGCGTTCGTACCGTCGGAAGCCTGGGTGTGGGTATGCAGATCAACAAGCTTCATACACAATCCTCTCTCCCTCCACCCTAAGTCATCATGCAAAAAAAGCAAGTGCAACGGCCGCCCTTCCCCTCTGCTTGCATCGCGCACAGGCTCCGGCTATGCTCGCCCTCGACGCCGCTCCCGGGATTCCCCCCGAAAGAACGACGCCATTCCGTCAAATCCCTTTCCTCAGAGGATTAAGGGTACAGCAGAGGATTTTTTCGATGAACACGCAAGAGCTGCTTGAAATACTGGCCTGCCCCCGCTGCCACGGCTCGCTGGAAGCGCTGGGCGATACCGGGAACCCCGACGGTTTTCTCTGTCCTGCCTGCGCCGTGGTCTACCCCGTGCGCGACGGCATTCCCGTCATGCTGGTGGAAGAAGCCGTCCCCCGCGATCAGTGGACGGAAGGAGGGCGCAACTGATGCGCCTGCTCATCGCTTCCGACCTGCACGGCTCGCTGGAAGCCCTGCGCTTCATCTGCGACCGCGCCCGCGCCCTTGCCCCGGAGCGTCTCGTGCTGCTCGGCGATCTTGTCTACCACGGCCCGCGCAACAGGCTGCCGCAGGGCTATGATACGCTGGGCGTGCTGGAAACCATGCGTTCCCTGCCCTGCTCCGTCACCGCCGTGCGCGGCAACTGCGACGCCGAGGTCGATCTCGGCCTGCTGCCCTTCCCCGTCACTGAAAGCGCCTGGATAGACGCCGACAATCTGCACATCTTCGTCAGCCACGGGCATCATATTCCCGAAATGCCCCCCATTCCGCAGTTTGAAAAGGGGACAGTCCTGCTGCGCGGGCACACGCACGTGCCGCGCGGCGAAACGCTGGACGGACTTCATTTCTGGAATCCCGGCTCCCTCAGCCTGCCCAAGGGCGGTTCGCGCGCCAGCTACGGGCTCTATGAGGACGGCTGCTTCAGCGTTCTGGATACGGACGGCAATATTGTCCTGCAACACCGCCCCGACGGAGTCGCCGGGGCATGAGCACCCCCCTCTTTTGCCTGAAACCCGGCCTGCGGCTGGTTCTGGCCTCCGCCTCGCCGCGCCGCCGCAGCTTCATGGAAGAATGGGGACTGCCCTTTGACGTCTGCGTACCCGAAGCCGCGGAACCCCGCCCCCTGCCCGGCGAAGAACCGGACGCTTATGTGCGGCGCGCCGCCGCAGCCAAGGCCCGGGCGGCTCTCGCCCTCGTGGGGGGGCCCTCTTCCGGCCTCCTGCTGCTGGCGGCCGATACCATCGTGGCTCTGGGGTCGCATCTGCTGGGCAAACCCGGCGACGATGCCGACGCCCTGCGCATGCTTCATGATCTTTCCGGCAAGGAACATCATGTCATCAGCGGCGTCTGCCTCATCACCCCCGACGGCCGGGAAGAGCGCTTCAGTGAAAGCAGCAGCGTCCGCTTCCATCCCTGGCCGGACGACATTCTGCGCGCCTACGTGCGCACCGGCGAACCGCTGGACAAGGCCGGGGCCTATGCCATTCAGGGGCAGGGGGCTTTCCTCGTCGCCGAAGTGCGCGGCTCATGGAGCAACGTCGTCGGTCTGCCCGTCACCCGGCTGGCGGCCCGCCTACTGGAACAGGGCTGGATACACCCCAGCAATACCGGGACGCCGCGCTGACAGCCCGTCAGCTCATCCCGTCCCCTTATGACACCCGACGCCGGAGGTTTACGACCCCGGCGTTTTTTCGTAACAATGTCGCTTGCGCGACGGCTTGTGCCGCGCCGCGCCAACCGGCATTGCGCGCCGCAAAGGATACTTTATGAAAGACGAACGCAGCAGAAAAATGAAAAGCGGCCTCGAAAAAGCGCCGCATCGCTCCCTCCTGTACGCCCTGGGCCTGACCCGCGAAGAAATCAACCGCCCGCTGGTGGGCGTGGTCAACGCCGCCAACGAAGTTGTGCCCGGCCACATGCACCTCGACAAACTCGCCGAAGCCGTCAAGGCAGGCGTTCGCATGGCCGGCGGCACGCCGCTGGAATTCCCCGCCATTGCCGTCTGTGACGGTCTGGCCATGAATCACGAGGGCATGCGTTTCTCTCTGCCCTCGCGCGAGTTCATCGCCGACTCCATTGAAATCATGGCCCGCGCCCATGCCTTTGACGCGCTGGTCTTTATTCCCAACTGCGACAAATGCGTTCCCGGCATGCTCATGGCCATGATGCGCCTGAACATCCCTTCGATTCTCGTCTCCGGCGGCCCCATGCTGCCCGGCGATCTGAACCGGGATCAGAAAGGCGACCTCATCACCCTGTTCGAAGCCGTGGGCCGCGTGCGCAACGGGCAGATGACGGAAGAGGAACTTACGGCCTATGAAGAGCGCGCCTGCCCCGGCTGCGGCTCCTGCGCGGGCATGTTCACGGCCAACTCCATGAACTGCCTGGCCGAAACCATCGGCGTGGCTCTGCCCGGCAACGGCACCATCCCCGCCGCCTTTTCGGGGCGTCTGCGTCTGGCCAAGCAGGCGGGCATGCGCGTCATGGAAATTCTGGAAAAGGGCATCCGCCCCCGCGACATCGTGACCCGCGACGCTGTGGAAAACGCCATTGCCGTGGACATGGCGCTGGGCTGTTCCACCAATACTACTCTGCACCTGCCCGCCATCTTCCATGAAGCGGGACTCGAAATCGGGCTTGAAATCTTCGACGAGGTCAGTCGCAAGGCTCCCAACCTGTGCAAGCTCTCGCCCGCGGGCAAGCACTACATGATCGATCTGGAAAATGCGGGCGGCATCCCCGCCGTCATGAGCGAACTGGACAAGCTCGGCCTGATCCGCAAAAACTGCCTGACCGTCACCGGCAAGACCGTCGGCGAAAACCTCGCCGATCGCCACGCCCGCATTCTTGACGAAGACGTCATCCATCCCATCGAAAAAGCGTATTCCAGGGAAGGCGGCATCGCCATCCTGCGCGGCAGCCTTGCCCCCAACGGCGCTGTCGTCAAGCAGTCCGCCGTGGCTCCGGAAATGATGTGCCGCGATGTGCGCGCCCGCGTCTTCGACGGCGAAGAAGACGCCATGCACGCCATCCTCGACGGCAAGATCAAGCCCGGCGACGCTGTCGTCATCCGCTACGAAGGCCCCCGCGGCGGCCCGGGCATGCGTGAAATGCTCTCGCCCACGTCCGCCATTACCGGCATGGGCCTCGGCAAGGATGTCGCCCTGCTCACCGACGGGCGCTTCTCCGGCGGCACCAACGGCGCGGCCATCGGCCACATTTCCCCCGAAGCCGCCGACGGCGGCGTTATCGGGCTGGTGCGCGAAGGCGATATCATCCATATCGATATCCCCAATCGCAAGCTGGAGCTCCTCGTGGATGAAAAGGAACTGGAAGAACGCCGCAAGAACTTCCAGCCGCCGCACAAGGACTGCCCCTATCCCGTCCTGCGCCGCTACGCCCATCTCGTCAGCTCGGCAGACAGCGGAGCCATGTATAAAAAGGTTTAGGAGTTCTGGAGGTTGCTGATTTTGGGGGAGGGGAACCCCTCATCTCTGCTGTCGATGCCCGTAGCTTCCTTCGTCACAACGGGCACGGCCTGCGGCCGCCATCCGGTCGCTGCTGGCACGAGAGGGGGTTCCCCTCCCCCAAGCCCCCTCCCCAGCGCGCTTTTATCGGGAGAATAGCACGATGCGGAAACGCAAGGGCCTTCCCTGCGGTAACCGTCCCCCGGAAGTCCGCATGACAGCAACCCCAACAGAAAAGCCCGCTATTTTGGCGGGCTTTTCTGTTGGGTACAGGATATTCCAGAGCAATTTCAGTTTGAAAGGCTGTGCATTTCAAACCATATGGCCTGTCGTTCGCGCGTGTTGCCTTTTTCAAAGACACATCAAGGCCCTTCCGGGGGACGAGCGGCATGAGGAATGCGTCGGCGTTCCCGCAGCGTCGCGTTTTTCAGAATAAAGCGCGTTGGGGGAAGGATGGGGGGCCTGGGGGGAA
>DXFI01000265.1 GCA_019114565.1 Candidatus Desulfovibrio intestinigallinarum | reverse complement strand
CCTTCCCCAGCGCGCTTTTTCAGACGGATGCAGGAGCGTGCGATAGTCTGGAGCGATTCATCTTTGAAAAAGGTGAATCGCGAGGCGGCGTCACAGCGCCGCCCGGCCCTGAGTGAGCGGAAAAAATTTCGTTTTTTCGTGAAACGACAGGCCGTATGGTTTGAAATGGACAGCATTTCAAACTGAATGCGCTCTTTTTTTGAGCTTTTTTAGTTTGAGATTGTTTGTAAATTTACGTTGCTACGCCTTATGCGATGCTGAGGCGGCCGCGTTCCATCCGGGCCTGCCGGTTGAGGCATGACGGCCCCTCGCTTTCCTCGTGCGACACATAGACAAGATGGATGCCCCGTTCCGCCAACTGGTCAAGCAGGGCGAGATAGTGCGCCCGGCCAATGGGATCGAGGCCGGAACAGGGTTCGTCCAGCAGCAGCACGTCGGGATGTCCCACAAGGGCGCGTGCAAGGAACAGGCGGCGCAGCTGTCCTGTGGAAACCTGCCGGATGGAAATGTCCGCCAGCTCGGCCGCGTCCAGCTCCTCCATGACGCGCATGGCTTCGGCTATTTCTTCCGCGCTGAAATCCCGGTAAATGCCCACGCTGTTGTCAAAGCCGGAGCAGACGAGGTCCAGTGCGTTGACGCTGTAGCCGTACCGGGCCTGAGACAAATCGGAAACCAGGCGGATGCCCTTGCGTATATCTTCCAGAAGGCTGGTTTCGCCGCCGTTGCCGGGCAGGTAACGGGTAATGCCGCCGCCCGTGGCCACAAATTCATCCCCGGCCAGCATACGCAGGAAGGTGGATTTGCCTGAACCGTTGTCGCCGACAATGCGCCAGTGTTCCCCGCGCCGCAATGTCCAGCTGATGTCGTGCAGCACTTCTTCCCCGTCAAGAAAGACGGTGGCATGCCGTACCCGCACCAGCGGCGCGGCATCCAGCGCGGGCGTTCCGGGCGCGGCGCGCAGTGCCGGACGGGGCTGCGGCGGCGGCAGAGCTTCGGCCCCTGCGTCAAAGGGCGGTCTGGCGTCTTCGGGAAGCAGGCGGCCGCCGTCAATCCAGCGCCGACGGGCGCACCATTCCGGCACCTGATCCATGCGGTGGCTGCTCATGATGACGGTCATGGCCGGACCGGCCGCCTGCGTCAGGGCTTCCAGCGTCGCAAAGAAGCGGCGGCGGTGTCCCATGTCCAGACCGTCCACGCATTCATCCAGCAAAAGCAGCGCGGGGCGGCGCAGCAGGGCTCTGCCGAGCAGCAGAATCCGCAGCTGTCCCTGCGACATTTCCGGCAGCTGTCGTTCCAGCAGCGGCAGAGCGTCCAGCTGCCGGGCCATGTCTTCCACGGCCTGCGCCTGTTCTTCCGTCGTGGTCGTATACAGAAGGGGCGTATCCTCGAAGCCAGTCAGCAGCAGTTCCCGCCCCGTGATGTACCAGCTCTGCCGCTGATAGCGCTCCTGCTGCGCGGGCGAAACCAGCGCGGAAATGGATCTGCCCACAATGGGCGAACTTTCCGGCCCGTCGGGCCCGTACCAGTGAATGCTGCCCGCCGACGGCCACAGCAGGCCGTGCAGCAGCGACAGCAGCGTGGTCTTGCCCGCGCCGTTGACGCCCATGAGCGCGCAATGCTCGCCGCGCTGAATCGTCCAGCAGATGTCATGCAGCACGTCTTCATGCGCCGCGTCGCCGGGAAGAAAAAGATTGAGATGGTCTATGGCTACAAGGGGCTGTGTCATGGCCGCGTCCGCCTGTCTGGAGGTGATGCAGGTTTGGGGTTGATATTGAGGGGAGAGGGAGAAACTTTTTCTGGCGAAAAAAAGTTTCTCCCTCTCCCCTCAAACTCCCCTCTCCTTTTTCAAAAATCGCTTGTCAGGTAGCTGGGCAGGTGTCGCGGCACGCGCGACAGCCTTTATTCGGGCGTCCCCCGGAATTTTCGCGGGGGCTTCCCTTTTCTTTTTTATAGGTTGGGGAAATAGCTTTCCAGAGCGTTTTATCATTGGAAAAGGCGGAAGGCGAGGCGACGGCATAGCACCGCCCGGCCCAAAGTGAGCGAAAAAACGTGTTTTTTCCGCGAAACGACAGGCCGTATGGTTTGAAATGCGAAGCATTTCAAACTGAAAATGCTCTAAAAGTCGCTTGTCAGATCGCCGTGCGGGTGTCGCGGCATGCGCGGCAGCCGTCAGTCTGCCGTTTCCCAGAGTTTTTTGTGGAGACTTCCCGGTTATTTTTTGCACGTTGGGGTAATGACTCCCGATGTACGGGGAAATCATAAAATATTTTCCGCCGGGGGACGTTCGAGGAAGGGAAAGCGGCGGCGCTGCGGCGTTGCCTGTTTTTCTAAATAAAGCGCGTTTGGGGAAGGATGGGGGGCTCGGGGGGAAGGAAACACCTTTGCACGCTAGGGGCTGTTTCTAAAAAAGCCTGGACATCTTAATTGACACCTGCTTTTCTGTTGAGCATGAGCAGACATGATATTTCAGATGAAAAGTGGGCGGTCATCGGTCCTATGCTGGCAAAGAAAAAGACT
>DXFI01000264.1 GCA_019114565.1 Candidatus Desulfovibrio intestinigallinarum | reverse complement strand
GAAATGCTTTGCATTTCAAACCATACGGCCTGTCGTTTCGCGGAAAAAACGCGGTTTTTCCGCTCACTTTTGGCCGGGCGGCGCTGTGCCGCCGCCTCGCGTTTCACCTTTTTCAAAGTTGAAACGCTCTAGTCCTTTTTTATTCTGATCTGTTTCCCCGCAACACATCCTCCAGAAGTTGTTGCCCGCATGTTGAGAGGGGGAAGGAAACCGTTTTGGCTTCCTTCCCCCTCTTGATGTTTCGCAGGGGACCGCAAGGGCGATGCCCGGAAAGGCGGGAGCAGGGGCGTTTACAGGGCGGGGCGGATATCCTCGGCCTGCGGCGTTTCGACGGTAGCGGCAATTTTGACGCGCAGTCCGTCGCGCAGGCGATCCAGCCCGTCCACCACGACCGTCTCTCCGGCCTGCAGGCCCTCGTCCACAACGGTCAGGCTGTTGGTGGCTATGCCGGGGGTGATGGTGCGCACATGGGCAATATTTTCCTTGTCGATGACATAGACATAGGAACCGCGGCTGCCCAGCTGTACTGCCGCTGTGGGAATGGTCAGGGCATCGGGCAGTTCCGCCACCAGCACGCGCGCATTGACGAACTGATTAGGGTAGAGGGACAGCTTTTCGTTGGCGAACTGAGCTTTGAGGCGCACCGTGCCTGTGGCCTGATCAATGCGGTTGTCCATGGAAAGCAGTTCGCCGAAGGCCAGCAGATTTTTCTGTTCTCTGTCCCATGCCTGCACCAGCGGGCGCGCCGCGCCTTCCCGCGTCCGGCGCAGCGCCGTGCCGACCAGCGGCACACGGTTTTCCGGCAGGGTGAAGACCACGTAACAGGGAGTTATTTCGGTAATGCGCACAAGGCCTTCCGTGTCCGAGGCCTTGATCATATTGCCTTCGTCCACGTTACGCAGGCCGAGACGCCCCGATACGGGGGCGACAATGCGGCTGTATTCAAGCTGCAGGGCGGCGGACTGAACGGCGGCCTCGTCGGCGGCCACGGTGCCTTCGTACTGGCGCACTGTGGCGCGCTGGCTTTCGTACTGCTGCCGGGCGATATAGTCCCCGGCGGCCAGCTTGGCGTAGCGGTCGAGATCGCGGCGGGCGTTGACCAGCTGGGCCTTGTCCCGGGCCAGCGTGCCGCGCGCTTCAGCCAGCGCGGCCTCAAAGGGACGCGGATCGATTTCAGCCAGCAGGTCCCCCGCGCTGACGTGCTGTCCTTCGGTAAAGTGCAGACGCATGAGCTGCCCGTCCACACGGCTGGTCACAAGAACATCGGCGGAGGGCGTTACCGTGCCCAGGCCGTTGAGGAAATGCGGCATGCTCTGCTGCCGTACCGTGGCCACGCGGACGGGAACGGTCGGCGCGGGCATGGGGCCGCGGCCGCCTTTTTTGCCGAAGAGCAGAAAGGCTGCGGCGGCAATTGCCAGAAGGACAAGAACAAAGAGCAGGCGACGCCCCCTGCGGGGGCTTCCTGTGGGAGAAGAAAGAATGGATTGCTGCATGGAAGCTGTAAGAAAGGGAAAAAGGGTGTGCTGTGCGCCTCTCCCTACATAGCTTCATGCCGCGCCGATGGCAATGAAAAAGCGCCCGCCGGAAAGACCGGCGGACGCGAAAGAGGATGTGCCCAAAGGGCCGGCGGTTATGAATTACGCAACCACATCCAGCTTGGTGCCGATGCCCTGAGCGGCCAGCGCGGCTTCGCGGGACCCGTCGGCGGGGGCCTGAAGGCTGCCGTTGATGAGCGCGGCGGCCATGTTGGACTGCATTTCCATGATGGAGCGGGACAGGGCCACGTTGATGCCGGCCTGTACGGATTCCAGACTATTCATGATAAATCCTCCTTGCAGGGTGCGTCGAAGGGACTCCCCTGCGACGGCTCATGTACCCCTATCGGCAGCCCCGCGGAAAACTTGAGGGGGTAAGATTGCGGAATCGGGGGACCGCAGTGTACACTACGCCAGCGCGCCGCCCCGGAGCGCAAACGACCTGTCCTCCCGGATGCGGACAGGTCGTCGTGAACATCTTGCGCGGCATCGTCGGCAGGCGATACGGAAAGGAAGAACAGATGAAAAGCGAACAGTACAGTCCCGAGGCCCGGCACGACGGCGAAGAAGCCATGCGCCATATAGACGCTGTAACGGAAATATTGTGCCACTCCTCGTCGCTGGACAAAGTCTGGCATCGTCCTGCTCACGGCGCGGCCATGCCTTCCCTGACAGTGCTGAATGAAATTATGGATCGCCTGCGCGCCGCCATCTTTCCCGGCTTTTTCGGCGCAAGCAAGGTGCGGGTTGCGTCCATGCGTCATCATCTGGCGGCTAATCTTGACAGTATTTATCGCCTGCTGGCCGATCAGATTCTCTGCGGCCTGTGTTTTGCCTGCGACGGCGCGCGCGACGCCTGCGGGCGCTGCGAACGGGAAAGCGCCGACAAGGCGCTGGCCTTCATGGATCGCCTGCCGGAAATCCGCGATCTGCTGGCCGGAGACGCACAGGCGGGCTACGAGGGCGATCCCGCGGCCACCAGCCCCGGCGAAACCATCTTCTGCTATCCCTCCATGTATGCCATGACGCATCAGCGCATTGCTCATGCGCTCTATGACCTGCAGGTGCCGCTCATTCCCCGCATCATCTCCGAAATGGCCCATTCGCGCACGGGTATCGACATCCACCCCGGCGCAACCATCGGCGAAGAATTTTTCATTGACCACGGTACCGGCGTCGTCATCGGGGAAACCTGCATCATCGGCCGCGGCTGCCGTCTCTATCAGGGGGTCACGCTGGGAGCTCTGTCCTTTCCCAAGAACCCCGACGGAACGCTGGTCAAGGGCATTGCCCGGCATCCCATTCTTGAGGACGGCGTTACCGTCTATGCCGGGGCGACTATTCTCGGCCGCGTAACCGTGGGGCGCGGGGCCGTCATCGGCGGCAACGTCTGGATCACGGCCGATGTCCCGGCCGGAGCCAAGGTCGCTCAGGAGCGGCCGCGCTGATGGTCCGCGCTGTCGTGTGTCTGCTGTTGCTGCTGGCGCTTCTGGCCGCGGGCGGCTGCGGCGGCGTGTCCGTGCGCGGAGAACAGTCGGTCGGCATCGGCGTAGGCAGCAGACGTTAGGGTCTGTTAATACGAATTTGCAATTTATTTCAAATAAATAGAATACATGAAGCGCCTGTCCCCTCTGAAAAAGCGCGCTGGGGAAGGGATGGGGGGCTTGGGGGGAAGGGAAAAACTTCTCGCGCTAGAGCGTTTCAACTTTGAAAAAGGTGAAACGCGAAGGCGGCGGCACAGCGCCGCCCGGCCCAAAGTGAGCGGAAAAACTGCGCTTTTTCCGCGAAACGACAGGCCGTATGGTTTGAAATGCGAAGCATTTCAAACTGAAAATGCTCTAGCAGAAGGGGGTCCCTTCCCCCCAAACACATAACGCGGAGCGGGCGTCCGCGTCCCCACAGGGAGGGATTTTTGTGAGCTTTGCGCATTTTCTGGATCGCTGTTTTGGCCTGACGCGCTGCCAGACATCGGTGCGGCAGGAGCTGGTGGCCGGTCTGACAAGCTTTATGGCCATGTGCTACCTGATCTTCGTTGTCCCGGGCATGCTGGCAGATGCGGGCATGCCCCGGGAATCGGCCGTGGCCGCCGTTATCTGGGTGACGGTCATCATCTCCCTGATCATGGGGGTGTGGGCGCGCTTTCCTGTGGGCGTTGCGCCGGGGCTGGGCATTACGGCCTTCTTTGCCTATTATGTCTGCGGTCCTGCGGGGTATTCCTGGCAGACGGGGCTGGGGGCCGTCTTTATCTCCGGCGTGGTGTTCATGCTGCTGACCGTCACGCGCGTGCGGCAGATGATTATTGACGCCGTGCCGATGGATCTCAAATACGCCATTGTCGTGGGCATCGGCGCTTTTATTGCCTTCATCGGCATGAAGAACTGCGGCCTGATCGTGGCGGACCCAGCTACGTTTGTGGCGCTGGGCGATCTGAGCAGGCCTTCGACGCTGCTGTCCGTGCTCGGGGTCTGCCTCTGTGGCGTCCTGATGACGCTCAACGTGCGCGGCGCGCTGATTATCGGCATCGTCGTCGTTACGGGACTGGGGCTGGCGCTTGGGCTGACGCCGCCGCCGGATAAAATTTTTTCGGCATCCGTGCCCCTGCCTGTGGAAACCTTTGCGGCGCTGGACATTCGCGGCGCATTGTCGCACGGGCTGCTGTCCATCATTTTTACGCTGACGATGGTGGATCTGTTCGACAATATGGGAGTACTGATCGGTCTTGCCCGCAAGGCGGGCTTCATGCAGGAAGACGGACGCATAGAGAATCTTGATCGGGCGCTGGTGACGGATTCCATCGGAACCATGACCAGCGCCGTTCTGGGCGCAACCACGGCCACTAGCTATCTGGAATGCGCCGCGGGCGTGGCCGAAGGCGGCCGTACCGGGCTGACGGCCGTATGCATAGCCCTGCTGTTTGCGCTGGCGCTGTTCATGACGCCGCTGGTGGCCGTGGTGCCCGGTTATGCCACCGCGCCGGTGCTGATTATTGTGGGCGCGCTGATGATGCAGGATGTAACGCGTATTCGCTTTGACGATTTTGCCACGGCTTTGCCCGCCTTTCTGACCATCATCACCATGCCGCTGACATTCAATATTGCCACGGGATTCGGGCTCGGCTTTATCGCCTATGTTCTGCTGCGTCTGCTGAGCGGGCGCGGCCGTGAGGTTGCGCCGATGCTTTATATTGTGGCAGTCTGTTTTGCCGTCAACTTTGCCCTGCGCTGATGCGGGGCCTGCAAGGAGTTGCCATGAACGCCTCTGTCATGGACGACGTGGATCGTCGTCTGCTGGATATTATTCAGACCAATTTCCCTCTGTCGCCGCGTCCCTATGCGGAACTGGGCCAACAGACGGGCATTTCCGAGGAGGAAGCCCTGCGCCGCGTCAATGCTCTTCGCGCCGCCCGCATTATCCGGCGCATGGGAGCGAATTTTCAGTCAGCAAAACTGGGCTGGGTTTCGACCCTGTGCGCGGCCAGGGTTCCCGAAGATCGAATGGACGCCTTTGCGGCGGTGGTCAACGCCTGCCCCGGCGTGACGCACAATTACGTGCGCGCGCATGTCTACAATATCTGGTTCACCCTGATTTCTCCCTCACGGGAACAGGAGGCCGAAACGCTGGCGGCCATTGAGCGGGAAACCGGCATTGCGGTGCTCAATCTGCCTGCAACGCGTCTGTTCAAGATTCGCGTGGATTTCCGCATGGGGAAGGACGCCGCCGGAGGGAATGCCTGATGTCCGCCGGAAACGAGGGCGGCCGGCGTCTGCTGCTGCATGTCTGCTGCGGGCCGTGTTCCATCATGCCGACGCGCCGCCTTCAGGATGAAGGTTTTGAGGTGACGGCATGGTATCACAATCCCAACATCCAGCCGTTGAGCGAATATCTGCGGCGGCGGGAAGCCGTGCTGGAATGCGCCGATCGGGCGGGTATTGCCGTGATTTGCGATGATGCCGCGTGGAATCTGACGGCATGGCTGCGCGCCGTGCAGGGCAGGGACACGCCGCCGCAGCGCTGCGACTACTGTTGTCGCAGCCGGGTTGCGGCCGCCTGGGAATATGCGGCCGCCAACGGTTTTGACGCTTTTTCCACCAGTCTGCTGTATTCCCGCTATCAGCCCCATGATGCCATCGCCGCCGAGGGGGCGCGCCTGAGCGGGCAGGATATGCCCGCCGTTCCGGGAGCGCCGCAGGCCATGCCCGGCCCCCGCTTCATCTACCGGGACTTTCGGGAAGACTGGCAGGCGGGTATTGATATCTCCCGGGAATGGGGCGTCTATCGGCAGCCGTACTGCGGCTGCGTCTACAGCGAGGCGGAACGCTACGCCAAAAAGCTTGCCCGTCTGGTAGAGGCCGGCCCCGTTGCCCGGCCTGCTGGATAAATGGTTCTTTCGGGGGGAAGGGAAACCCCTCCGCTAGCGCGAGAGGTGTTTCCCTTCCCCCGAGCCCCCCATCCCTTCCCCAGCGCGCTTTTTCAGGGGAGACGGTAACGTCCCCCGGAGCCGGGAAAAAGAAAAATGGATTTTTTTATTTTTTTGCTTGACGAAGCGGACGCATTGCCGTAAAAGCATCTTCGTTGCTTCAAGCAATCCCCGATAGCTCAATCGGCAGAGCGGGTGACTGTTAATCACTAGGTTGGCGGTTCAAGTCCGTCTCGGGGAGCCACGAAA
>DXFI01000263.1 GCA_019114565.1 Candidatus Desulfovibrio intestinigallinarum | reverse complement strand
CCTTCCCCCCAAGCCCCCCATCCTTCCCCCAACGCGCTTTTTTCGGAAGGATGAGGCGGTCCGGGGACTCTGGTGCTTTCCCTTCAGCAGCTGTCCCCCGGAGGTGCGGGGATGTGGGGGCGCTGGTTTTTCCGAGAATGTGGTCGCCGTGGGGCTGGTTTTACAGGGAAGCGCCAAAGCTGCGCGCCTCCTGAAGTACCGGCTGCCCTGCGACCGCGCCGGCCTCAAAGACTCCGCCCGCCAGAATCTGCCCCCGATCCTTCCACTGCAAAAAGTCAAGAAGCGCACGGTAGTAGTCCAGCACCGGTTTCCAGTTATCCGGGCTGTTGCCTTCGGCTGCCATGATAAGCGCGCATTCCTTGCGCGGGTTCGCATAGCCGGGATTGCACTCGGCTACGGCAAACAGCCGGTCAAACGCCGTTTTCAGCTGGCCGGAGAATCCCCAGTAGTACATGGGCGACGCCAGCACAATCAGATCGGCATCCCTGTAGGCGGGATATATGGCCGTCATCCCGTCTTTCTGCACGCAGGGGCTTGCCGGGTCCTTGCCACCCTTCACACAGCCAAGACAGCCGTGAATGTCCAGCTTTTGCAGATCAAAGCGCGTCACGCTGTGCCCGGCGCTGACGGCGCCCTCCGTAAACGCATCGCACAGCATGGCCGTATTGCCCTTCAGGCGGGGGCTTCCGTTCAGAATGAGAATGCGCTTGCTCATGATTCTTTCCTCCTTATCAGAGCTGCTGATATTTTTTAGTGATTGATAAATAATTGTCAACGGCTGTGCAGCGGCTTTTTTGCCGCTGGTGACAGAGGAAAAACTCAGGCGTGCTGGGAGCGAGGGGGAAGCATGCGCACGGCGTGCGCGGCAATGGCCTTCAATTCGGATTGAAAAAGCCCGTCGCGGGCCTGAAGAGAAAGCCCTTCGAGCAGGGTGTTCAGCGCTCCAGCCAGCGCCGGGACATCGGTGTCCGCAGGAATTTGTCCGTCCTGTATGGCGCGCCGGAATCTGTCGGCAAACATGGTTTTGGTGGCCAGTCTGAGCTCACGGACGGCTGCGATAATCTCTTTTTCGTCATCCGAGATGTTGACGGCCGCCAGCACCACCATGCAGCCGCAGGGCGTTTCCGGGGAAAGCAGGATTTCCGCCGCTTCCCGGAAAAATTGTCCGACGGCGGCATAGACGTCGGGTTCCGCCAGAAAACGCCGGGCCGGAGCGTCCCAGTAGGTGTGCTCGTAATGCCGGAGGGCCTCCAGAAAGAGGGATGCCTTGTTTCCGAAGGTGGCGTACAGGCTGGGGGGATTGATTTCCATAGCCTTGCACAGTTCCGCTACGGAGGCGGGCGCATAGCCCTGCCGCCAGAAAATTTCCAGAGCCTTGTTCAGGGCCTGCGCCCGGTCAAAGGCGCGCGGGCGGCCTTTGCCGCGTGGTTCGGACTGGCGGGGGCGTTGTGCGGGCATGGCTTTCTCCAGAAAGTTGTTCTGCAACAGAAGTCAACATGCAATGACGGGAACGTTTCAGCAAGATCGGCACGCGTTGAGATTAAATATTTATCGTTCACTATAAAATATCTTCCTCGGGGGACGGTTGCTGGAGGGAAAGCGGCAGCATCCCCGTAGCGATTCATCCTCCATATAAAAGCGCGTTGGGGGAAGGATGGGGGGCCTGGGGGGAAGGAAACACCCTTGCGCGCCAGCCGCGACCGAAGGCGGCCGCAGGCCGTGCCCGTTAGGCGACGCAGGAGCCTTACGGGCATCGACAGCAGAGATAAGGGGGTTTCCTTCCCCCCAGAAAATACCCCCTTCCTACTCCGCTTCCGGCACGGTCGGGGCGGCGGGGGCGAGCAGGGTTTCCAGCTCCGGGCGGACGGGCACTTCGCGCGAGAGCCAGATTTTATCCATGCGCACGGTGCCGGGGGCCGCGCCGCGCAGGGGCTTGATGTGGCGGACTTCGGCATAGAGAATGCGGGCGCGGGCGGCGTCGCGCAGCCAGCTTTTGCAGGCGGCCAGTCCTCCGGCCTCGTCCAGCGTGCGTTCGGGGACTTCCTGCCCGGCGTAGGCGCGCCGGATGATGACGTGGGAGCCGGGGCCGCCGTCGGCATGGAGCCAGATGTCGTGGGGGGCGGCCATACGGCGGGCCGCGCCGTTGCCTTTGGCATCCCGGCCGCGCAGCAGGGCGAAGCCGTCGGAGCTGATGAAGAGCTGCACGTTGCGCGGCAGACGGGCGGCCTGCTCCGTGGGAGCGGGAGCGGCAAGACGCGGATCGGGCAGCGAACCGGCCAGAATGCCGCGGCGATCCTGCTGCAGCCGGGCCAGTTCGGCCTCAAGCTCTTTTCTGCGCCGGGCCACATGATCCAGACCGCGCCTGCCGCGGCGGGCTGCATGAAAGAGGGCTTCCATTTCTTCGCGCACAGTGCGGCGGGGATCTATGGCAAGGCGGCGTGTCGTGACGCTGCCGTCGTCCGCGTATTCCTCCACATCGACAAAGGGGAGACGGGCGTCGGCAGGCCAGCGCCAGAGGTTGGCCCGCAGGGCTTCGGCATCCCGGAGCTGAGCGCACATGCGTTGCAGACGGCTTTCTTCCTCCCGCATTTTTTCCAGCAGCCGGGCTGTCTTACGCTCCTGCCGCAGCAGGGGCGCGGCGGCCAGACCCGCGGCGTCACGCCCGGCACGGGCCAGAACCAGCAGCTTCCCGGCCTGCTCCGTGAGCGAGAGAATGTCGTCGCCTGCGGTTTCCCGCCAGTCGGGCCAGAGAGCGGGCCTGCGTTCCGGAGGCAGGGGCCAGGCGCTGAGCAGACAGCGCGGTTCAAGGTCGTCGCAGGCCGCGCCTGCGGCATCGACGGGCTGATAGAGGAAAAGATCGCCGCCGCCCATGCGCAAATCTTCCAGCAGCGCGGCCTGATCCGGCGTGTCCATGAGCGGCAGCACGCGCCGCAGCGCGGGCGTGATTACGGGCCAGTCGCGCCACTGACGGCAGGCCTCTTCCAGCTGATCCGGAGCGGGCCAGGCCGGTTCGACGGGATGAGGGCTCTGAGCTTCGGTCAGGAGACGCAGGGCCGGACCTTCCCGCAGATCCAGCAGCAGCCAGAG
Source organism: Candidatus Desulfovibrio intestinigallinarum (assembly GCA_019114565.1). Classification (GTDB taxonomy): domain Bacteria; phylum Desulfobacterota; class Desulfovibrionia; order Desulfovibrionales; family Desulfovibrionaceae; genus Desulfovibrio; species Desulfovibrio intestinigallinarum. Next base: position 1,089 of record DXFI01000263.1, on the reverse strand, counting down.
GGCCGCGGGGCGCGTGTCCTCGCTGCGCGGCGCGAGCCCGGCAGGGGCGTCGCCGTGCAGCAGCAGCCAGAGACGGCGTTCGGCAAAGTCGGGCACGAGGGAAAGAATTCGCCGCCCGGCGGCGTACTTGCGCAGCCGCATGACGGGGGCGGAAGGCGATACGGGCGCGGAGGGCTTGTCGCGGGTGAGAAAGAGAAAAGGGTCCTTGCGTTCGGCGCGCAGCACAAGCCATGCCTTGCGCGAGCTTCCGGGCGTTGCCGCGCCGGGGGCCGGATGGTGCGGGAGGGCGAGCGCCAGACTGGTGACGCCGGGGGCGGGCTCCTGAATCTTGTCGAGCCATGCGCCGACCAGACGCGGGGTCAGGGCGTGGCACAGGGCCCGGAACACATGGGCATCCATACGCTGTTTTCTCCGGAATGGGGCATAAAAAAGCCGCCTTGCGGCGCAGGCCGAAGGCGGCACCTTCCTGTCGGGAAGGAGTTGGGCAAAAAAGGCAGACATCGCCGCGGCGACAGCTTCGCGACACGGAAACGGACGCCACGACTTGCGGCGCCGCCTTTGCGCGCCGCGCAAAAGGTGAGCTAATCGCCTCTCAGGTGTTCGTCCTCTTCCTGTTTGGCCTTGCAGTTGATGCAGAGACGAGTCACGGGGCGGGCCTTGAGGCGCGCAACGGCGATTTCTTCGCCGCATTCTTCGCAAATCCCGTAAGTGCCTTCGTCAATGCGCTGCAGCGCAGCCTGGATCTTGCGAATCAGACGACGTTCGCGGTCGCGGATACGCAGAGTGAAGGAACGATCGGATTCCGCAGTGGCGCGATCGGCAGGGTCGGCAAAAAGCTCGTTGCTGCCGTTCAGCTCTTCGATGGTGGAATCGCCTTTCTGCTTGGCTTCATCCAGCATGGAGGTGAGCAGCTTTCGGAAATACTCGATGTCTTTTTGATCCATGTTCCTCTCCGTCTTCCCACTGCCTGTGCGCGGCAGTTCTGGGGAAGAACTAGTGTCTATTGAATAGGACACTATACGTTTTCTGATGGGTTTTGTAAAGGCCCGGCGTCTGCTGTCGCCGGTTCGTCGTTACCGGCGGCTATTT
>DXFI01000262.1 GCA_019114565.1 Candidatus Desulfovibrio intestinigallinarum | reverse complement strand
GACGGAGCGCCGCAGCAGGCGCGGACATCACCCGGCAAGGCCGGGAAGGTCCGCGCCGACGCCCCGCGCGACACGCGGCGGACGGGGTACAGCCCAACTCAAGAGACTATTTTCGCGTTACCGCAAAGGGGGAGTACGGGGGTGCAGGGGGTGTAGAGGGGGAACCCCTCTCACCCCCTGCCCCGCGCCGGGGAGGCGACCTGCCGCCCGTGCCGGGCAGCAGCCGCAGGACAGGGGAGGCTGGCGCGCCGGGTGGGACAGGGAAGCGCTTTTACGGCCGACAAAACAAATTTGTTGTGCTGGCGGACACTCCTGCAAACATGTGCCTTTCTTCTCCCGGAGCAGGAGAAATTTTTTATTGTGAAAAAGTTTTCAAGCAGTAGTAAAAGCATAGCTGCGAAAATCATATTTCAAGGCTTTTTGCGGGGTTAGCTTTTGCCTGTTCGATTTTAAAAAAATAAACTGACGTTGTAATTTATTGAATTATTTTGAAATATTTTGTTTTATAAGAAAAGCAGCTCCTTAGAGGAGGCGACGTGAAAAACGAAAAAAAAACAGGCGTCGGCAGTCGTAAATTTATTGACAAAAAAATCACAAAAGGCCATTCTTTCAAAAAAGAGACACGCGGATGACGACCATGTGAGAGCGCGCCGCAGGCGCCGCCGAAGGGGAAAGGGAAACCGAATCTCTCAGGCACAAGGGAACATGGTCGGACGCACTCTGAAATTGGCCCCTGCCGATGACAGATGCAAACAGCATGGGGGCCGATTATGGCGTTTGTCCTGCTGACCAACAATCCACGTATGCAGCTCTACGCGCCGGGGAATCTGTGACATCCCTGGTCAGAGCTTCGTCCGCACGGCGTGCGGGCGTCCCTTTCTTCCTCCGATTTCTCCTGCTTCCTTACTGACGCGGCGGCGGTTCAGGTTCTGACTGCCGGACGCGATCTCGTTCATTACGGCTGGCGTCTGCTGCACCATCCGCTCTACGGTAATTTCCGCCCGCGCCAGCAGCCCTACCGATCTCTTCTGCTCGCATCGCCCGCCCGTCCTTCGGCCCGCCCCGAAGTGGACGGCGATTCTCTGCGCCTTGTGGAAGAGGCGGCGGCCGTCTATGCCGCCGCCCCCGGCCTCTGCCCGGCGGAGGTCCCGCCGGCCCTGTGCCAGTCCTGTTCCCTTCTCGATCATGAACTGTTGCGGCATACGCTGGATGCGTACGACATCCGGCCCGCAGCAGAACTCGTTACTACCCCATAGAACGCACGGCATGGAGCCGTGCAAGGAGGCCAGTCGTGAAGCTTGAACTGCACAAGATACACGTCTCGCAACTTCGTTTCGGGCCGTCCACCGGCCTTGAGGGAAGCTGCCTTACCATCAATGCGGAAGAGCTGCGCGCCCTGCTGCTGGAAGATTCCCATCTTGCCGATGTGGAACTGGACATCGCCCATCCCGGCGACAGCGTGCGTATCATGCCCGTCAAGGATGCCATCGAACCGCGCTGCAAGCTGGAAGGCCCCGGCGAGGTCTTTCCCGGTTTCATCGGCCCCGTGGAAACCGTCGGCGAGGGCAAGACGCTGGTGCTGGAAGGCATGTGCGTGCTGACTACCGGCCGTCTCGTGGCCGCGCAGGAAGGCATTGTGGACATGTCCGGCCCCGGCGCGGACTACACGCCCTTCTCCCGCACCTGCAACCTTGCCGTGGTGCTGCATCCGCGCGAGGATGTGAAGCTGCATGAAGCCGAGCATGCCTGCCGTATTGCCGGTCTCAAGGCCGCGCACTATCTGGCCGCGCACTGCAAGGAGCATCCGGCCGATACCGTGGAAAGCTACGAAGCGCCCTCCCTGCGCGAAGGGCTCGGCGCGCACGGCGCGCTGCCCAAGGTGGCTTACATCTATATGCTGCAGTCGCAGGGTCTGCTGCATGACACGTGGGTTTACGGCGTGGACGCCAAGCGCATCCTGCCCACCCTCATTTCTCCCACGGAAATCATGGACGGCGCCATCATCTCCGGCAACTGCGTGTCCGCCTGCGACAAGAACAACACCTACGTGCATCTGAACAACCCCATCATCCGGGCGCTCTACGATCGTCACGGCAAGGAGCTGAACTTCGTCGGCGTGGTCATCACCAATGAAAATGTGACGCTGGCCGACAAGCAGCGTTCGTCTTCCTACGCCGTCAAGCTGGCCTCCATGCTCGGCGTGGATGCCGTGGTCATTTCCGAAGAAGGTTTCGGCAACCCCGATGCCGATCTCGTGCTCAACTGCGTGAAGGCTGAAAAGGCGGGCATCCGCACCGTGCTGGTGACGGACGAATTCGCCGGAGCCAACGGCGCGAGCCAGTCGCTGGCCGACTCCTGCGTGGAAGGCGACGCCTGCGTGACCGGCGGCAATGCCAACGCCACCATCCTTCTGCCGCCCATGCAGAAGGTCATCGGCGATATCGGACAGGCCGACGTCATCGCGGGCGGCTTCTTCGGCTCGCTCAAGCCCGACGGTTCGCTGGAAGTGGAACTCCAGGCCATCATGGCCGCCACCAACGAACTGGGCTTCAACCGTCTCGGCGCCTACACCATCTAGCTTATCGGGGAGAATCAGCATGAGCTACCGCATCATTCATTATATAAATCAGTTCTTCGGCGGCGTGGGCGGCGAGGACAAGGCCGATCTGCCGCCCGAGATTCGGGAAGGCGTGGCCGGGCCCGGCCTCGGACTTGCCAAGCTGCTTGGCGCGGATGTGGAAATCGTGGCCACCATCGTCTGCGGCGACAACTACTGCGTTTCCCATCAGGAAGAAGTGGGCGCGTTCATTGTGGACGCTCTGCGCAAGCATGACGCGCAGGCCCTGATTGCCGGACCCGCCTTCAATGCCGGCCGCTACGGCATGGCCTGCGGCTTTGCCTGCGCCGCGGCCGCTCAGGCGGGCTTTATCAGCCTTGCGGCCATGTTCCCCGAAAATCCCGGCGTGGAACTCTACAAGGCTTCCACCTATATCGTGCCCACCAGCGACAACGCGCGCGGCATGGGTACGGCTCTGCCGCCTATGGCCGCCCTCATGGGCAAGCTGCTGCGCGGCGAAAAGCTCGGCAGCCCCGAAGCCGAGGGCTACATTGAGCGCGGCGTGCGCGTGAACACCTTCTATGAAAAGATCGGCGCGGAACGCGCCGTGGACATGCTGCTCAAGAAGCTGCGCGGCGAACCCTTCGTCACCGAATACAAGATGCCCGTCTTTGACCGCGTGACCCCGCGTCCCGCCGTGGAAGACATGGCCCACGCCACCATCGCCCTGGTGACCTCCGGCGGCATCGTACCGCAGGGCAACCCCGATCACATCGCCGCTTCCAGCGCCCGCAACTATGGCGAATACGACATCAGCGGCGTTACGGACCTTCAGGCCGGTTCCTATCAGACCGCTCACGGCGGCTATGATCAGACCTACGCCAATCAGGACCCGGACCGCGTGCTGCCCGTGGACGTGTTGCGTGATCTGGAAAAGGAAGGCCGCATAGGCAAGCTGCATCATCTTTATTATGCCACAGTGGGCAACGGCACGGCCGTCAGCAATGCCCGCAAGTGGGGCGCGGAAATCGGCGAAAAGCTGCGCGCGGCCAATGTGCAGGCCGTCATCCTCACATCCACCTGAGGCACCTGCACGCGTTGCGGTGCAACGCTTGCCAAGGCCATTGAAGACGCGGGCGACATGCCGGTTGTGCATATGGCGTCCATCGTGCCCATTTCCCAGAGCGTGGGCGCAAACCGCATCATCCCCACGGTCGCCATTCCGCATCCGCTGGGCGATCCGACCCTTGACGCCGCCGAGGAAAAGGCTCTCCGGCGCAAGCTGGTTGAAAAGGCCCTCACGGCCCTTTCGACCAACGTCAGCGAACAAACGGTGTTTTAGTTAGACGGTGAGGGGGAGAGTGAGTGTTGTTCCGAGGGGGGAAGGAAACCCCTTGGCTGGCGCACAAAGGGATGTTCCTTCCCCCCTCGGGCTCCCCCCTTCCTCCCCCAAACGCGCTTTATATGGGTAAATCCGGCGTTACGGAGACGCTGCCGCCTTTCCTGTGCCGGCCGTCCCCCGGTAGAGCATTTTCAGCGTGAAGCGCTTTGCCTTTCAAACACTGATTTATGGAAATACAAAGGTTTGCTGTATGGAACAGAAGGAACTTGTGATTATCGGCGGCGGCCCCGCCGGTCTGACGGCCGCCATCTACGGCAAGCGCGCCGGTCTTGATCTGGTGGTGCTGGAAAAGGGCTCGTTCGGCGGGCAGATTCTCATTACCAGCGAAGTGGAGAACTGGCCCGGCCAGACCATGATTTCCGGCACGGATATCGGCAAGACCTTTCATGATCACGCCGAGCATCTGGGCTGCGAATTCCGCCGGGCCGAAGTGACGGGCATCACGCCCGGCGAAGGCGCGCACGTGGTGCACACCAGCGCGGGCGACATTGCCGCAAAGGCCGTCATCATCGCCACGGGCGCGGCGTTCCGCCGTCTGGGCTGCCCCGGCGAAGCCACGCTGACCGGCGCGGGCGTGAGCTATTGCGCCGTCTGCGACGGGGCGTTCTTTACCGATGAGGAAGTGGCCGTCATCGGCGGCGGCAATACCGCCGTTGAGGAAGCCTGCTACCTGACGCGCTTTGCTTCCAAGGTCTATATCGTGCACCGCCGCAATGAATTCCGCGCCGATCGCGTGCCCAGCGAACGCGCCCTTTCCAATCCCAAAATCGTCCCCGTGTGGGATTCCGTGGTGGAAAGCATCAACGGCACGGAGCTTGTGGAAGGCATCACCGTGCGCAATGTCAAAACCGGCGAAACGTCCGACATCCCGCTGGCAGGCGTCTTTGTCTTTGTGGGCACGGTGCCGCAGCTCGCTTTTCTGGGAGATGTCTGCCGCCGTACCGACGGCGGCTGGATTGAGACGGACCGCCGCCTCCAGACCTCCGTACCGGGCATCTTCGCCGCGGGCGACGTGCGCGACACGCCTCTGCGGCAGGTCGTGACCGCCGCGGGCGACGGCGCTCTCGCCGCCATGTCCGCCTATCATCACATTGTCGGCGGCTAGAGAGCGTTACCTCTAAATAGTTCTTCTGGGGGGAAGGAAACCCCCTTGGCTAGCGCGCAAGGGGCGTTTCCTTCCCCCCAGACCCCCTATCCTTCCCCCAACGCGCTTTTTCAGAGGGGACACAGGCCATGCGGCAAGTATTTTTCAAAGGATATGTGTAGGCTATGTTTTCTATTTATTTGAAATAAATAGAAAATGACTGTTGACAGGCCCTGGAGCGTTTTACCTTTGAAGAAGGTGAAACGCGACGCATAGCGCCGCCCGGCCCAACGTAGGGAACACCCTTGCGCGCCAGCCGCGACCGAAGGCGGCCGCAGGCCGTGCCCGTTAGGCGACGCAGGAGCCTTACGGGCATCGACAGCAGAGATAAGGGGGTTCCCTTCCCCCCGGAAATCCCGAATTTCAAACCGTGAACGGAACACGCCGAGGAGGCTTTTCATATGGCATATGTCGGTATCAGGGGCACAGCCTATTGCCTCAACCACGCATCCGAACTGGGGTTTCATTACGGCACGACGCCGTGGCAGGAACGGGTCGCCAAGCCGGATTCCCCTTTCCTGACCGATCTGGCGGCAAAGGTTCCGGGTTATGACGTCGTGAGCCGCTATGCGCCCAATCTGGCCTATATCGGCGCGCTGGACATGCCCGCCTTTGCGGCGGCGGTGCGTCCGTGCATGGAGCATCTTGCGGAAAGCCCGACGCGTTACGGCCGTTACGGCGAAATCATGCCCGAAGATGAATTTCTGGCCCTGCTGGACATCTGCGACGTCTTTGATCTGATCTGGCTGGAAAAGGACTTTGCCGCGGCCATGAAGGCAAAGCTGGAAAGCCACCCCGTCATCGGTCCCGTGCAGATTGCCCGCCTTGAGGCCGGGCATGAAGCCGCGGAAATTGAGGCGCATATCAACAATGAACATGCGCTGCCCCTGTACTGCGGCGGCAAGGTCGTGGGCTGCTGCCGTCGCGGCCATGAAGTTGACGAGAATCTTTCCGCTCATGTGCTGCTGGAAAACATCGCCAGCAAGGCCGGAGCCGTGCTGTCTCTGCTGCACCTCATCAAAAATTCCGGCCTGACGCCCGACGACATCGATTTCGTGGTGGACTGCTCGGAAGAGGCGGCGGGCGACATCAATCAGCGCGGCGGCGGCAACATGGCCAAGGCCATAGCCGAAAGCGCGGGCTGCTCCCATGCCAGCGGCTTTGACGTGCGCGCCTTCTGCGCCGCGCCGGTGGCGGCCATCATCACATCCGCCAGCATGGTTGCCGCGGGCGTCCGCAAGAATGTGGCGGTGGTCAGCGGCGGCTGCATTCCCAAACTGTTCATGAACTCGCGCGAGCATCTGAAAAAGAACGTGACGCCGCTGGAGTGCTGCCTGGGCGGCTTTGCCGTGCTGCTCGGCCCCGACGACGGCCAGACGCCCGCCATCCGTCTTGACGCCATCGGCAAGCACAGCGTGAGCGCGGGCGCTTCGCCGCAGGCCGTGACCACGGCGCTGGTCTATGAGCCTCTGACGGCGGCCGGTCTGGGCTTCAACGACGTGGACGTGTACGCGCCCGAGCTGCACGACCCGGAAATCACTCTGCCTGCGGGCGCGGGCAACGTGCCGGAAGCCAACTACAAAATGATTGCCGCGCTGGCCGTCATGAAAGGCCAGCTTGAGCGCACGGCCATTGCCGATTTTGTGGCCGCGCACGGCGTGCCGGGCTTCGCGCCCACGCAGGGTCACATTCCTTCCGGCGTTCCCTTCCTCGGCCATGCCGTGGACGCCATCCGTGAAGGGCGCATGCAGCGCGCCATGCTGATCGGCAAGGGGAGCCTGTTCCTCGGGCGTCTGACCAATCTGGCCGACGGGGCCTCCTTCATTGTGGAAAAGCCTGTGGCGCAGCCTGCCGCCGCTGCCGTGGATGCGCAGGACGTGCGCGCCGTGCTGCTGGAAGTGATGGAAGACATGGCCGGGAAGCTCAAGGGGTAAACTATGGATAACCTCAAGAGACAACGTATTGCCGAAGCTCTGGCGGATATCGTGCGCACGGCGCGTGCGTGCGGGCCTGAGCGGCGGATCGCCCTCATGGTCGGCGGCGGCGAGCTGGGCGCGGAAGAGCTGCTGCGCGGCGCGCGCATGGCTCAGGAAGCGCGCCCCGGTCTGCGCGTGCTGGCCATAGGGACGCCCGAGCCCGGCTGGGAAGACCTCGACTGGCTGCCCTGCGAGGACAGCGACGAGGCCCGCGCGGCCGCTCTTGACGCGGCCTTTGCCGAAGGCCGCATTGATGGGGCCGTGGCCCTGCATTACCCCTTCCCCATTGGCGTGACCACCATCGGCCGCATGCAGACCCCCGGTTGCGGCAGGCCGCTCTTTGTGGCCTCCTGCACGGGCATGTCCCATGCCAGACGCGGCCCGGCGCTGCTGCTCAATGCGATCTACGGCCTGGCTGCGGCCAAAGCCGCGGGCATTGCGCGGCCTTCGCTGGCCTTTCTCAATCAGGACGGCGCGGCACAGGCGCTGCGCGCCCTGCAACGCCTGCGCGATGCGGGCTATGACGTCAATTTCGGCACCAGCGGACGCGGCGACGGCGGGAGCCTGCTGCGCGGCAACGATCTGGTAGCCGGAACCGTGGACGTGCTTGTCTGCGACAGCCTGACCGGCAACGCGCTGGTCAAGGTCTTTGCCACCTTTACTTCCGGCGGCTACCGGGAAACCGTCGGCTGGGGCTACGGCCCCTCGGTGGGCGAGGGCTGGTCGCGCGTAGTGTCCATCATTTCCCGCGCATCGGGCGCGCCTGTGGCGGCGCAGGCCCTGCAACTGGCCGCAACCTGCTCCGCCGCCGATCTGCCGGGCATCGTGACCCGGGAACTGGCCGCGGCGCGCGCCGCCGGTCTGGACGAGGCTCTTGCGCAGCTTGCCCCCGCGGCTCCCGCGGCGGCGGCCTCCGCTCCTGCAGCGCCGCCCGCCGTGCCTATGGACGCGCAGATTACCGGCGTGGACGTGCTCGATCTGGAACCTGCCACGCAGGCCCTCTGGAAAGAAAATATCTATGCGGAAAATGCCATGGGCTGCACAGGCCCGGTGATCCGCGTTCAGGCGTCCCATAAGGAAAGGGCCGTCGCCATTCTGCAACGTGAAGGCTTTCTTGCGCCTTCGGAAGGAGAATAACAATGATCGAAATTACCAAGGACAATTTTGAAGCCGAAGTGACCCAGTCCTCCCTCCCCGTTGTGCTGGATTTCTGGGGCCCCCAGTGCGGCCCCTGCCTTGCCCTGATGCCCGACGTGGAAAAGCTCGCCGAACGTCTTGAAGGCAAGGTGAAGATCTGCAAGGTCAACGTGGCCGGCAATCGTCGCCTCTGCATCAGCCTCAAAGTCATGAGCGTGCCCACCTTCCTGTTCTACAAGGGCGGCGAATGCACGGATCGTCTCTCCGGCGACGAGGTCAATCTGGAAGCCATCACCGCCCGCGCCGAGGCGCTGGTCGGTTAGAGCATTGTCTGTTTGAAACGCTGTGCGTTTCAAACCATACGGCCTGTCGTTTCGCAGGAAAAACGCGTTTTTTCCGCTTACTTTGGGCCGGGCGGCGCTGTGCCGCCGCCTCGCGTTTCACCTTTTTCAAAGTTGCAACACTCTGGAGAATGAGACAATTCGGAGACGCTGCGGCTTTTCCTGCCGCAGCCTCCCCCGTATTTTTCCGCCGTCAGGGCCGCAGACGGCGGAGCAGCGGCGCGGCAAGGGTGATGAGCAGGCCCACAACCACAATGGGTGACAGGGCCCAGCGCAGATCGGCAAGGTGGGAAAGAAAGCCCACCGTGGGCGGGCAGACAAGAAAACCAAAGAAGCTGATGGACGACACCAGCGAAATGCCCACCTGCGGAGGAACTCTGGTGGACTTTCCGGCAAGGCTGTAGCAAATGGGCACAATGGAGGCCATGCCGAAGCCCACAAGAGCAAAGCCTGCGGCGGCGCTGCCGAGTTCCGGCTGGAGCAGGGCCAGCGCCATTCCCCCGGCGATACACAGGCCGCTGAGTTGCAGCACCGGCGCGACGCCGTAGTGGTTGATGAGTCCGTCAGCCATAAGACGCCCAAGGACCATGGCGCTCATGCAGGCCACATAACCCACCCGCACAAGGCTTTCGCCGGGCTGCACAACCTGCGCGAAATAAACGGAACTCCAGTCGTACATGGCCCCTTCGGTAGCCATGCTGCCGAAAGCGATAAAACCGAGCACGGCAAGATAGATGTCAAAACGGACAGGACGGCGCGTCTCCGTTTCCTTACGACCGACGCGCACCTCTCGCGGCAGCGTCCAGGAGCGCAGAGCCGCCAGAACGGCGACAGCCACCAGAGCAATCAGACAGAAATGGTGCAAAGGCGAAACGCCGAGCGGCGCAAGAATGGCCCCCACGATGCCGCCCGTCACCCCGCCAAGGCTCCACATGCCGTGGAAGGTGGCCATAATGCTGCGCCCGTACAGGGTTTCCACCCCCACGGCCTGCGAGTTGAGAGCAATATTAAGCATGTTGTCGGCAAAACCGAAAAAGAGCAGGCAGATAAACAGCGAAACATGCCCGCCGGCCAGCGACAGCGACACCAGCGCCGCCGGCATGAGCAGCATGCCCAGAATGATGGTCCGCCGACTGCGGATGCGCCCGATCAGCCATGCCGTAGGCACGATGGCCACAAGCTGGCCCAGCGGCGCGCCGAAAAGCAGACCTCCCAGCTCGGCATCGGAAAGATGCAAAGCGGCCTTCACATCAGGAATGCGAATGGCCCAGGAGGCAAAAATGACTCCCATGATGAAAAAAAAGGCCATCAGAGCCGTGCGATAGAACGCCTTCGGCGTATGCGGCAGCAGATGAGCCGAAAGAGCAGCGGTAGTCATGGATGATCATTCCTTGTTTGATTGACCAATGAAACATCCAGGCTTGTACGCGCTTTACCGAGAGAAGAAAAGCCCGCTGTGCCGCTCCGCCCCGGAAGATAAAATTTTCCCGGACTCTCCTTACCGGGGGACGGCTGCCGTGAGGAAAGCGCCGGTATCCCCGCGCTGTGCATCCTCCTGAATAAAGCGCGCTGGGGAAGGGTTGGGGGGTCTGGGGGGAAGGGAAACACCTCCCGCGCCAGCGGCGACCGGATGGCGGCCGCAGGCCGTGCCCGTTGCGACGAAGAAAGCTACGGGCATCGACAGCAGAGATGAGGGGTTTCCCTTCCCCCCAGAAACCTTTCTAAAGCGCTTCCGTCCCCCGTTCGCCGGTGCGGATGCGTACGGCATCCAGCACTTCGGAGACAAATATCTTGCCGTCTCCGATGGCCCCTGTGCGAGCGGCCGTGCACACGGCGTCGATGACCTTGTCCACAGCGGCGTCATCCACCACGGCTTCCAGCTTGAGCTTTGGCAGAAAGTCCACCTGCACGGTACGGCCGCGATAAATTTCCGCATGTCCCATCTGGCGGCCGCAGCCGTGAATCTCGGTATAGTTCATGCCGTGCACGCCGACGGAGGAAAGGGCCTGCTTGACGTCTTCCAGCTTGCCGGGACGGATGATGATTTCCAGCTTCTTCATGATTGCCTCCTGAGAGCATTTTCAGTTCGAAACACTTCGCATTTCAAACCATACGGCCTGTCGTGTCGCGGGAAAACAGAGGGTTTCCGCTCACTTTTGCCGGGTGCGGCACTACAGGTTGTAGCCGCGTTCGTTGTGTTCGGAAAGATCCAGGCCCACGGCTTCGGCATCGGCGGAAACGCGCAGCCCCACAAGAATGTCCGTCACCTTGAGCAGAATACGGCTGGCAATGTAGACGAAAGCCCATGTCGCCACAACGGAAACCGCCTGTATACCGAACTGGGCGGCATTGCCGTACATCAGCCCGTTTACGTTATTGATGGAGGCGCAGGCGAAAATGCCGGTTGCCAGCGCGCCCCAGGTTCCGCCGATGCCGTGAATACCCACCACGTCAAGGGCGTCGTCATAATGGAAACGATTCTTGAGCAGGACGCCGCCATAACAGATCAGACCGCCCGCAAAACCGATGACGATGGAAGACATGGACTCCACAAAACCCGCCCCGGGCGTGATGGCCACAAGGCCCGCCAGCGCGCCGGAGATGACGCCGAGCGTGGTCGCCTTGCCCGTGCGCTTCCATTCAATAAGCATCCAGCCCACAATCCCCGCCGCGGAAGCCAGATGCGTATTGACCAGCGCCTGCGCGGCCAGACCGCCGGAAGCAAGGGCGCTCCCTGCATTGAAACCGAACCAGCCGAACCAGAGAAGGCCGCCGCCCAGCAGCGTCAGGGGCAGATTGTGCGGCAGCGCGGACGACGCCATCCGGCGCGGACCCACGGCATGCGCGCAGGCAAGAGCCGCCGCCGCGGAGGCCATGTGCACCACGGCGCCCCCGGCAAAATCAAGCGCGCCCATCTTCATCATCCAGCCGCCGCCCCAGACCCAGTGCGCCATGGGGCAGTAAACAAAAGCCAGCCAGAGGCAGGAAAAGCACAACATCCCCCCGAACCTGATCCGCTCGGCATAGGCCCCGGAAATGAGGGCCACGGTCAGCACCGCAAACATGCCCTGAAAGGCCATGAAGGCATTGTGCGGCAGCTGGGAGGCAGCCGGGGCCGCTTCCGCGCCCACGCCGCGCAGGAAAAGATAGGACAAGTCGCCAATCAGGCCGCCGATGTCGCCGCCAAAGGCCAGCGAATAGCCGAAAAACGCCCACAGAATTGAAATGACGCCCAGCGAGGCGTAACTGTGCATGTGCGTGGAAAGCACATTGCGGGAGCGAACCAGCCCCCCGTAAAACAGCGCCAGCGCCGGAGTCATGAGCATGACCATGGAGGCGCACAGCAGTACAAAGGCAGTGTCGGTGACGTTCATAACCTTCTCCTTGTTGACACGGGCGGCGGCAGCGCCGCCCCGGAACGTCTCCGGTAGAGCAACAAGCGTGCCTCTGGCATTTTATTTAAACAACATACTAAAATAAAAAGATATTATTTAAATTGACTGTTTACGCGACCCGTGCTGCCTCTTTATTTTCCACATTTATGTAGCTTTTTCCTGCGCAAAAACGTGTTCTCACTGGACAGAAAGAATTTCTTTTCATAAATTCAGCAGTTGCAGAAAATCCACATTTTTGTCGATACTGATTATGAGCCGGGAGCCTGCTCCCGTTCCAACAGGAGCTTATCCTATGACAACGCAACATCTTGGCCTGCCGCTTCCGGGAGCGTGGGAAACGCTCGTCCTGCTTGCGCTTTCCACGGCGGCCGCGGCTGCTCTGCTCTTTTGCGCGGATGCCGCCCGGCGGCGGCGCTCTCCCCTGCCGGGTAACGCGGCCCGTCCCTGGCTGGCGCATGCGGCGGGCTGCGCCCTGCTGGGGCTGGCCGGGCTGGCCGTCGGCATGGGACAAACGCCGCAGCTCCCGGCGCTGCGCTCGCAGGCGGCGGGCTGGTCCGTCGAAGGCATGATCTGCGCCGGAGCCCTGCTGATCTGCGCGCTGGCGGGCCTGTGGCGCTGCCGCCGGGAGGATGTCCGCCCCGGCTGGGGCGTTGTACTGCCGCTGGCGCTGGCTGCGGCCGCCACGGTGGCGGCCGTACCGCAGGCGCTGCGCCTCTGCCTGCTGCAGAGTTTTTCCCTGCCGCCGCTCTGGCCGCTGTATCTGGCGCTGGCGGGGCTCTCCGCCGCCTGCGGCATGGCGGCCCTGCGGCAGGGCGCGGCCTCGCCCCTGAGCCTCGATGCCGCCCGGCTGCGCGTACTTTGCGGCATGGCCGCGCTGGCCTGCGCGCTGGCGGGGGTATTGGTCACGCCCGCCGCGGCCGTTCCCACGGCGCTGGGCTGGCGCATGCCGGACTATGCGGCGACGGTCTGCGCCATGACGGCGCTGTTCTGCTGGCGCTGGCCCCGTCTCGCGCCCCTTTGCGGCGGCATGGCCCTGCTTGCCGGCTTTTTCCTGCTCTGGAAGGTGCTCTTTTTACGGCAGGCCGTCACGGCTGCGGCGGACAGCGCACAGCAAATGGAGCTGGCCCTGCGCCTTTTCCAGCCCGGGAACCTGCTCGCTCTGGCCGTCGGAATCGTTTTCTGCGCCGCCTGCATCTTCCTTGTGGAGCGCCTGCTCCGTGCCGCTCCGACCGAGGCCTGACGCGCTCCGGCACGCTGCTTTAGGGCCTGTTAACACTAAATTGTTCTTCTGGGGGGAAGGAAACCCCCTTGGCTAGCGCGCAAGGGGTGTTTCCTTCCCCCCAGCCCCCCCATCCTTCCCCCAACGCGCTTTTTCAAAGAGGGTACAGGCCATGCGGCAAGTACCTTTCAGCGGCTCTGTGTAGTCTTCATTTTCTATTTGTTTGAAATAAATAGAAAATTAGTGTTAACAGGCCCTGGAGCATTTTCAGTTTGAAATGCTCTCCATACGGCCTGTCGTTTCGTGGAAAAAACGCAGTTTTTCCACTCACTCTTGGCCGGGCTGCACCGTGCCGCCGCATCGCGTTTTACCTTTTTCAAAGTTGAAACGCCCCGCGTCACAAAAAACAACCAAAATGTCGAAAATACTTCTCGCCGCTTCCGCGCGCTGCACGCAGCCCTGGAGCATTTCCAGTTTGAAATGCTTTGCATTTCAAACCATACGGCCTGTCGTTTCGCGGAAAAAGCGCGTTTTTTCCGCTCACTTTGGGCCGGGCGGCGCTGTGCTGCCGCCTCGCGTTTCACCTTTTTCAAAGTTGAAACGCTCTAGTTTCAGGAAGCAGACAGCATACGTCCGGCGCAGCGGCTTTTTTTCTTCGCCCTGCCTTTTCCGATACATCATCCCGCCCCGAATACGTCGGGATCGGCTGAATACTCCATATCAGTTCACGTGAACAAGCAGGAGAAGCGCCGTTCCGGCAGCAGGAAACCCCTCAAATGCAAAAGGGCCGCCCGAAGGCGGCCCTTGAGAAGCATTGTCGAGAAAACAGGTTTTAGGCCTTGATATTGGCCTCGCGCACAACCTGTTCCACAGCGCCGGCGCTGATGCGGGTCATATAGGTGACGCCCATGAGCTTGCCGTCCACCCAGACGACCTGCGCGTCCGTACGGGGGAAGAGCTTGGAAAAAGGCGGCTTGGGTGCGCTCAGTACCACGGCCTCGCCTTCGCGGAGCGTAAAGCCCGTGTCGCTGTGCATCCGCATACCCGAAACGCTCACATCCAGCACCGTGCATTCGCAGCTGTTGCCGTTGATGTCCGTTACCTTGAACATATGCGGTTCGGTCACGGCATGACGGGAATCGCCGCGCCGCTCGCTGCGCATGGCATCGATCATCTGACGCAGATCGTCGGAGAGACGGCGCAGCTTGGAGGCGTAATCCGTCGATTCCTCCATAGTCCGCGTGGCGTCCTGAGCCTGCTGCGCAAAGTTTTCCATCTGCTTCAGCACCTGCGCGCAGGCGTCGGCCTGTTCCGTCGTCACCTGAGACACGGATTCAATATCGGTCACGGCCTCGCCGATGACGGTCTGAATATTGTTCAGGCGCGCGCCGGAGCTGTCGGCCAGCTCCGTAGCCTGACGCGCCAGAGACACGGCCTCGTTGGTAGCCTTGGCGCTGTCGCGCACGCCGGTCTGAATGCCGGCAATGGAACCGGCGACCTCGTCCGTGGCGTGCATGGTCTTTTCCGCCAGCTTGCGCACTTCGTCGGCCACAACGGCAAAGCCCTTGCCGGCTTCGCCCGCGCGGGCGGCTTCAATGGCGGCGTTAAGGGCCAGCAGGTTGGTCTGGTCGGCCACATCCTTGATCAGGCCCAGAACATTGCCGATGTCATTGGCCTGGCGATCCAGCGAAGCCATGCTCTCGGCAACCTTGGCGGTCTGCTCGTCCACCTTGTCGATGCAGGCGATGGTGCGCCGCACCACATCGTAGCCTTCTTCGGCCTCCTTCTGAGCCTGCTGCGACTTTTCACGGCTGAGATTGGTGCGCTCGGCGGCAAGCTGCATGGAAGAAGCCATGGCATGCATGCTCTGCGCGGCCTGCGCGGCTTCCTGCTCCTGATTGCGGGCGGTTCTGCCCGTGCATTCCAGCTGCTGGAACAGCTTTTCAAAGGCCTGCGACTGGGTGGTGGAAATATCCTGCGCCTTGTTGGCGGAGAAGTAGATACGGTCATTGAGCTGGGCGATACGATCGCGCTGCTCGTGCATTTCCGTCAAATCGCTGTGCAGCGAGAACGCGCCGATGAGTTCGCCGTCAAGGTCGTGCAAGGGCGAGAAGTCCATCACCATGTACTTCACTTCGCCGCGGGCATTGGTCCGCGCGGCGGCATAACCAAGAATGGGATGCACTTCTTCCAGCACACGGCCGAACAGGGTCGGATGATCGGGCTTGTTGTAGAAGAACTCGCTGACGGACATGCCCAGGAAATCCTTCGGCTGGCCTTCGCGCCCCCAGAGATCGATCATCATCTGGTTCACGAAGGTAAGACGCCCCTTGGTATCGCAGGCGGCAAAGGCCATGGTCATGCCGTGCATGATACCTTCCGAAACGCCGAACTTTTCCTTGATGATGCTGGTGGCGGCATTGAAGGAATTTGCCAGGCAGCCGATTTCGTCCTTGCGGTCGATGTCCACATGTTCGTAGACGCCGCTGCTCACGCGATCCGTAGCTTCGGAAAGCAGAGACAGCGGACGGCAGATATTGCGGACCAGCAGCACCGTCAGCAGCAGGCCCACAACGATGACCGCCACGGACACGATAAGGGAGAAGCTCCAGATATTACGGACAATACTAGCGAGGTCCTGCACGACATCCTCGCGCGAGGAATCACTGAGTTCGCGGGCTTCGGAAAACAGCTTCTGGGCGCTGAATACGGAGGGAAGCGTCGTTGCAAACAAAATTTCACGCGCCTTTTCGATATTGCCGTTATTGACCTGCGTCACAATATCGGCCGCGCTCTGGTGCAGGGCGTTGTGCACGTTCTCAATTTTGCTGAACAGCGGCGCAAGAGCAGAAATTTCGCCTTCCAGCTCCCGGCGCTGAGAGCTGTAGAACCACTTGGCAAAGGCGCATTCCGTGGCTTCCGTCGGCACCGTCAGGGGCTTCGCTCCCCCTTCGAGCAGATAGCTCTGTACGCTTACGGCCCAATGCAGGTGGCTGACTTCCGCAGCGAGCAGAGCGCCCGTCTTGGGAGGTTCGCTCAGGAGTTCGGCATCTTTTTTGACGTCGCCCAGAGAGTACAGCAACAAACCTACAGTTGCCAGAAAGGTACTGATACCGGCGCAAAAAATCACATAGAACTTGTTCTTGACGGAAATATCAACCCAACGCATTGAGGACCCCTTTTAACTAAAACGGCGTTCCCAGAAACAGAGGAGTAATTCAATCAACTCTCTTTTCGACACGCTACTCTTTTTTTTTAGCCCATTCAAGAAAGAAGCACTGGCGCAGGAGGAAAAATACAAAAAAAGCGCCAACAACTGTCGGCGCTTTCTGCTGCTCTATGGTGCCGAAGGGGAGACTCGAACTCCCACTCCCTTGCGAGAACTAGACCCTGAACCTAGCGTGTCTACCAATTCCACCACTTCGGCGTGAAAAGACTTCTAAACAAAAGCCCGCCTCTTGGCAAGCACTTTTTTTCTTTTTTCTGACGCCGCATTTTGCCCGACCGAAATGGGGCGCAGGGCATCCCGGGGCAGCCCGCCGCACGGCATTTCGCAGAGTATCGCGCACAGCGTCCGCGCCTTCGCGCACGCCTGGCAATCTTTTTCTACCGGGTCGCGCCCCGCCCCGGCAGCCGGACACAAACAAAAAAACGCCCGCAATCTGCATTGCGGACGTTTCCTTTTCTTATGGTGCCGAAGGGGAGACTCGAACTCCCACTCCCTTGCGAGAACTAGACCCTGAACCTAGCGTGTCTACCAATTCCACCACTTCGGCGTGAAAAGACTTCTAAACAAAAGCCCGCCCCTTGGCAAGCATTTTTTCTCTTTTTTTCTGACGCCGCATTTTGCCCGACCGAAACCGGGCGCGACCATCCCCGGCGACTCCCGCCGCATGACCATTCTTCCGCGGCGCTCCCGCGTAAAGGCGTCCGCTTTGTCGCGGACGGCCTGCGACCCCGGCCAGCCCGAAGGACCCCGCCGGTGCCCGACAGAACATTTTCAGTTTGAAGCACGTCTTCAAACCATACGGCCTGTCGTTCCGCAGAAAAAAACAGTTTTCCGCTCGCTCCGGGCCGGGCGGACAGTCCGCCGCCCGCGTTCAGCCTTTTTCAACGGCAGAACGCTTTAAACAAAAAAAACGTCCGCAATCTGCATTGCGAACGTTTCCTTTCCTGTGGTGCCGAAGGGGAGACTCGAACTCCCACTCCCTTGCGAGAACTAGACCCTGAACCTAGCGTGTCTACCAATTCCACCACTTCGGCGTGAAAAGACTTCTAAACAAAAGCCCGTTCCTTGGCAAGCACTTTTTTCCCTTTCCGCAAAATTTTTTCTCGCCGGGAGCCGCATTTTCTTTTCCCGCCCGTTTCCGTATACTGCGCCCGGCGTTGGAGCAATTTCAGTTTGAAATGCTTCGTATTTCAAACCATACGGCCTGTCCTCTCGCGAAAAAACGCGTTTTTTTCGCTCACTTCTGGCCGGGCGACGCCGTGCCGCCTCGCGTTTTATCATTTTCAAAGCTAAGATGCTCTAATCTGTTTTTTATCTTTCAGGATGTCTGCCATGCCCACAGAATTTGCCGCACTTGCCCGGGAGTGGCGCGCCCGTCTTGCCGGGAAGCAGTATGTCTTCCGCTGGACGGAAGGACGTCTCGACAACGGTTATTGCGCCGAATGCCGCCACTGCTGCGGCCCGCAACCCGAAGGCGACGCGCCCTATCCCATGCCGCTGCTGCCCTCCCAGCTCCGGCCCGATCTCGCCGACGACTTCCATCTGCTCTCCCCTTCCGTAGCCTGCCTCGATCAGCGCGGCTGCAAGGCCCTTACGCCCGCGGGCTGCCGCCTTGCCCGTTCGCAGCGTCCCCCGTCCTGCAATCTCTTCCCTCTCATTCTCCACGAGGGCGCGCTCTACTTCTATCAGGCCTGCCCCGCCGTCCTCTTTGCCACTCTCGACGATCTCCTCCGCATCGGAGAAAGCGCCGCGCGCGATCTCCCGCGCCTCTATACGCCCGACGAGCTCCGGGCCATCTCCGCCCCGCTCGCACCGGAAACCCTTGTCCACAAGTGCATCTCGCTGGATGTGCGCGTGCAAGGCCCGGACGCGCTGAGACCCTGACGCAACTCCAGCCCGCAACGCGCAAACGCCATGCCCGTCTTTCCCATCACCGCCGAAGCGCTTGCAGCGCTCTCCCGCCGCGACAAGCGCCTTGCCGCCGTCATCGAAACGCTGGGGCCGCTCCGCCGCGAAATTCACCCGGACCCCTTCGCGGCTCTGCTGCACAGCATTACCGGCCAGCAGATTTCCATGAAGGCGCAGGAAACCGTCTGGCAGCGCCTCCGCAGTCTGGCCGAGGCCCACGGCGGCCTGCATCCCGGCGTCATTGCCGCCCTTCCCGCAGACAGTCTGCGCTCCGTCGGGCTCTCCGCCCGCAAGGTCACTTATATACAGGTCGCCGCCGACGCCTTCGCACAGGGACGCCTTTCCGCCGACGCCCTGCGCGCCGCCGATGACGCCGCCGTCTGCGCCGCCCTGACCGCCCTGCCCGGCGTCGGCCTCTGGACCGCCGAAATGCTCCTCATCTTCTCCCTGCAACGCCCCGATGTCTTCAGCTGGGGCGATCTGGCCATCCGTCGCGGCCTCTGCCGCCTCCATCACCATAAGGACATGCCCCGGCAGCGCTTCGAGCGCTACCGCCGCCGCTACTCCCCCTACGGCTCCACGGCCTCCCTCTACCTCTGGGCCATCGCCGGCGACGAGACGCTGTGCGTTTAGGGGAATGTGTTTTTTTGGGGGAAGGGAACCCCCTTGGCT
>DXFI01000261.1 GCA_019114565.1 Candidatus Desulfovibrio intestinigallinarum | reverse complement strand
TTTTATGTAAATTCGCTGGACAAGAACGCGAGGCTCGCGCGCTACGAAAATTGTTTCAAATGGCTGGACGACGCCGGAGTAGCGCTATCCCCGGCGGATACGAACTCACGCCGCGCTCCGCCCCCCTGCGGGAATGACAAATTTCCCAGCATCTACCGCTCTCCGTTCCGGTGGCGTCAAAGAGATCGGCTTCGGGAGAGACGCACTTCCGAACAGCCTCCCCCGGAGTCCTGCGCTACCGGCACAGGGCAATTTTTTCAGGTTGCCGCATAGATATTTTCAAGACTATGTCGCCTCCCGCCATGCGACCAAAGAAAAACAATGGATTCGGCTTGTTACAAAATTCTCTGCCGGAAATTTCCATGCGTTTACGACCTTTTACGAGCGGGAAAGCGCCTTGACGTAGCTCCGTGTGAGGTATACGCTCCCAGTAGTCTGTGTGATAGGCTCCACTTGGAGTCTTCGGTACGCCGGGGCGCGCGCTTCTGGCGGTAGGGTAAATGTTCTGCATGCAAAAGGACAAGCACATGAGGAACAGCAAAACACTGCTCAGGACTGCGGCGAGCGTCGTGGTCGGCGCGGCATGTCTCCTGCTTGGCGCAGGCGTCGCGCTTGCCGACGAAGGCAGTTCGGCCGGGCCTGCGGCGCTGACCATGTTCCCGGTCAGCGAAAAGGCCAATCCGGCCAACGCCAACATGAAGCCCGTGATCTTCAATCACGCCATTCATGAAGGCAAGGTGGAGGACTGCACCACCTGTCACCATACGGGAGACCCCGTAGCCTGTACCACCTGCCATACGGTGGAAGGCAAGGCAGAGGGCAACTACATCACGCTTGAGCGCGCCATGCACGCCACCAACATCAAAAAGCGTCCTGAAGGCGAAGTCACGCCCCAGAGCTGCGTGAGCTGCCACGAAGCCGCCTACAAGAATGATCGGCAGTGCGCCGGCTGTCACGCCATCGTGAAGCCTCAGCGCAACGCCCAATGGTGCGCCACCTGTCACAATGCCGACGTGACCCCCGCCGAAATGGCCAAGGGCCGCGCCGACAAGTACACGCTCGACGTTCGCGGTGAAATGGCGCAGCGCACGCTCAAGAAGAGCACCCCGGTGGAGCTTCTGTCGCCTCTGGACGGCCCCCTGACCGTCTACATCGACGAACTGTCCGACAAGTACGAAGGCAACCGCTTCAACCATCGCCGCCACGTGGCCTCCCTGATGGATCGCATCAAGGACAGCAAGCTTGCCGCGGCCTTCCACAACAATCCCGAAACCCTCTGCGCTACCTGCCACCATCGCAGCCCGCTTTCCAAGACGCCTCCCAAGTGCGGCAGCTGTCACAGCAAGGAAATCAATCCCGCCGCTCCTGAACGTCCGACCCTCAAGGCGGCTTATCACTTGCAGTGCATGGGCTGCCATGACGGCATGAACGTGGCTCGCCCGCTGAAGACCTCGTGCGTCACCTGCCACAAGGTCAAGACCGCCGAGTAAGGGGATGATGATATGAACCGCAGAAAATTCCTCACGATTCTTGGAAGCGCGGGCGTCGTTTCCGCTCTGGGCACCGCCAAGGTGGCCAAGGCCAGCGCCACGCATACCTTCCCCTACTATGACAACAGCTACGGCGTGCTGCACGACACCTCGCGCTGCATCGGCTGCCGCAGCTGCGAAGAAGCCTGCAACAAGATCAACAATCTGCCCAAGCCCGATCGCCCCTTTGACGATCTGTCCGTCATGGACAAGAAGCGTCGCACCTCGGCGTATCAGTGGACCGTCGTCAACAAGTACGAAGTGGGCGGCAAGGAAGTCTTCCGCAAGACGCAGTGCTTCCACTGCAACGATCCGGCCTGTGCCTCGGCCTGCTTTGCCAAGTGCTTCTCCAAGCAGCCCGACGGCAGCGTGACCTACGACGGTTCCCAGTGCGTGGGCTGCCGTTACTGCATGATCGCCTGCCCCTTCTACGTGCCGGGCTTCGAATACGACGAAGCTTTCGACCCGCTGGTGCAGAAGTGCACCTTCTGCGAAACCACCCGCCTGCAGAAGGGTCTGCTCCCCGCCTGCGTGGAAGCCTGCCCCGTGGACGCCCTGACCTTCGGTCGCCGCGGCGATCTCATCAAGCTGGCCCGC
Organism: Candidatus Desulfovibrio intestinigallinarum; assembly: GCA_019114565.1. Classification (GTDB taxonomy): domain Bacteria; phylum Desulfobacterota; class Desulfovibrionia; order Desulfovibrionales; family Desulfovibrionaceae; genus Desulfovibrio; species Desulfovibrio intestinigallinarum. The sequence continues at coordinate 14,491 of DXFI01000261.1, read as the reverse complement.
AAGCGCATTGCCGACAATCCCGGCAAATACGTGGACTACATCTACGGCGAGCATGACGCCGGCGGCACCGCCTGGATGGTGCTTGCGCCCGCGCCCAATGCGGAAGCCGCCATTCCCACGGCCAACCCCATTGATGCCGGTCATACCTTTGAAAAAATCGGCCTCGACACCCATCTGGGCAATCGTCCCATGGGCGAATACACCTACGGCGCTCTGGGCACCGTGCCCATGATCATCGCATTCTGGCCCCTGCTCTTCGGCGGCGCCTATGCCATGACCAAGCGCCGTGAAGCCATGCACAAGGCCGAAACGGAATCCGTCATCAAGACCGCCAAGGAAGATGTGGCGACCGCCATGGATGCCGCCGTGCGCACCATCGAGCAGAACCAGGGCCAGCAGGCTGCGGACGAGGCCCGCAAGGCCATGGTCGAGGCTCTCAAGGCCCGCGAAGCGTCGAAGGCTGAGGAGCACGGCGCGCATGGGGAGGGTAAGTAAATGGAAAATCACAGCATTGTCATTCCTACCAAGGATAAAATGCTCAACCTCGGCGAATTCTCGCTGAAGCGTCCGGGCAACATGATCACGGCCGTCATCCTTGTGGTGGGCTTCGTCCTGACGGTGATTCGCTTCACCCAGGGCATCGGCTCCATCACCAATCTTGACGACAACGCCCCCTGGGGCATGTGGATCGGCTTCGACCTGCTCTGCGGCGTGTGCCTTGCCGCCGGCGGCTACTTCACCACCGTGGCCTGCTACGTCATGGGCATGAAGCATTTCCACTCGGCCGTGCGTCCGGCCATCACCACGGCCTTCCTTGGCTATGCCTTCGTGGTCTTCGCGCTGCTCTATGACCTTGGTCATCCGCTGCGCCTGCCCTACATGTTCTTCTTCCCCGGCACGACCTCCGTTCTGTTTGAAGTGGGTCTGTGCGTGGCAACCTACCTCACGGTGCTCTTCATCGAGTTCTCCGTGGCGCCCATGGAATGGCTCTCTCAGAAGTTCCCCTTCCTCATCAAGTGGCGCAAGATTGTTGTTCGCTGCACCATCATTCTGACCATCTTCGGCGTGTGCCTTTCCACCCTGCATCAGTCTTCGCTGGGTTCGCTCTACCTCATCGCTCCCGGCAAGCTGCATCCGCTGTGGTACTCGCCCTTCCTGCCCATGTTCTTCTTTGTGAGCTCCATGGCCGCGGGCGCCTCGATGGTCATCTTTGAAGGCATGTGGGCCCACAAGGGCGTGCATCACTACATGGACGCCACGCACCTGCGCGAAGCTGACGAAGTGGTCTTCAGCTTCTCCAAGGCCGCCGCGTTCATCCTCATCAGCTACTTCATGCTGAAGTTCATCGACATGCTGGTCCAGGCCAACCTGCCCTACCTCTGCACCGGTTACGGCGCGTGGTGGCTGGTGGAAATGCTCGGCTTCGTGCTGCTGCCGGCCCTGCTCTATGCCAAGGGCTCGCGTGACCGCAACGTGTCCCTGTGCCGCCTTGCCTCCTGCAATGCCGTGCTCGGTATCGTGCTGAACCGCTTCAACGTGTCCATGATCGCCTTCAACTACAACATTCCCGCCGCCGAGCGCTATGTGCCCAGCATCTGGGAAGTGTGCATCTCCATCTTCGTGGTGACACTGATCGTGACCGTGTACCGCTTCATCGTCTACCACATGCCGGTGCTCTACGAACACCCCAACTTCAAGGACGCCCACTAGGCCTGACAGGAGCTCATTATGGACTTCCATACCTTCTATGACTACTTCCTGTATACGAAGAGCTGGGCCTATGTGATGATGTTCGTCACCCTGCCGCTCTACGTCATCGTCTGGAACACGCTGCTCTATCCCAAGAAGGGCAGCTGGTTCAAGGATGAAAACGAAAAGCACTAGGCCCTGAACAATGGAAAGGCCCCGGTTCTCTGAACCGGGGCCTTTTTCTTTTTGCACCGGGCGCTCCTCCCCGCCGTAACTTGCATTTCCCGGCAAATCAGGTAACATCAGAGGCCAGAAGGTGCGCTTCTGCACTGACATAAAAAGACATTCTGGAGTATACTATGCGCATGAAAGCTTCTCTGGCACTGGCGATTTTCCTTGCCTTTGCCTGTGTCTCGATGACGCCGGACATGAGCGACGCCGCCCGTCTCGGCGGAGGTCGTTCGTTCGGCAGCCAGCCCGCCATGCGGCAGAGCGCTCCCGCTCCCGTGCAGCGCCCCCAGACCATGCAGCAGCGGCAGATGCAGCAGAATGCCCCGCAGCAGCGCAGCGGCTTCCTCGGCGGCATGGGCGGCATTCTCGGCGGTGTGCTCGCCGGTACGCTCATCGGCTCCCTGCTCTCCGGCGGCGGCTTCAGCGGCGGCGGCTTCATGGACATCATCCTGCTGGCCGCCATCGCCTTTATCGCCTACAAGCTCTTCAGCCGTCGTCGTGCTGCCGCTCCCGCGCCTGCAGCCGCCACGGCCGCTCCGGGCGGTATGGCCGCCCCTCAGGCCCCCTATCAGCCCATGGAACGCACGGACATGCAGCAGTCTGCCGCCAATGACGCCTGGGGCGGTCTGCGCAGCCAGCCCATGGCCAGCGCCGAGGCCGTCAACGGCCCCACGCTGCCCGCGGGCTTCGATGCCGAGGAATTTCTCCGTGGCGCCAAGATGGCCTATACCCGCCTGCAAAAGGCCTGGGACTCCCGCGATCTGAACGATATCGCCCAGTTTGCCAGCCCCGCCGTCATGGAGGCCGTGCGCGAGCAGCTTCAGGCGGAGCCCACGCCCACCACAACGGAACTGCTGCTCGTCAATGCCCAGCTGCTGGAAGTGACGCAGGAGCCCGGCGGCGTGGAGCGGGCACAGGTCTACTTCGACGTGCTGATGCGCGAAGACCCCAAACAGGAAACGCCCTCCAGCGTTCGCGAAATCTGGCACTTCATGCGTGAAAACGCGCAGAGCATGTGGCGTCTGGACGGTATCCAGCAGGTTGACGCCTAACCAGACAGACTCACTGCTTTTTTGAGGGGGAAGCCTCCCCATTGCCGCACCTGCGCCCCGACGAAGGACGCAGGACGTGTCCGAGGTGAGAGCCTTACGGACACGGCAGCAACGCAAAGAGAGGCTTCCCCCTCAAATTTTTTATCTTCCTTCAGCTTCCTGACACGCTGTTTTCGCTTTTTACGGAGAATACAGGGGCATGCCGGCATTTCCCCGGCATGCCCCTGCTGCATTCCGTCTTCCGGGGCGTGACTACCAAACCAGAGCATTTTCAGTTTGAAATGTTTCGCATTTCAAACCATACGCCCTGTCGTTTCGCGAAAAAACGCGATTTTTCCGCCCACTTTGGGCCGGGCGGCGCTGTCCGCCGCCTCGCGTTTCACCTTTTTCAAAGGTGAAACGCTCTAGGGTCAGGACTCATTATCAAGAGCTGTTTTTCTAAGGGATAATATGCAAAAAAATAAAATATAACTTTATATTATGAAAATATCTATCTTTACCTGCCAGTATATTATGCGCGGGTTTTGGGGAAGATGGGGGAGTTTGAGGGGGAAGAAACCCTTTTTGCTGCGAGCAGCGACCCAACGGGCGGCCGAAGGCCGTGTCCGTTAGGCGACGCAGGAGCCTTACGGACATCGACAGCAGAGCAAAGGGGTTTCTTCCCCCTCAAAAAACCGTAATGAATCCTGAGCCTAACGGCTTTCTCTGGTCGTCGTTCCGCCGCCACGGAAAGAGCTTTCCGCGCCGGGCGTGCTGCGTGAAGCGCCTGTGGACGCGCGGCTGCCGGCCGTTGTCGGGGCAAAGCGCGGCAAAGGCGGATTTGCGGGGTCGGGCACATCATATTCCGGAACAGGCAGACCGCCGGTTTCCATGCCGGGATAGGTTTCATACAGACCGGACTGCTCGGGCGTAGGCGCGGGGGCAAACGTCGGCCCATTCTGCTGCGGCGCGGTTTCGCCGCCGGCCTGCGGCGTCGTTTGCGGAGCCAGCGGCGGAACGGCCTTCGGCCCTCCGGGCTGAGCAGCGGGCAGACCGCGGCGCGACGAGGGACCGGGAACGGGCGTTACCGGCCCGCCGAAACCAAGCGGCGGCTGCACGTTGCGGGGTTCCCCTGTCTGGAGCAAATGGCCGCTGACTTCTCCCGGACCGGGAATGAAGTTCGTTTCAGGATTCAGGCTGGCCCATGCAAACCACATGGAATAGATACCGTACAGCTGCGGCATGGAAGCGCCCTGCAGGGGGCCGGACAGAGCCACGCCGGTAGCGCAATCCCACACGGTCTTTGTCGTGAGGTCAATCAGATGTCCGTCGGCTTCCTTGCGGAACAGGAAGGGCTTGCTCCAGATCTGGCGATCAAAGACGCGGATGACATCCAGCGCAGGATCATGCACAGCCAGCAGCGCCTTGGGACCTATGAAAAAGTTCACTGCTCCGTTACGGCGCACGTAATTGACGTCTATGGCCACCAGCCCCACTTCGTTGATTTCCAGACAGAACATGGACGTCTTGGGCGGAAAACGCCTGTCCTGACGCTGCACGGGATAGGTCAGATCGTCATTATGATAATAAGAATCGGGATTACGGTACTCGCCGTAAGGATCGCGCCCGTAGGGGCGGCGTCCCGGAGGAACGCCCAGAACGGGCACATTGGGATACATGCGCTTGGCGGCGCCCCAGGTGGTCCAGTAGCAGGGCAGCAGCGGGAGGCCCCGTCCCATGAGCGAACCGTCAAAGGCCATGCCCAGTTCCTGAAGCCAGAGACTGCCGGTGTTGCGGTCAATAAGAATGGAATTGCCGTCAAAGAGACTGCCTTCCACATCCAGCATCAGATTGAAACCGCCCATATGCGTATCATAGACGGCCAGCGTGCCGCTGGTGGGGCTGTAGGTAATGGCAACGGACTCGCCGTTGATCAGCTCATTGACGACCTGATGCCAGACCATGATGCGCTGAGGATAAATGCGCGGTCCGTCGGGCAGATCCGCCACAAAGACGATGTCGTCGTCTTCCATGGTCAGATTGGCATCCATGACCCTGTCGTAACGGGGGCGGTACAGGGCCTCGATGGCCCCGTAGCCGACGCTTGTCTTTGTCAGCTTGTTATTGATGGACGACAGCTGTCCCATAGTCGTGGGGCGTGCCGAAACGGTATCGGGCAGCGTAACCGGCAGAGTAGACAGCAGGAAAAACAAACTTCCCGCAAGGGCGCATTTGCTGCATGCGTTCATGAGCAATTCTCCAGGGCAAATATGACGCGCAACGACAGGCAACCACTGTTGCATGCCTGCTGAACCGCACAGTATTTCGGCGCGTTGCATCACAGTTCTCCACTCGTCGGATGGACAATACCCGACGGGCAGGAAATCCTGATACTCTCTACGGCAAGAAAGGAAAATTTGTATAAGGATTCCCCGCTTTTACCTTATTGTCAAGTAATCTCTTTTGCTTTAAAAGGATGTTATCGACTTTGCTGTTTTGCCAACAATGCTTTCCCCTGAAGAGAGAGGTTCTGATGAAAAAAATCTTCCTGCTGCTGGCGGCCTGTTTTGTGCTGCTTACCGTCGCGGTTCGCGCTGACGAAGTGAAAACCGAGTATTTCACGATCGAGCTGCCGCCGGACTGGAAACAGCCGCGCCCCGCGCGGAATATCCCCGGCCGTGGCCTGACCGCAACCTTCGTCACCAAGGACGGCAAAACGGCCGTCAATATCGCTATCGTTCAGACATCCCTTAGGGCGCGAGAATTTGCCGCGCATGCAATGGAAAGAGCGATGGAAAGAGATACCTTCGTTACCGACGCACGAGAGATTTCGGGAGGAGTGGCGGTAGAGATTTTCAAGGATGGGCACAGGGGAGTCATCTACTACTTTTCCAACGGCAAACAGGTTTCTTCGATCTCCATCATCGGTTCCATCGCCACCGGCAGGGAACTGCTGCAAAAGCATCTCAAACCCGCTGACGTCGGCCTGTTCCCCGCCCTTACGGAATGAACGAAGAACCCGCAGGACATCGCGCTATCCGCCAGACCCGGGAGTCTTACAGGCAAAAAGGTAGGCCCGCAGGGCCTGCGGCCAGGGACGGGGCTGTTTGCCCAGAAAGGCAGCCAGCTTGTCCGTGCAGAGAACGGAGTATTCCGGTCGCTTTGCCTTCTGGGGCCATTCGGACGAGGCAATGGGAATGACGCGGCACGGAGCGCTTGTCAGATGCACGGCCTCGCAGGCCAGTTCGCACCAGCTGGCCTCGCCGCTGTTGGCCACATGCCAGATACCCGGCACGCCGCTGTCGGCGCCCTTTTCCAGCCAGGCTTCCGCCAGACGGCTGCTGTACAGCGCCACATCATCGGCAAAACTGGGCGAACCCACCTGATCGTGCACGACGTTGATCTCGTCGCGGCGATGGCAGGCGTTGAGGATGGTTTCCACAAAATTCTTGCGGCCATGCCCGAACAGCCAGGCGGTACGCAGTACGCAGGAGCGATCCGGCAGCGCCGCGCGCACGGCTTCCTCCCCTTCCAGTTTGGTGGACGCGTACACGCTTTGCGGGTGCGGCTTGTCCGTTTCCTTCAGCGGCTGCGAACTCTGCTGTCCGCCAAAGATGAAGTCCGTGCTGTAATGCACCAGCAGCATGGACTCCCGGGACTTGAGCAGGCAGGCAAGCGACGCAGGCAGGCAGCGATTGACAAGGCGCGCTTCCTCCACATGGTCTTCCGCATCATCCACCTGCGTCCAGGCGACGGTATTGAAAACCACGTCGGGGCGGGCGGCGTCCAGCTTTTCCGCAAGAAAGGCGTCGTCCAGCAGATTGCCCTGCTGCCGTCCCAGAGTTTCCACGCTCCAGCCACGTTCTGTCAGGATGCGCACCAGCGCCTGCCCCAGCAGACCCGTTGCGCCGCCTAAAACCAATGCTCTTGCCATAGCGCCTCCGCATAAGATTCGGGCATACTTTAGCCGCCGCGCGAGGCCCGGTCAATACGCAACGCCTTGCGTCGCCTCGACAACTGACGTACAAACGCCCCATGAGGCGCGCCATACTTCTTATTGCCTACGGCCCGAGCAGCATGCAGGGCAGAGCCGCCCTGGGAACCTTTGACGCCCGGGTACGGCAGCTGTTCCCCGGTCTGCCCGTGCGCTGGGCCTATTCGTCCCTGCTCATGCGCCGGCGCCTTGCCGAGGCCAGACAGAAAAGCGATTCCGTCGCCAAGGCCCTGCAACGCCTGCGCCTTGAAAAATTTTCCTCCGTGGCCGTGCAGCCTCTGCAAACCATCTGCGGCGCGGAATATGCGCAGGTCCGCCTTGCCGCCGAGGAAGCGGACAGCGACGGTTTTCAGGTGCGTCTGGGCATGCCGCTGCTGCATTCCGACGAGGATATTCAACTCGCGGCCCGTGCCGTGACCCGGCATCTGCCGCCGGAGCGGGAACCGCAGGAAGACGTCATTCTCATGGGGCACGGAGCGCGACATGCGGCCGCCGCCCGTTATCTTTCGCTGGATACGGCTGTCCGGCAGATGGATGCCCATGTTCATGTGGGCGTCATGAACGGAGAAAATGATCTGGACGCGCTGCTGCCGCGTCTGACATCCTCCCGTGTATGGCTGCTGCCGCTGCTGTCCGTCATCGGACGGCACGCCCAGGAGGACATGGCCGGCGACGACGCCGGGAGCTGGCGCAACCGCATTGAAGCTGCGGGACACAGCTGTACGCCCGTGCTGCGGGGCCTTGCCGAATACGAAGCCTTTGCCGCCCTCTGGCTGCGTCATCTCGAACAGGCGGTAACGGCTCTGCACAGTTCCTGAATACGTCAGAGGCTTTTTCGACGCCGCAGACACGCGCCTGCGGCCGCCATTTTCCCCACCATGTTTAACCCACAAGGATCTCGCATGAAAAAGGCCCTGTACACGACAATGGCGGTTCTGTCATGCACGGCTCTACTGAGCGGCTGCTTTGGCGGCGGTACCAGCACGCGCACGGATGAAACGCTCGACGCGGGCGTTGCGGCGCAGGCTCCCGCCGGGGCCAACCGCTTCAATCCCTGGATGCAGAACACCCTGCCCAACACCCGGGAACTCTCGACGGACGGTCGCGTCATGGTCGGCGGCATGGGCGGCACGGCCCAGAGCATTCAGGGAGAAGCGGCCCACCGCGCGCACTGGAAAGAGGAACTCTATCCGGTTGTCTACGGCAACAGACAGGCCCCGCATGAAATCCTTGTGCTGCTCGACTTTGCCGCTCCCGACAGCGAAAAGGTCTGGGCGCAGGTACACAAGGCCGCGCGCTCCCTTCCCGGCGATCAGGCGAAAATCGTCGTTTTCGGCAACAGCAGAGAAAACTACGGCACGGACCTCATGGGCCTCGCCATCTGGCTTTCCTACTCCCGCCCCTCGCAGGCCATGCCCTATCTGGACTATGCTCTGCAAAGCTGGAACGCCGTCAAGGACGGCCAGCGCAAGACCCGCGGCAAGGCCGTGCCCTTCAGAACCGAATATGACGCAACCGTCAAGGCCTCGGACTTTCCCATTCACTACAGCTATTTTTCCCGCCTGAATCCGCCGGTTCCCGCGGCCCAGCAGCCCGACGTGGCCCGCTACTGCTATGACGCCGGCAACGTCAACATGTATCAGGCCGCCCAGCTGTCCCGCTACTACGGCGTGAAGACCCTGCCCGCCGTCATCGTGGACGGACGGCTTCTGCAAGACGATCCCGATGCCGACGACATCCTTTCGGCCCTGAAGTAAGCCGGGCCATGTGCAGCCCTGCGGGGAAAGGCTCCTTCTGTCTCTCCGGAAGAGCCTTTCCCCGGTTCTTTTTTCAGAGGCAGGGAACGCGTGCGGCATGCCGCACGCTGTCTGCGCTCCCTGCTCCGGACGCAGCGTTGCGCGTTTTCTGCCGCCGCACAGAAGAACAGCCTCCGGACGCGCGCCGCGGCACGCTCTTTTCCATGAACATTTTCAGTCTGAAATGCTTCGCACTTCAGACCATACGGCCTGTCGTTTATCGAAAAAAAACGCTGTTTTTCCACTAAATTATTGCATATCTGCGCTGTGCCGCCGCCTCGCGCTTCACCTTTTTCAAAGTTGAAAAGCTCTATGCCTGATACCAGCCTGTTTTTTTGCCTTTCCAGAACTTTCGTGGTAGTGTCAAATCAATAATCTCCACTTTACGCCGCAGGAAAACACCGGTAATTCCGACGACGGAGAAACGCGACGACATCATGAACACCTCTCCGCAAACGGCCCCGGGCGACGCAATTCCCTTATCCCGCCACAACGGCCTGCCGCCGCTGGCGGACAAAGCGCAGGCTTCCATGAAGATCATCGAGCATGACGGCATTTTTGACAAAACGGCGCTGGCCGTTCGCGTCTCCGAACGTCTGCGGCAAATGACGCCCGGCGCGCTGTGCGCGGCCTACATGATAGACATTGACAATTTCCGATTCGTCAATCGCACTCTGGGGCGTGACGTCGGGGAGCATGTGCTGCGGCGCGCCGTCCGCCTCCTGAACGAACGCTTCTTTTCCACGGGCGTGACAGGCAGACTGGCGGACGATGTCTTTCTGGCCGTCCGTTTCGACGTAGCCTCGGAGGAGGACGCCCGGCGCACGGCCGCGGAGCTTTGCGACGCCCTGCGCTATACGGTGACTGAGCCCGCCCCCTTTACCACCAGCGCAAGCATAGGCCTCCATGTGACTGCCGGCGCCGAGAGCTGCTTTGAAAATCTCGTACGCCATGCCGGAACCCAGCTGCTTCTGGCCAAGATGCGCGGCAAGAATCAGATTGCCCTGACGACCCCGACCTCCGGCAGCGCGGAATGCCCGGATGCGCGCATTGCCGAAGCCATACGGCTGCATATCATTCTGGAGCGGAGCGACGGCTGGGTATCGCTGCTGGAACTGGGCGAGGAGCCGCGCCTGCTCTACGCCAGCAGAGGCTTTTTCGCGCTGCTGGGCAAACAGCAGGAAGACATCGCCCTGCCCTGCTCTCTGCACAGTCTCGGCATCCCCTCCGACAATCTGCACGACCACGAACGCGTTCTGCACGAAGGCGCGCTCCGGGGCGACAGCGTGGTGGAACACGCCTGGAAACTGCTCGCGGAGGGAAAAGAACGCTGGATATACGATCGCGCGCTGCGCCTCGACAATTTCGGGGGCCAGCACCCCGTCATGCTCATTGTTTCCAATGATGTTTCCGCACGCAAACAACAGGAACAGGAAACCCGCGAAGCCTACGAACGTCTACACACGCTCTACGCCGAAACCTCCGCCCGCCTGTGGGAAGTGGACGTGGATACGCGGAGCTTCCGCCTGTTTGACGACAGCGCCCGGGCCGATACGGCCAAAAGCGGCGAATTCCCCCTTTCGCTGCTGGAATCCGGCATGATTCATGCCGACTCCTCCGCCCTTTTCAAGGTCTTTGCCGACGGCCTGTTACAGGGGAAGGAAGAAGGCAGGGGCATTTTCGCCGTACGTCTCCAGCCCGCGGACATCTACCGCTGGATGTCCATTTCCTACCGCAAGGTCTGCGACGACTGCGGCAGAAGTCACAAGGTAATCGGGACCCTCATTCCCCACACATCGGGCAGCGTCCGCAGCTCCCTGCTGCAAAAGAGCCTGATGCAGGAAATGCTGCGTCCCTCGCTTCTTGCCTATCAGCGCGTCAACCTGACCCGGAACATGGTCGATGATCGCTGGGAACGCAATCAGCCCGGCGTTCCCTTTGTTCAGCCTGTGCACTATTCGGATACAGTGCATGCGCAGGAGGCGCATCTCTACGACAAGGGCGATGCCGCCCCCCACAATGCGCGCTTTTCCCGGGAACACCTGCTGAACGCCTTTGAGAGCGGGCAGCGCTGGGTTGTCATGGAGTATCGCCGCATTGACGACAAGGGCGCCATTGCCTGGGTTTCCCATGCCGTCTGCATGGCGCGTGATCCTGTTTCTCACGACGTCTACGGCTTCATCTTTGTGCGGGACGTGGAACGACGCCGTGCCTGGAATGTGGCTCAGGAGCTGAAGTCCGCCCGCAACGACGTCACCATGCTCTACAAAATGCCCTTTGACAGCGCGCTGAAAAAAATGCTGGCGACCTCGGAAAAAGACGGTGGCATGCTGGCGCTGATCAGCATTACGGGCGTTGAGGGGACGTCCATGGAAGATATGAAGCCCATTGTGGGCACCTCCTTTGCCGTGGCTCTGGATGACGATACCGTTGTGGGCAACTTCTGCAGCAATCACCTGATCTGCCTCTTTCCCAAGGTCGTTTCCTGTCAGGAGGCACGGCAGAAACTGGAAAACGCCTTCATTTTCGCCCATCGCGCCCTTTCCGACACGCCGCTGGCCGAAAGCATCCGCTTTGTGGCCGCCCTGAGCGACTGTCGCGCGCTGGGAGGGGATATCAGAGGCGCGCTCTGCCAGATGCGCCGTCAGTGCGACAGGCAGGGTGACGCCGTGGCGGACCGCGTCTTTCTCATGGAAGAGATTACCGCCTTTGACCAGGACTACACGGGAGGAGACATCTCCGCTCCCGGACAGGAACAAGCCGTCATGTCAGGCGACGACAGTCAGGAGGCTTTCTCCTGCCTGTCCGTCATGGCAAGCGCCGTTTCGCCGGATGCGGCCCTTGCCGGTTTCCTGCGGCATCTCGGAAACTACTATCAGGCGGATCGCGCCTATACGCTCGCCATTCTGGAGGACGGCAATTCCGTCGAGGCCCTGCACGAATGGACGGCTCCGGGCAAGATCAGCATCAAGCGCAGCCTTAGCGGCATGCCGCTTGACAGGACTCCGCTGCTGGTTGCCAGCCTGAGACAGCAAAAGTCCCTGTTTCAGACGAGCGGCAGAACGCTCTCTCCCGGGCCGGCGGCTGAAAAAGTCTGGAGCTATCGGGTCTTTCCGCTTCTGGGCAGCCCCCTGGGCGTGACCGGCTTTCTCTGTTTCGAGAATCCGAAGCGCGCACAGGACAGCACCAGCGTGATCGACGCGCTCATGCCGCACATTCTCCGGGAATGGGGCAAGGTTCTGCAGGCGCCGCTCCAGCTTGAGGAAGCCGGGCCGAAACCGCTTCAGGACCTGAACGCCTACCGGGCCGCCATTCCTCGTCTCGATTCCCGCAGTTACGGCAGCATGGGGGTCTTTTCCGTGGATGTGCCCCAGATGACGGCGCTCAGCAAACGCTACAGCTTCAGCTACGGGCACAGGATTCTGCGGGACGTGACGCAGGCGCTGATCGGCGCGTTTGACAGCAAACTGCTGTTCCGCGTCTGGGATACGGAATTCATCGCCCTCTGCCCCAATCTGGTACGCGACGTTTTTCTGGATCGCATGCGCCGCGTGCGCGATCGCCTGCAACGGCTCTACCCCGAGACGCTGCGCTTCGGCCTGGCCTGGGCCGATGAGAACTTCACGGCAGCCCAGCTTGTCAATCAGGCGCGCAATCTCATGCTGAGTCAGATTCTGGCCTCCGACGATGCCCCGAGGTCCTTTTCCCTCGGCAATGCCTCGTATGCGACCTTTGGTCAGGCGCTGCTGCGCGGGGCCTTCACGACCTATCTGCAACCCAAGATCAACATGCGCGACGGCAGCCTTGTGGGTGCGGAAGTGCTGGTGCGCGGCCTTGACGATTGCGGAAACATCGTTCCGCCGGGGCAGTTCATCGAACAGATGGAAAAAATGGGCCTCCTCCGCGATCTGGACCTGCATATGCTGAGCTGCACCCTGGAGCATCTCTCGCAATGGCAGAAACGGCGGCTGCCGCTGCCGCGCCTCTCCGTCAACTTTTCCCGTTTCACGCTGCTTTCGCCCACCACGCGCACGTCGGTGCTGGCGCTTCTGAGCCGTCACGAGGATATTTCGCCCGATCTCGTGGAAATAGAGCTGACCGAAACCGCCTCCTACTGCGGCGACGCCGTCATCGAACAGGCCATCAACAATCTGCGGAAGCTGGGCTTCCGCTTTGCCCTGGACGATTTCGGCTCGCAGTATTCCAATCTTGCCATTTTCTCAAAGATAGACTTCGATACCATCAAGCTGGATCGCAGTCTGACCATCGCGCTGACGCGCAATCCGCTCAACAGGGACATTACACGCAGCATCGCCCGCGTCTGCAGGCAGCGCGGCATGGAGTGCATTGCCGAAGGCGTGGAAACGCAGGAGCAGATAGCCGCCCTGCTGCAGGACGGCTGGGAACAGGCGCAGGGCTATTACTTTGATCCGCCTCTGCCTGTCGCGGAATTTGAACAAAAATATCTGACTGTCTGATCGCTGTTCATGGAATGCCGTTTCCCCCGCTGCGGCAGCGTCAGGGAAACGGCTCCCGAGAAGGACGCCGACGAAAAAGGAGCGACTGCTATGGAAGCCCCGGACACCGACACCTATCCCGCCCCCGCCAGCGCCGGGCCCATTGTCATCGGCATGGGCGCTTCCGCCGGGGGACTGGAAGCTCTGCAAAGCTTCTTTGCCGACATGCCCGGCAACAGCGGCGCGGCCTTTGTGGTGGTGCAGCATCTTTCCCCGGACTACAAAAGCCTTATGGCGGAGATTCTGGGCAAGCATACGGGCATGACCGTCATTCAGGCCGAAGAAGACATGCCCGTGGAACCCGACGCCGTCTATCTCATCCCGCCCGGGCACAATCTGACCTTTTGCAAGGGCAGACTCCATCTCATGCCTCATGCCCACAGCGGGCTCAATCATCCCATAGACATCTTTTTCGAGTCACTGGCCGCGGAGATGAAGGAACGCGCCGTCGCCGTCATCTTTTCCGGGACGGGGTCCGACGGCACCAACGGCGTCAAGTCCATCAAGGAGCACGGCGGCCTCGTCATCGTCCAGTCTCCCGAAACGGCCCGTTTCGATGGCATGCCGCGCAGCGCCATCAATACCGGTCTGGCGGACTTCGTCCTTTCTCCCGCCGCCATCGCGGAAGAGATTCTCAATATCTGCAAATTCCCCGCAGTGACCTTCCGCGACGAAGCCGCTGCCCGCGCCTGTTCCGACGAGGAAAGCCTGTTCCGCATTTACACGCAGCTCAAGAAAATAAGCGGGATTGATTTTACCTATTACAAGCGCACTACGGTGCTGCGGCGCATAGAGCGCCGCATGGTCGTGACGCACTGCGCCTCTCTGGGCGAACTCGCCGCCCGGATCATGGAAAAGCCCGCCGAAGCCGACGCTCTTGCCAAGGATATTCTCATCGGCGTGACCCGCTTTTTCCGGGACCCGGAGTTTTTTGAAAAACTCAAGGTGGCGGCGATCCGCAGCATCGTCAAGGGAGCCGGAAGCGCCGACGCCATCCGCATCTGGTGCGCGGGCTGCTCCACCGGCGAAGAGGCCTATTCCATCGGCATTCTGCTGCATGAGGCGATGGAAGAAGCGCAGCTGACCCGCAACGTCAAAATCTTTGCCACGGACGTGGACGCCAAGGCCATCGAGACGGCGGGCAAGGGGCTCTTTTCAGAAAATATCGTCGACGACGTGTCTCCGGAACGGCTGGGCAAATATTTCTGCAAACGTAATGATCAGTATCAGATA
>DXFI01000029.1 GCA_019114565.1 Candidatus Desulfovibrio intestinigallinarum | reverse complement strand
CACCAACGGCGACACCTTCCTCGGCGGCGAAGACTTCGACCAGCGCGTCATCAACTACCTGGTGGAAGAATTCAAGAAGGATAACGGCGGCATCGACCTGTCCAAGGACAGCATGGCTCTGCAGCGTCTGAAGGAAGCGGCGGAAAAGGCCAAGAAGGACCTTTCCACCTCCATGGAAGCGGAAGTCAACCTGCCCTTCATCACGGCGGATCAGACCGGTCCCAAGCATCTGACCATGAAGATCAGCCGCGCCAAGCTGGAATCGCTGGTGAGCGACCTTGTGGATCGCACCATCGAGCCCTGCCGCAAGGCGCTCAAGGACGCCGGCCTGCAGCCCAATCAGATCGACGAAGTCATTCTGGTGGGCGGTATGACCCGTATGCCTCTGGTGCAGAAGGTCGTGGGCGAATTCTTCGGCAAGGACCCCAACCGCTCCGTGAACCCCGACGAAGTGGTCGCCATGGGCGCGGCCATTCAGGGCGGCATCCTGACCGGCGATGTGAAGGACGTGCTGCTGCTTGACGTGACGCCGCTTTCCCTCGGCATCGAAACCATGGGCGGCGTGTTCACCAAGCTGATTGAGCGCAACACGACCATCCCGACGCGCAAGAGCAACGTCTTCACGACGGCGGCCGACAATCAGCCTTCGGTGACCATCCACGTCTTCCAGGGCGAACGTCCCATGGCTGCGGACAACATGCGCCTCGGCGCCTTTGACCTGACCGGCATTCCCCCGGCGCCCCGCGGCGTGCCGCAGATCGAAGTGACCTTCGACATCGACGCCAACGGCATCGTGAAGGTTTCCGCCAAGGACCTCGGCACGGGCAAGGAACAGTCCATCAAGATTCAGTCCTCGTCCGGCCTGTCCGAAGAAGACATCCAGCGTCTGGTGCGCGAAGCTGAACAGCACGCCAGCGACGACAAGAAGAAGCAGGAGCTGATCGAAGCCCGCAACCATGCCGACAGCCTGATTTACGGCACCGAAAAGTCGCTCAACGATCTGGGCGACAAGGCCGACGCGGCGCTGAAGAGCGATCTGGAAGGCAAGATTGCCGCCCTGCGCAAGGAAATGGAAGGCGAAAACACCGACGCCATCAAGGCTGCCACCGAAGAACTGGCCAAGGCCTCCCATAAGCTGGCCGAACAGCTCTATCAGCAGCAGTCCCAGAATGCCGGCGCTCAGCCCGGCGGCGCTGCGGGCGCTCAGCCCGGCGGCAATGCCGGCAACGGCGGCGACGACGTTGTGGACGCCGACTACGAAGTGAAGAAGTAAACCGACGGAGGCCCCGCCTCTGCCCGGACAAAGCAAGCCCCCGGTTTCTGCCGGGGGCTTTTTTTATCCGACTCACGCGGGGCCTCCCCCCTCTTGCCTATCTCCGATGCCTGTAATAGTCTGAAACAGAATGTTTTCGGCGCACGGCCTGCGCGGAACCTGCCGTTCCGCGCATCCGCCGTTCCCATGCCGAAGACGGCCTCAAAACGTCGTATCCAGGGAGGTCGCCATGACACGTTATCTGGCTCTGATTCTGTCCTGCCTGCTGCTGGTCGGCGGCGCGGTTCTCGGCAGCGGCTGCACGGCGCACCGCAACTATCATGACGGCGACAGATACCGTTCGGATCATCGCCCGCCGCCACCTCCGCCGCCGCACAAGGATCAGAAAAAGGACTACCGCCCCGATCACAGACCGGACGGCCCTCCGCCCCACTATCGTTCTGACAGGACGTATCGCTAGAACGTCCTGCCTTTGAAAAAGGCAAAACGCGGGGCGTCCAGCGCCACACGGCCCGAAGTGAGCGAAAAACCGCGCTTTTTCCGCGAAACGACAGGCCGTATGGTTTGAAAGGCGCAGCATTTCAAACTGAAAATGCTCTATGGTTTGAAACGAACAGTGTTTCAAACTAAAAATGCACTGAAAGGCAGCCCCGCTCCAGTCGGAAAACCGGGCTGCCGTCATCGGCACAGAGCTGCTTTTCCCCGGCAGCGCCGCCACACAAAAACATCCGGCAGACGGATTGCAAGCCCCTGAACCCCGTTCAGGGCGCGGCAGTGCCGGAAAGATATGCGCACATGGAGGGGAGGGGTCCTGTCCCCCTCCCCTTTGCGTGTTTTAGAGCGTTTACCTTTGAAAAAGGTAAACGCGAGGCGGCGGCACAGCGCCGCCCGGCCAAAAGTGAGCGGAAAAATGCGCTTTTTCCGCGAAACGACAGGCCGTATGGTTTGAAGCGCACAGCGTTTCAAACTGAAGAGGCTCTATTCACAGGTTCAAATTTGTAAAGGAAGCCCAGATGAAACAGAGAACGGCCCTCCTGTCCCTGCTGCTTGTCATGGCGTTCAGTCTTTCGGCCTGCCAGATGCCGGGCCTGCAACGCGCCACGACGCCTCCGCCCCCCTCGGAACCGCAGATTGCCCTGGCGCTCCCGCGCAGCGGTCCCTATGCTCCCATTGCCGGAAAGATTATTCAGGGGGCCAATCTGGCCGTCAAGGAACTGCAGACCAACGGCATCAAGATCAAACTAAACGTCATCAATACGTCCGCAGGCGACTGGATCGCCAAGGTCAACGCCCTGCCCGCCGCCAACGCCGTTATCGGCGGCCCGCTGCACGGCTCCGCCTATGCCGCCGCGCGCAAGGCCGGGCTGCTGGAAAAGCGGGCGTTCTTCGCCTTCATGCCGGCCCTGGAAACCGGCGACGAGGGCACGCGCGCGTGGCGCTTCTTCACCAGCCGCCGCGATCAGATTGACGCCATCGTCGACTTTTCCACGGATACTCTGGGCATCCGCACCTTCGGCGCGTTCTATCCCGCAGACCAGTACAGCCTGCGCATGGTGACCCTGTTTGAAAACGCCCTTCAGGAAAAGGGCATGCCGCTGCAAAAGGCCTCCTACAACAGCGCCGACAGCAGCACCTGGCCTACGGCGGCCGCCCAGCTCGTCAAGCCGACGCAGAAGGAAGGCAGCAGCACGCCCATTCCCAACACGACGTGCGAGGCCCTCTTCCTGCCCGGCGTCTGGAAGGATGTGCCGCAGATTACCACAAGCCTGCTCTATAACGGCGAGGATCGCCTGGTGCTGCTCGGCACCAACTCCTGGGAGCAGAGCCTCTCCGGCAAGAATATCGCCGATGCCGACAAGTACCTGCTGACGGTCTTCCCCGGAGCCTGGGACCCGGCCCGCGCCCCCAAGGCGCTGCGCACCCCCGGCAATGACTTCTGGGTTGCCCTGGGCTATGACTTTGCCCGCTTTGCCGCCAACATCAATCTTTCCTCCCGGGAATCCTCGCAGGCCATCACCACGCGCATCCGTTCCCTGCGCATGCTCTGGGGCATGGCTCCCATCCAGTGGGACGCCAACGGCATCGCCCATCAGAAGCTCTATCTCTTCCAGCCCGCCGCCGGCGGTATCAAGCCGCTGGACGTGAGCGACTTCCGCCGGGTGCGCACCGCCGTGCAGCAGCGCGCCGCCCTGCGTATTCAGGGCCTGCCCGCCGTAGACGAGCAGGGGCAGCCGCTTGTGGATGGTCTGCCCCCCATGCCGCAGCCGGCCCAGCAGACTACCGCGACGCCCGCCGTGACGGCGCCCGGCGGCATCGGCACCACCCCCCTGCCGTCCTATAAGCTCCGCCTGCCGTCCAGCGCGCAATAATACGCCGCTTTCACGCTCCGGCCAGTCTGTTCCCGTCTCCGGCGGGCACAGGCTGGCCGTCTTGCATGCGGACGACCGGCCGCATGCCGCGAGAGACGTCATTTTTGTTTTGGCAGTCGGGAGAGTTTCGGCTACTCTTTCGCTACCCGCCCGCCCGTGCGGCGACGGCGGAACACCCTATTGAAGGAAGCGCGTATGTCGCAAGAAATCAGCAAAGAAACCGTTGCCCATATGGCAACCCTTGCCCGCCTTTCCGTCACAGAAGAGGAAAAGGCCCTGTTCGCCCGGCAGTTCGGCGATATTCTCGCCTACATGGACGTCCTTTCCAAGGTGGACACCACCGATGTCGAACCCATGTACAGCCCCGCTCTGCACGCGCCCGCCATGCGCGAAGATCAGGCCGAACGCCGCCGCAGCCGGGAAGAAGTGCTGCAAAATGCGCCGGAACGCGACGAAGGACTCTTTATCGTTCCGCGCATCGTTTAGAGCATTTTCCGTTTGAAACGCTTTGTGTTTCAAACAATACGGCCTGTCGTTTCGCGGAAACAACGCGTTTTTTCCGCTCTCTTTTGGCCGGGCAACGCCGGGGCCTCGCGTTCAGCCTTTTTCAATGGCAAAACGCTCCAGCCTGGACGCGCCCTGGCCGCCGCCGGAGAATAATCGCTTCTGGCGGACGGTACGGGCCCGGCTCGTCCATCCGCACAGCGTTCCGGCTGCTCAGGCGTTTTCGCCGCAACGCACACTGCGGGCGAAGCGATCCGACACGCAACGACTTTCGACTCAGGAATACCTGCCATGACCGATATCTGTTCGCTTTCCCTCTCCGAACTGGCGCGCCGGCTTCAGGCCCGCGAAATCAGTGCTGAAGCCGCAACCGCGGCCTGCCTTGCCCGCATTGAGGCCACGGAAGAACGCCTCGGCGCGCTCCTGCACGTGGATGCCGAAGGAGCTCTGGCACAGGCGCGCGCTCTGGACGCCGCCGGGCCGGAGCCCGGCAAGGCCCTCTGGGGCGTTCCCGTCACCGTCAAGGACGCGCTTTCCACCAAGGGCATGCCCACCACGGCAGCATCGCGAATTCTCGAAGGTTTTACGCCCATTTACGACGCATTTGTTGTGGAGCGCCTCAAGGAGGCCGGTGCCGTGCTGCTGGGCAAGAACAACATGGACGAATTTGCCATGGGTTCCGGCACCGACAACTCCGCCTATAAGAAAACCGGCAACCCGTGGGACCCCGAGCGCATCCCGGGCGGCTCTTCCGGCGGTTCGGCGTCTTCCGTGGCCGCCGGGCAGTGCTTTGCCTCGCTGGGTTCGGATACCGGCGGTTCCATCCGGCAGCCTGCCGCCATGTGCGGCTGCGTGGGCATCAAACCCACCTACGGCCGCGTCTCCCGTTACGGTCTCATTGCCTACGGCTCTTCTCTGGATCAGGTAGGCCCGCTGGCCCGCTCGGTGGAAGACTGCGCCCGCGTGCTGAGCGTCATTGCCGGTCATGACGCGCGGGACAACACCAGCGATCCCCGCCCCGCTGAAGACTACGCCGCGGGGCTGGCCGACGCCGATCTCAAGGGCGTCACGCTGGGCCTGCCCGCAGAATTCTATGGCGAAGGTCTGGCCCCCGAAGTGCGCGCGGCCTGCGAAGCCGCCATTGACGCCGCCAGAAGCGCCGGTGCCCGCATCGTGAACGTGAGTCTGCCGCATACCGACGCCGCCATTGCCACCTACTACATCATCGCCATGGCCGAGGCCAGCTCCAACCTTGCCCGCTTCGACGGCGTGCGCTACGGCCGCCGGGCAGCCGACGTGCAAAATCTTGCCGATCTCTATGTGCGCTCCCGCAGCGAAGGCTTCGGACAGGAAGTCAAACGCCGCATCCTGCTCGGCACCTACGTGCTGTCCTCCGGCTATTATGACGCCTATTACCGCAAGGCCGCGCAGGTGCGCCGCCTCATCCGCGACGAATACAACGCGGCGCTGGCGCAGTGCGACGCCCTGTTCACGCCGGTTTCGCCCGTCACGGCCTGGCCCCTGGGCAGCCGTAATGCCGATCCGCTGCAGTGCTACCTGATGGACGCCTACACCCTGTCCCTCAACCTTGCGGGCCTCCCCGGTCTTGCCCTGCCCGTCGGTCTCGGCGCGGACAGCCGCATGCCCGTGGGCATGCAGCTCATCGGCAAGGCCTTTGACGAAGCGGCCCTGCTGCGCATGGGCCATGCGCTGGAGTCCGTTCTGCCCCGTATCGGCATTCCGGCCCTCTAGGAGCAGAACTCATTACGTGTTTTCTTGAGGGGGAAGGAACCCCTTTTGCTCGCGGCAAAAAGGGGTTCCTTC
>DXFI01000260.1 GCA_019114565.1 Candidatus Desulfovibrio intestinigallinarum | reverse complement strand
AGAAGCAAAAAGAAAGAAAAGGAAAGAAAAGGAAAGGAAAAGGAGAGAAAGGAAGGGGAAGAGAAGAAAAAGAAAAACGTACCTTTTTCAAAGGTACAACGCGCTAACGCACCTGAACAAGGGACACGTGCCCGCAGTCCCGGCAGACGACCGTGTACCGGCCGCCCGGCAGTATTCCGCCGCCCGGCCGGAACGGCCGCAGCAGGCGTTCCGCCAGTCTGATCGGCAGCGGCCCGTCCGACGGGCTGTCCCGTAATTCCGTATTCTCAGAACCGCAGCGGCTACAGACTATCTTCGGCCTGGAGTTCATCCGTCTTTTCTCCCTGCGCGGGCGTTTCGGCATCCAGCAGCTCGGCGCTGTCTCCGAAGCTGCGAACCCACGCATGCAGCTCCGGTTCGCTGCATGTGGTTATTTCCAGCAGCACGCCGCCGTCGGGCAGGTCTTCCAGACGCTGCTCGTCGGCCCAGATGCGCTCGCGCACATAATCGGCAACCTTGCCCGGAGCAAAACGCACGCGGAAATGGCGCGGCTCGTGCCACGGCAGACCGAACATGCCGGGGCTCGGCTCGGGCACGGCAAGCGTCGAAAAATGATCCGTAAGACGAACTTCCAGAATACGATGCACCGCGAGACTGACCATATGCCGCACGGTCAAATCGTCGTTCTCCAGGTCCGACCCCAGGGCGTAGATGGCCCCGTTCATGCAGATCATGCGGCCGACGACAAAACGGTGCTCCTTTTCTTCCCGGCGTCCGGCCGCCTTGTAGAGAATACGGCAGACGCGCCCTTCTTCTCTGGCCCGAATCAGTAAATCTATATGCTCGAAATGCGGCGTATAATCAATGCGCCCCTTGCTGAAAAAGGCAAAACGCGCGGCATGCTCCCCGCCGATCTGCGTGGCGGACGTATCCGCCAGCTGCATGGCCAGCCGGAAGAGACTGTCATCCACACGCCGCTGCACCTGCGACGGCAGATAGGAACAGGCCAGATCGCGGCAGATCTGCAAAAAACGCAGCTCCTCGCAGTCCAGCCCCAGCGGCATTCGGGAATCCGGGCAGAGCTGATACCAGCGCCGACGATCCTCCAGATCTGTCTTCAGCCTGTCCCCGACAACCCCCTCTATCTCCCGCATAAGCCGCATGATTGTCTGCTTGGAACAGTTGAGCCAGACCGCAAGCTCCGTCTGAAAATGCCTGTTTCTGTCGGCCATGAGCCGCAGAAAAAGCCGGAGCAGCTTTCCCCCTGTCGTAGAATCCATATCTCGCTTGGCCGGCATACACCCCTCTCGACGCGCCCCATCCCTTCCCCGGAGCGGGGAAACTGTTCAAAATGTCCCTTCCAGACGGCATAAAGAGCATTCTCAGATTGAAATGCTTCGCATTTCAAAGCATACGGCCTGTCGTTTCACAGAAAAAACGAGGTTTTTCCGCTCACTTAGAGCCGGGCTGCGCTGTGCCGCCGCCTTGCGCTTCTTCTTTTTCAAAGGAGAAACGCTCCAGCCGTCTTTCTTCTGCTTTTCGCCCTGTTTGCGTATCTGTTTAGGCCTGCCTATCTTCAGGGAAAAACACGGGCACACAGCATGCAACCCGCAAAAAGCCAAAAAATTTCCTTAGTTATATATTTTTTAAGCAATAAAACAGACAGCATATGTCATGCCGCATCCGCACGCGGCGCCGTTACGACCATGCAGATCACAACGGAACAGGAGACGCCGCATCTTCACTTCCAGATCATTTTCAGTTTGAAAGGCTTTGCATTTCAAACCATACGGTCTGTCGTTTCGCGGAAAAAGCGCAGTTTTTCCGCTCCGTTTGGCCGGGCTGCGCTGTGCCGTGCCTCGTGTTTCGCCTTTTTCAAAGGTGAAACGCTCTGATACAACAGACAAATTTTGTACACATTCCAGTTTTGCGGCGAAAATATCAGCATAGCGATACTGTATTAAATGTCAACAATTGTTTTTTGTGCTGTGTTGCGCCGCAATTTTCCCATGTACCCTTTCCCGGCAGGAAAGGAGGTCAGAGTGGCCGAACGGAAAAAGCAACGGCTCGCAACAATCGTGGGGGCGAACATCACCGCGCAGCGCCGTCTCATGGGCTGGAATCAGGCCGAATTTGCCGAACGGCTCGGGATTGGCGCGGACTCCCTTTCACGCATTGAACGGGGGCTGGTCGCGCCCCGTTTTCCGCGCCTTGAGCAGATGGCGGCGCTGCTGGAATGCCCCGTATACGAACTCTTTCAGACACAGGAGGACAGGGAACGCGCCGCTGCCGGCAGCGCCACCCCCGCGTCTCTGAGCTCCCTTGACCTCAGCTCTCTGGACCTGAGCACGCGGCGGGAAGTCATGCTCATGGCGGAAAAAATCATCCAGCTCATGCGCTCCTGATCTCTGCCGGCCTCCCGCGGCTTTCCCGCCGCCCGGGCGGAACAGGTGGCCCCAGGCTGCCTGTCCGGCACGACAGCCGCAGCGGCGCGGGGCCGGGGTAGCGCGCCTGTGCCCGGCTGCCGGAACCTGTCGGAAAAACAGGCCGTCGGCGCTGTCCTTTTTTGCCTTCCTGCGCTATCATGGGGGCTACCTTACCTGTACGGAGGAGCCCGCATGAAAAAATCCCTGTTTGTCGCCTGCCTTGCCGCCCTGCTGTGCGCCGCCCCCTGCATGGCGGGCGAAAAAAGCGTCAGCGAGCTGCGCCAGATTGCCCAGGCCGGCGGCTCCCTCATCGTGGACATGCGCCGCCGCAGTTACACCGTCACCGAACTGCTGACCATTGCCGCCGGACTTCAGCCCGACGCGACCCTGACCGTCAGAATGGACAGGGGCAACGAACTCTCCACAGCGGAATGCCTGCAGCTGGCACGCACGCATCCGGGACAGATCCGCTTCTGGTTCTAGAGCGGTTTACCTTTGAAAAAGACGGAACGCGAAGCCCCCGGCGTCGGCCCCTTACCGCGCCGGTTTCTCGCGTTCCAGGTCTGACTTCTACCCGTCCGTCATTCCGTAAGATGGAATAGCCGAAAAAAATTTTTTCAGTCCGGGCGCATCGCTCCCGCACCTGAAAACCACAGCCCCCCTTTCTGCCAACAGGACAGAAAGGGGGGCTTCTGTTTCCGGGCCTGATGAGGGTTTTCCCTTCCCCTCAGAAGAACAATTTAGAGCATTTTCAGTTTGAAACGCTGTGCGTTTCAAACCATACGGCCTGTCGTTTCGCGGAAAAAACGCGGTTTTTCCGCTCACTTTGGGCCGGGCGGCGCTGTGCCGCCGCCTCGCGTTTCTCCTTTTTCAAAGTTGAAACGCTCTAGTGTTAACAGGCCCTAAAGCACAAAGGGGTCGTCGTCCTTCATCATGGCATCAAAGTCCTCCCCGGTCTTCCAGCCGAGCGTGCAGCCGAAGGCCTGATTGAAGGATTCCAGCGCCATAAAGGTCCGCACGCTGTCCCGGGAGACCAGAGCCTGCCGGAAATCCGTAAAGGACGAGCGAAAAAGCGACTCCCTGTCGCGGTAATAGCCCCGCAGATCCGCTTCCAGAGCCTCGCGCCGGGCCCGCAGACAGGGGATGGCCTCCCGGCAGAGTTCCCCGATGCGATCCCGGCGCAGGCGGGACACCTCGACACAGGAAAACAGATTCGCCAGCGTGAAGACAGCGGCGTCAATGCCCCTGTTGGCAAAGACCACGGCCACACCGGCCAGCGCCGCGGCCAGCAGCCCGCCCAGCACGCCGGGAACGCCCAGCGCCTGCAGCTCCTGCTCAAGAGCAAAGGCCAGCGTGCCGATGCCGACGGTTGTCAGCGTCTTGAGAACGACCGCCACCAGCTGGGAAAAACTCGAAATTTTTCCGGTCAGATAGTCGTACAGCGACTCCCAGACCGTATTGATGCCCTGCCCGAGGGCGGAGAGCAGCCGCCCGGCGGACGCAAAGACATTTCGCAGCGCGCCGAGCAGCATGTTCAGGGCTTCCAGGGCAAATTCCCTGCCGCAGCGCACAAGCGCCGCCGCGGAGAGCTTTTTCCAGAATATGCCCAGAAAACGCTCGAAACGCTGCCAGACCGTAAGAGACGCGGGATGCCCGGCCGCGTCCCGCAATTCCCAGACAGCGCCGCCGACAATGAGCAGGCCTGCTTCAGCCAGCAGCCCCTTGCCGACTCTTTCCCCGGCCCGGCAGACGCCGTCTCCGAGCGCCTGTCCGGCAATATGGGCATAGGCGGCGGCTGTTCGCGTCTGTTCGCGGGTAATGCCGCTCCTGCGCAGCTTGCCCAGCGCGGCCTCCGCCCTTGCGGCCAGTTCCGGATCAGAAGAACGCGCCATGCGCTCCAGGTTTTCTCTGTGACGAACATAATCGTCGGCAGGCACAACAATTTCATCCGGAGCCTGCGGATCTTCCGATATCGTATAGCGCTCTTCCAGCAGAATGCGCGTGTCCTTTACCGCCTTGAGCTGCTGCTTGTGCCGGATGCCGTTTTCGTCATAGCCGACAACGTCCGTATAGGTGTTGTTGAACGAGGCTATGTCGTTCAAATCCGCATGCGGCAGGGGCTTTCCGTCGCGACAGCGGGCAAGATAGAGATCGTCCACACGTTCAAACTGTTCGCCGCTGCCGCTGACGACGGCGTCCCTGTTCTGCTCGCCCGCAACCAGCGACTCAAACACAAAACCGAAGCGAACGGGGTTTCTGCTGGGGGAACCGTCCCTGTTGTGCGTGACATCGTACACGGAGCGGGCCGCCCTGACCTGACCGGCATACAGCGCCACGCCGTCCGCCAGCGCGAGGCCGCTCCCGAAGGACGCCATGAAACGCCGTAAAAGCTGTCTGCCCACCTCGTCGGCCATTTCCCGCAGCAGACTCCCGGGCGGATTGCCCGGCCCGGACGGCGGCGCTGCAAACATATCCGGCGCATCGAACAGAGCGATGGAACTCATGCCAGCCTCCCTTACATCCGCGCAAGCTGCGTCAGAAAATCGCGGTTGTCCCGGAGCAGGGAACGCGTCTCCCGGACGACCGCGCCGTCATCGTCAAAAAGGGGCGCCCGCATCAGATTGGAAAGGGTCTTCGCCAGCGCGAACGCCGTCCGCACCGTGTGCGCGTCTTCCGGGCATGCGCTGATGCGCCGGTAATCCGTTTCCCGTGCCACAACATCCCGCAACTTTTCGTTGAACTCCAGACAATACGGCGTCAGCTCCCGCAGCACGTCCCGCATTTCCCCGGCGCTCTCCCCGATGGCCCGCGCGCCGACACAGGCGGCCTTCATGCTTTCCGCCGCGCCGAGGGCCTTTTCCCTGTTGGAGCAGGCGTCATTGACGGCGGCCTCCGCTCTTGCGGCCAGCACAAGGCCGCCCACGGCCAGAACAGGCGCGGCAACCACGCCGCCCAGCACCAGCGTGCCGCCCGCCATGCCAAGCCCTCCGGCCGCCAGCGCCCCGCCGCCGAACCAGGCCAGCGTGGCATTGGCGGCGGCCGCGCCGCTCAGGGCGCTGATGGCCGTCCCCGTGGACGCCGTAGCCAGCAGACCGGCAGCGCCAAAAGCGCCGAAACCCGCCAGCGCGCCGCTGGAAAGCGCCGCCACGCCGCCCTTGAGCACATCGGAAATTTCAAGGGATACCCGGCGAATGTCCGCCAGCTCCGCCTCAAGAGAAATCTTTGCGTCAAAGTCAAAGGCATCCTGCGCGATGTGCTTTATCTTCTGCGCGGACGCGACAAAGGGTTTCAGGCAGGACGCATGCACGGCGGCCTTTTCGACGCCCAGCCTTTCAAGACTCCCCTGCGTTTCCCTTCTGACCAGCTCCAGTTCCCGCGCGGCATCATCATAGATACGGCGCGCCTCGTCGGTGATGCGTTCGGCCTTTTCAAAGTTTTCCCTGGCATCCAGCCCCTTTTTGAGGCCAAGACCTCCCGTGAGCAGCGCGGCCCCGCCAAGCAGGACAGGAATGAGCGGCAACGGCATGTGCATATCCTCCCGCCCTTCCCCGGAAGACTTCCCGGCTGAAAGGGCCTGTCTGTTTCCTCTGCTGGAAAGCGCCCTGTTTTCCGCGCGACGCATACAACGTCGTCAGGACGGGGCGCGCCCGCGTGCGGAAAGACGACGCCTCCCGGCACACGACCTGTATTCTGCGCGCGCGTCGTTCCACAGGACGGAATAAAAGAAAAGAAAAATTTTTTTCAGGATTCCGTAAGACGGAACACCGCAGCCTTACGGTTGCCAAAAACAGCGCGGCGAACGCCGTCAGCGACGGCCCCGCCCCCTGTTTCTCTGACTGGCCGGAGTATACCCCTGTAACTCATTCAGCACAAAGGAGAAAACGATGCCCCTTCCCTTTCTTCTGGCCCCGATCATCTCGGTAGTGACCTCAGGCATAGCGGCGGCCGGCACAGCGGCGGCTGCCGTCGGTTCGACTGCGGCTGCCGTCGGTTCGACTGTGGCCGCCGGCGCGGCGGTGGTGGGAACCGCAGCCGCCGCTACGGCTGCCGCCCTCGGCACAACCGGCATGGTGGTCGGCGGCGTTGCGCTTGCCGGCGCGGTTCTGGTCGTGCTTACCTGCATCACGGTGGAGGAAATCAGAAACCAGGCACGGCAACGGGCGGCCGAACTCAACCGGCACATCATAAAAGCCAAAATTCTCAAATGCGTGGAGGAAGGCAACTACAATCAGGTGCACGTCGGCCTGTATGATTCCTCAGACGTCCTCAGGGGCGAAATAGCGGCACGAGCGAAAGAGCAGGATTGGGACGTGTACGAGGGCAAGGTCATAGCCCTGGCCTCCTGATCGACCGCCTGTCCGTCTTTACCGCACGGGGCCTCGTTCCCGTAACGCGGCCCTCTGGAAGAACTACGCGGCCATGCCGGGACGCAGCGCCCCGGCATGGCCGATTCCCCAGCACTGGACATCTTCAGTATAGATACGGCGCGCCTCGTCGATGAGGCGTTCGGCCCTTTCAAAGTTTTCCCTGGCATCCAGCCCCTTTTTGAGGCCAGGACCTCCCGTGAGCAGCACGGCCCCGCCAAGCAGGGCAGGAATGAGCGGCAACGGCATGTGCATATCCTCCCGCCCTTCCCCGGAAGACTTCCCGGCTGAAAGGGCCTGTCTGTTTTCTCTGCTGGAAAGCGCCCTGTTTTCTGCGCGACGCATACAACGTCGTCAGGACGGGGCGCGCCCGCGTGCGGAAAGACGACGCCTCCCGGCACGCGGCCTGTATTCCGCGCGCGTCGTTCCACAGGACGGAATAAAAGAAAAATTTTTTCAGGATTCCGTAAGACGGAACGCCACAGCCTTACGGTTGCCAAAAACAGAGCGGCGAACGCCGTCAGCGACGGCCCCGCCCCCTGTTTCTCTGACAGTCCGGAGTATACCCCTGCAACACTTCAATACAAAGGAAAAAACGATGGGCACTCTTTTCTCTTGTATGTCCTCGATGGCGGCGACGGCCCGCTCAGCGGCGGCTGCCGTCGGTTCGACCGTGGCCAACGGCGCGACGGTTGTGGCGGGAACCGCGGCCCTCTCTGTGGTTGCCTTCGCCTGCAAAGGCACGTGTGCCGGCGGGGTTGCGCGTGAAATTCTTCGCCTCACGGTAGGGGAAATCAGAAACCAGCTCCAGGAACGGGTGGCCGCACTTAAGCTGCACATCGTAAAAGCCAAAATTCTCAAATGCGTGAAGGAAGACAACTACAATATGGTGCACGTCGGCCTGTATGATTCCTCAGACGTCCTCAGGCACGAAGAGGTATTCAGAACGGAAGAGCTGGGCAGCGACGTGTACGAGGGCAAGGTCATAACTCTGGCCTCCTGATCGACCGCCTGTCCGTCTTTACCGCACGGGGCCTCGTTCCCGTAACGCGGCCCCGCCAAGCAGGGCAGGAATGAGGGAACGGCATGTGCATATCCTCCCGCCCTTCCCCGGAAGACCTCCCGGCTGAAAGGGCCTGTCTGTTTTCTCTGCCGGAAAGCGCCCCGTCCTGACGACGCATACAACGTCGTCAGGACGGGGCGCGCCCGCGTGCGGAAAGACGACGCCTCCCGGCACGCGGCCTGTATTCCGCGCGCGTCGTTCCACAGGACGGAATAAAAGAAAAGAAAAATTTTTTCAGGATTCCGTAAGACGGAACGCCGCAGCCTTACGGTTGCCAAAAACAGCGCGGCGAACGCCGTCAGCGACGGCCCCGCCCCCTGTTTCTCTGACAGTCCGGAGTATACCCCTGCAACTCATTCAACACAAAGGAGGAAATGGTGCCCTTTCCCTTTCTTCTGGCCCCGCTCATCTCGGTAGTGACCACAGGCATAGCGGCGGTCGCCGCCCTTGGCACAACCGGCATGGTGGTCGGTGGCATTGCGCTTGCCGGCGCGGTTCTGGTCGTGCTTGTCTGCATCACGGTGGAGGAAATCAGAAACCGGGCACGGCAACGGGCGGCCGAACTCAACCGGCGCCTCATAAAAGCCAAGGTTCTCAAATGCGTGGAGGAAGGCAACTACAATCAGGTGCACGTCGGCCTGTATGACTCCTCGAACGTCCTCAGGGACGAAATGGTGTTAAGAGCGGAAGAGCAGGAGGGCGACGTGTACGAGGGCAGGGTCATAGCCCTGGCCTCCTGATCGGCCGCCTGCCCGTCTTTACCGCACGGGGCCTCGTTCCCGTAACGCGGCCCCCTGGAAGAACCACGCGGCCATGCCGGGACGCAGCGCCCCGGCATGGCCGATTTCCCGGCACTGGAGCGTTTCAACTTTGAAAAAGGTGAAACGCGAGGCGGCGACACAGCGCCGCCCACGACCCCAAGTGAGCGGAAAAACCGCGCTTTTTCCGCGAAACGACAGGCCGTATGGTTTGAAATGTGAAACATTTCAAACTGAAAATGCTATATTATGAGAGCGCCTTCCGCCATGATAACAATCAAAGAACACGGTCTTTCCCATATTGCCGACGACAGTCAGGCGCACAGAAAATTTACGGACTTCCTCCGGGAACTGACTGCCAGCTCCCGCCTCGACGCCCGCCGGACAGTCTTCATTTCCATTCTCTACGGCGTTCCTGCGGCAGAATCCACCTTCCATGTGGCGGGCTACAAGGAAAAGAACTACACGATTCAGGAAGACATAGAGATCTGCAGGCTGCGGGGCGAACTTGACACCCTCGTCAACAGCTATGCCGCCGGTATAGACGGCGTCCGTTTCAGGCTGGCTCTTGCCTTTGACCGCGATCCCTTTGCCGACGCCCCCGACGGCGGGCGGCAGAAGGTCAGCAACGGCGAAGAGGCCGTTCTGAACATTCTCCCCGTCGAGCCCCGTTTTCGTCTTGAGCAGATGATTCTGGAAGCCCCGGTGCGCGAGCAGCTGGACGACGTCATCACTCTGGTCAGCCTTCAGGACAAAATCTATGACGATTGGGGCTTCGGAGACGTGGACCCCAAACCCAGAGCCGTCATAAATTTCTACGGCCCCAGCGGCACGGGCAAGACCATGGCCGCCCATGCCCTTGCCCAGCGTTTCGGCAAGAAGATACTGGCCCTCAACTATGCGGACATAGAATCCAAATTTGTGGGAGACGCGCCCAAGAACCTTATGGCCGCCTTTGAAATCGCAAGGGAGCACGACGCGCTTCTCTTTTTTGACGAGGCGGATTCCTTCCTGGGCAAGCGTATCACAAATGTGAGCCACAGCGCGGATCAGGCCGTCAACTCCCTGCGAAGCCAGCTTCTCATGCTGCTGGAAGAGCACTCGGGCGTGGTGGTCTTTGCTACCAACCTGATGGAAAACTACGATTCCGCCTTCAACAGCCGCATTCTGAAGCACATTCAGTTCAAGCTGCCCGCAACGGAACTGCGCTTTGCGCTTATAAAAAAAATGATTCCTGCCCGCCTGCCCCGCAACGACGCCGATTTTTCCGACGCCAATATACAGGCGCTTGCCGAAATAAGCGAAGGCTTTTCAGGCAGAGAAATCAAGAACGCCATGCTCAACGGCATTATCCGTTCCGCAAAGCACGGAGACAGGGCCGAGTACGCGCTTGTCAGACAGGCGTTTGAGGAAGCGCTGACCGCTCAGAAGAAGCCCGCGGCCGACGCCAGAATGAGCAGCCTCAAACGCGAAATCAGAAAAAAGCTGCGGAGGACCTTTGGCGTCGGCAGGAAGCGCAAAGGCAGTACCGCCGGCCCCGACTGCCGGACGCGGCCGGCATGCACACAACAGACATACAGGACGGTAAAAGCACTATGAGCAGAAGTCACGCGCAGGCACAGATTGACGAATACCTCAGAAAAGCCCAGGACCTTTGCACAAAAAGCATTGTCGAAATCATTGCCACCATACGCCCCCTTATTCCGACGCTCTCCAGATTCACGGATGAGGAAGTGGAAGAGATGGTTCTCATCTCCCTCAATTACGAGGAAGACAACGTCGAATCCTTCGGCTTTCGCGACGCCATCGCCTGGATAAAAACGAATTTCGACAGAAACCTGCACTACGGCGGGTGCATACTGCGCAACCTGCCCGAACAGAAAGCCCGCCTGACGGAGAACCGCGGCGCGGACGGAGCGTCGCCTTCCGAAGTCGCCGCCTCCGCCGGGAACAGGCTCCGTTCGCTCTTCCGCCTGTCCCCGAGTCGTATTAGAGTGGATCTGTGCTTTCTGGACAAACAGGGCGAGCCTCTGATTGCCGCCGGCGCAAAGCATAAGGTCGTGCATGCCGAACGCATCGAGGACGATCTGGAACGTCAGTTTGCCGGCAAGGACATGATCATCATCAAATAAGGGGAGCGCGGATGAGCTTTCTGTCTTTTCTGGGCACAATCTGGGAACTGATTCAGGCAGCCTGGGCCTGGATAAAGAAAATCTTTCTCCGGGTCATCAGCTTTTTCCGCAACATCGTCCAGTTCTTCAAGGAACGCGGACGGTTGCAGAAAATCCAGCAGAACAAGAAAATTCTTGCAACCAGCATAAAGCAAAACCTCGAAGACGGTAACGTCAACGTCATCAACTGCCTGTTTGACACCGAGCGGGGCGATCTGGTGGACGAGGAGATTGACGCGCAGATCATGCGCGCCGAAGACATGGATGCCGAAACACGTAAGAATTTCGGCAACAAGGACATGATCGTGCTCAAATAGAGCGTTTCAACTTTGAAAAAAGGGAAACGCGAGGCGCGGCACAGCGCCGCCCGGACAGAAACGGGCGGAAAAACCGCATTTTTCAGAGGTAAACAGAAAGAAGGGGCCATCTTCCGGCTTTCCGCAACACCCGGCCAACCGTCATGACGATGTTTACATGCGATCACTGCGGCGAGTGCTGCCGTCAGATCCAGCAATGCGGCCCCCGCTATGCCTGGCTTATTGACACGGCCACAGGCCAGTGCCGCTATTTCGATCCGGAGCGCAATCTCTGCCGGATTTACGCCTTACGGCCG
The DNA here is from genome assembly GCA_019114565.1 of Candidatus Desulfovibrio intestinigallinarum. GTDB lineage: Bacteria > Desulfobacterota > Desulfovibrionia > Desulfovibrionales > Desulfovibrionaceae > Desulfovibrio > Desulfovibrio intestinigallinarum. The sequence continues at coordinate 2,611 of DXFI01000260.1, read as the reverse complement.
CTCATCTGCCGTGTGGAAGAAGGCTATTCTTTTTACTTCAGCCATATTCCCTATGACCAGTATATCGAGGCCACGCAGGCCGCCTGCCTGGCCCTGAAGAAACTGGCGCAACGCAGACAGACTCAGGACTGCGGCACAGCGCCGCCCGGCCCGGAGTAAGCGGAAAAACCGCGCTTTTTCCGCGAAACGACAGGCCGTATGGTTTGAAATGCTTCGTATTTCAAGCCATACGGCCTGTCATTCTGACTTTTATCTTTTACAAAGGTGAAACGCCCTACTCCTCCGGGCTGAATTCTTTGTCTTCCAGCAGCTTGATAAAACGCTGCGTTTCTCTGAGCCCGAACGATGTCTCCAGCAGGCGGCTGAGGCTTCCGGTTCCGTTCCGGGCAAAGATCACCTGCCCCATCTTGTCATTCCAGACGCTCCATGCCTGCCGGGCCGCCTTCAGGGCCTCCTTGTCTTCCTGCCGCTCAAGCTCGCTCATGGCCTTTGCATAGGCAGCTTCCAGCTTTTTATCCATAATCGCCTGTTCCTGCGAAAAACACTCCATCATGGCGAACGTCCGGCCTTCGGCCTTTTCCATGCAGGCGTCAAAGGAAAAACCGGCCTGAAGAACCCTGCCGCTCCTGCAAACCTGCTCGCGCGCGCACAGGTTTCCGAATTCGTTCCAGAACTGCTGCAACTCCACAGTTACCGAGACCTGCGATCCCGGAGCGCCGAAGTAGTGTTCCGCCTCTTCCTCGCCGCAAAGAAACGTAAACTCCTCGCCGTTTTTCAGCTTTATGGTGGAATAACAGAAATCGCCGCAGATGGTGCCGCTGTAGACGCCCTCCACCGTTTCCGTGCCCAGCACCTTTTCCTTGCACATGGAGCGGCTTGAGGCCGGGGACAGGGCGGGCGCGGCAAGCAGCCCGGACAGAACAAGACAGAAAAGAAGTTTGCGCATGCGGCTCTCCTCCCGTACTGTGTGGAATATTTCAGTTTGAAATGCCGTGCGTCTCCAACGGGAAACATGCGGCTTTTTCGCGCACTTGCGGCCGGGAGACGCCGGGCGTCCCGCTCCCGTTGCCCGGCCCGGCGCGCAGATTGCCGGAGGCATTCCGGTGTTCCTCATGATTGCCTGTCGTCATTCCATAAGATGGAATCTTCAGCGCAATCATGGTTCCCGCCCCTGGGGCCGGGCGGCGCTGCGCCGCCGCCTCGCGTTTTACCTTTTTCAAAGGTAAAATGCTCCATTCTGCCTTCAACGCTTTGGAAACATGTCATGAAATGGCCTGAAACAGTCGTCGAAACGCCGCAAGGTCCCAAAACAGCCATAGCGCCCCTTGTCATCTCCGCCAGCAGGGCTACGGACATTCCGGCCTTTCATGCCGCATGGTTCATGAATCGCCTGCGTGCCGGTTACTGCCTGTGGACAAATCCCTTCAACGCGCGACAGCGGCAGTACGTTTCCTTTGAACGCAGCCGGGTCATTGTCTTCTGGAGCAAACATCCCGCGGCGCTGCTGCCGTATCTTCCCGAAATTGCCGCGCGAAACCACCAGTTCTATTTTCAGTACACGCTCAATGATTATGAACAAACGGGGCTGGAGCCGGGGCTGCCGCGCCTGCGGCAGCGCCTCGATCTGTTCAGACGCCTTTCCGAACAGATCGGGAAACATCGCGTTATCTGGCGTTTTGATCCCATCATACTGGGCGGCGGGCTGACACCGGAAAACACGCTGGACCGGCTTTACGCCATCGGCAGGGAAATAGCCCCCTATACCGAAAAACTCGTGTTCAGCTTTGTTGACTGGTACGCCAAAACAAAACGCGAACTGGGCAAACTGAATGCCGGGCTGCGCGCTCCGACTGAAGAAGAAATGCAGCGGCTGGCCCGCGGCATCGTCGAGGTGGAACGCGCCCTGCCTTCCCGCCTGCGCCTTGCGACCTGCGCGGAAAGCATGGATTTACAGCCTCTCGGCATCGAACATAACAAATGCATTGATCCGGAGCTGCTGCTGCGCCTTTGCCCTGACTGCGCGGCCTTCCGAAAAGCCTGTGGCAGGACGGCCCCCGGCAGGGAACAGGGGTCGCTCGTCCCGCTGAAAGCCCCTTCCGCACAGACCGGAACCATCAAGGACAGTGGCCAGCGCAAGCTCTGCGGCTGCACCCCCGGCAAGGATATCGGAATCTACAATACATGCATGCACTTCTGTGCCTACTGCTATGCAAACCAGTCCCGGAATGCCGTGCTGCCCCGCATGCGGACAATACAGACGGACAGCGAAGCCCTGGAGCATTTTCAGTTTGAAATGCAAAGCGTTTCAAACTGAAAATGCTCCATGACCGCCCCAGCCCGAAAACATGACGGGGATTTTTTTACGAATCGGCATTGAGCATTCCATATTATGGAATCATGCTGAGATATGCTGGTAAAAGATGCATTTTGTCAGACAGGGTATATTTCGTTTAAAACGCTGTGTGTTTCAAACGGAAAAGGCTCTAGATAGTGTCGTCAAATTAAAAACATGTTATAATCTCTTCACGTACAATGAGGAGAGAGCATATGGCGGCACATCGAAGACATGATATTTCCGACAGGGCATGGGCAAACATTGAAAAACTTCTTC
>DXFI01000259.1 GCA_019114565.1 Candidatus Desulfovibrio intestinigallinarum | reverse complement strand
ATCATCCCCGCCGGCCCAGCGTCGCCAGTGCCGCGTCCGCTTGTGCAGCTCCGTGCGGCTTCGCCGTACTCGCTTCCGCGCTCCCGCGTCCCGCTCCTTGCGCCGTCATGGATGATTCCCCCCTCTCTTCCTGAGCCTTTCTGTGGGCTTTGCCCACCCGCGCGGTGAACATGTTTCCGGGTACCCGTGAAAAACATGTCCACCGCGCGTTGTTGGACAAAACTCCAAAGGAGGAACCTCACTATGTGCGATTATTTAGACTATCAAGACTTTTTCGAGCTTGAAAGTTTTGACGAAAGCTGTCCATGCTGCGGCAGTACAGATGTTCAAGAGATAGATCGCTGGATTGGAGATGACTTTGATGACTTTGGCTTATCTCCAGATCAGGCGGATAGACTACTCCTGCGTCGCTACCTCTGCTGGGATTGCGATGAGACTTTCCGAACAGGCGAAATGGATGGTGAGGAACGTCTACCAGGCTAATCCTTCCATACGGACAGCCTACCCGGAACTGTTTGCGGTAATCGGGGGGAAAGTCCCTGATTACCGCGACTGGTTTTTGCGAGGCGGCACGGCAGGACAGGCCGGAGACGAGGCGCAGGACAGCATCAGGAGCCACGCGCACGAGCTGACTGAGCACGCCCATACGCTGAGCATCAAGGATGCCGCATCTAAAGACGACGTGGCCTCCATGACCCCCATTTACGATACGGTGAATGTCGGCGGGATATCCGGCACACCAATGACAAAAATAACTTTCACCACAAATGCTGCATTGGGGGTGTATGAAAGTGAATATTTGCAATATAAGTGTCCAGCATATGGAGTTTATGAATATATAAATGCGTTTCGCATTTCTCATCAAAAAGAAAATGTTTCTGGAAGTGTAAACATCCCCTGCGGATATCCCTTTTATGTAAGAACAACATCTAATTCAACAGGTAGACAAGTATCAATTACTGTTAAAGAGAAAGATGTTGAATATTATGAAACTTTATTCAGCGCCTTTCTTTCTGTTATTTCAACTCCTAAGATATCAGGCTCATCGTCCTCCATCACCTATGTTTCCGGGATGAAGATGGCCCCCGGCTCTTCCGCGGTGAACGGGACGACAGATCCGGGGGGCGCTGGTCAGACCAGGGAGACTGGCGGCGCGGAAACCGCGCCCAGGCACAAATTTGTCCGTTATTTCATCCGGGCGCGCCCGTAATGTGAGCTTGCCAATGAAAATGAGGCGCTACGCCAGCTCTGGTGTGTGTTAGTAGTAGATGTCGGGATTCCCTTTTGCATAGTCCGACGCTGACATTGGCAAGCGCACGTTACGGCCTTGCCCGGATGAAGTAACGCACGGCGGTGTTTACGGGCCTGATCTCATTGTCAAGGGGCTGTTGCAACGCCTTCAGAGGGTTCAGTATCGGCTGGTTCATAGACCAGTTTGCTGCCCACTGATGCACATCAGTTGATATTGCGACAGATCCATCACACATGGGGCCTTCACAGCCAATCGCGCCGCTGCCAGAGGTAATAACTGTGCCTGCCGCATCTCCGGGGTCTCTGATAGCATCCCCCTGCACCTTGCCAAGCTCTCCGCTGGCGTGCGTGGTGGCCGTATTCCCCACCATGCTGCCGTTGTTCTGGGTATGGGTCTGCTGCCCGTACCCCCGGAGGAAAAGCCCCCGGTAATCCGGGACTTTTCCCCCGATGACGGCGAACAGTTCCGGGTAGACTGTTTGCGAAATGCTTTGTCCGTTACATTCCAGCCAGTTATACGTCCCATCGGGATTTTGCACAGCCGGATTTGCCCCCGATGGCCAGGTCACCACCGTCCCGACGGGAATGCTGCTGGTGGCCTTGGCGGTAATCTGTACCTTCGTCGGGTCAAAGGACGTGGCGTCGGCGGCAAGAGACGGCGCCGTGCACATCAAGGTCGGCAGCAGCGCGGGCAGCAGGGCAAGAGCGAAAATACGTGTTCTCATGAAATTCTCCTTATGAAAGGGGGCGCGTGTCCCGCCCCCTTTTCGTTTTAGCGGCGCTCGAAAAGCTCCAGGGCAACGCCGGCCGCCTGTTCCAGAAGGTAGAGTTTTTCCAGCAGCGCGGCATCGGGATTGTCGTCGCCGCCGGAAGCCGCGGGCGTTTTCACGCCGGAAAGCGTCGCGCAGCCCTCCGTTGCGCCGTCCAGCGCGAACGTCCAGGCAAGGGAGCTGTCATTGTCGCGGAGCATGCCGACGCCGAGCCTGACAAGACCAAAGCCCTTTTCCAGTCCGGCATCCACGGCGGCCCTGTCATTCCTGGCCGTGATGGCGACTTTCTCCCCTTCGGCGGTGGAGCCTTCCAGCGCGGCCAACCCGGCTTCGGAGAGCTCGAAGTCGTGCCCGCCAAGCGATGCCCGCAAGCCCTCGTCGTACAGAGTTCGCAGCAACTCCGGCATATCCTCCCTGAAGCGGACTTCCGCGGGCTCGCAGCCGAAGGCTCCTCTGAAGCACTCCATGAACTTTTCGAGCATGCCGCCGGATTTCGTACCCACCAGAAGCAGGCCGGAGTGGACGTTGAGCGCCACATCGGCCACTGTCGGCACGGGTTCGGCCCTGGCAAGCAGCTTGCTGCGGACAAGCTCCTTCAGCTCCTTCCGGCGCGTGCGGGACACCTTGCCGTCTTCCGCCTTGCCGGCCTCCTCCCTGACGGCTTCGGCCAGATACTTGCTGACCACGGGGCCGGGAACGGAGCGCCGATCCATGCGCAGCGACCAGACCATCCATTCCCCGTGCTCCACGGGCGCGAGCCACTCCGTATCGTCGCCGAATCCGACCCAGCCCGCCGCCGATTCCTCTCCCTTGAGATCGTCAATGGGGCGGAACGCATGGCGCTTAAGTTTGTCTTCCGTCACGACAGACGTGTCGGCGACACGAAAAAGGGCAATATCCATCGAAGATGCCTTGAATCCGGGCATTGGTTACTCCTTGTGAAAAACTGTTTCCTCACAGCGCTGTTCCGTTACCGTTTTCCCTTTGTCTCAACGGGACTGTCAAAATCGGGCGCGCCGTCCTTCCCCCACCAGCTCTTTTTGCAGGCGGGAAACCCCGTGCAGTCAAAGCGCGTCCAGGCCCTGCCGCTCTTGCTCACGCCTTCCCGCACGGCCAGAGGCTTGCCGCAGTCCGGGCAGACGTGCTCCGAAAGGGCTTTCTCCCGCTTCTCGCGCCGCACGGGCGTCCCGTTCTGATTTGCGAATGTCGCCTTGCAGCCGGGACACTTGAAAAAATCATAGATCGATCCGTCGGCCTTGCGCGTCCCTCTGAAGCGCTGGAGCTTCGCCTTGCCGCAGTCCGGGCAGTCGATGTCCGTATTCCGCTCCAGAGGACGCCCCCGATCGTCGGGCAAAAAGACGGCCTTGTCGTCGGGATGCAGCTCGTTTCTGCGGCACTCCCAGTAGACATCCCTGTCTTTCGTCCGCCGGAAGAGAGGCTTGCCGCAGACCGGGCAGGGAAAGACCTTGCCGTCCGCCTGTATCTTCGCATTCTCAAGCGACGCGAGAAGCCCCGGCAGCCCCTCGACCTGAGCCTGCATGAAGTCGTCGAGCGCATCCCTGCCGGCGGCGATGTCCGTCAGTCGACGTTCCCATTGCGCCGTTGTCACAGGGTCTTTCAGGGTGTCGGGCAGGATGTCGGCGACCTGTCCGCCAAGGCGCGTGGAGACAAGCGCCTTGCCGTCGGCTTTGATGTATCCGGCCTCCTTCAGCTTCTCCAGGGCGTCCGCTCTGGTCGCTTCCGTGCCGACGCCCTCGTTTTCCTTCAGCACGGCCTTTGCATGGGCATCAAGAACAAAACGATGGATGTTGGCCATCGCCTCGATGAGCGTGCCTTCCGTCCAGCGGGCGGGCGGCGAGGTCTTTTTCTTCAGCGGCTCCACGTCGGCGCACGTCACGGCGTCGCCCTGGGAAACGGCGGGCAACGCCTGCACATCTTCC
>DXFI01000258.1 GCA_019114565.1 Candidatus Desulfovibrio intestinigallinarum | reverse complement strand
CTCTCGCGCGAGCAGAGGGGTTCCCCTTCCCCCCAATACACACCAAACAAAACGCCCGCCCGTCCTTCCGGACGGGCGGGCGAGTCCAACCCAGTCAAAAAACCGCGCTTAACGCTTACCAGTCAAGGGTGCGCTTGAAGGCGCGGGCGAGGTCTTCGACGTTTTCGTTAAGAATGATGGAGGAGCCGCTGCGGACGTTGAGGCTGCCGGTATCGGTCACCACGCCGATGCGGCGGCAGAGCTGCCACTGACCGAGCATGTCGAGCATCATGGCGAATTCGGGCTTGACGCTGACGAGGAGGCGGCTGGCGGATTCGCTGTAAAGCAGTTCCGTGCGGGACATGGCTTCGAGGGCGGCAACGGCGTCGAGATCCACATCCGCGCCGAGACGGCCGCCGATGCACATTTCCGCAAGAGCCACGGCAAGACCGCCGTCGGAGCAGTCATGACAGGCGGACAGAGCGCGCTGCCCGATGAGCCCGTGCACGGCGCGGTAGCGCAGACGCGCGGTGGCGGCGTCCACCTGCGGCACGCGCCCGCCCTTGAGGCCCAGCTCGTCGGCGGCTTCGCTGCCCGCCATTTCGCGCCAGGTGCCGCCGAGCAGATAAATCTGATCGCCGGGGGCCTTGAAATCGGACGTCTGCGTCGCCGTCACGTTGCGGATGACGCCGATGATGGAGAACAGCACCGTGGGCGGAATGGAAATCTTTTCACCGCCGCCGGTGTAGTCGTTCTTCATGGAGTCCTTGCCGGAGATGCAGGGCAGACCAAAGGCCAGCGAGAACTGCTGGAGAGCCTTGCAGGCGCGCACAAGCTGGGCCAGCTTGTAATGGCCGTCAGGCGTCTTTTCGCTCTGCACGGGGTCGCACCAGCAGAAGTTGTCTACACCGGCCATGGCGTCGGGGTCGCCGCCCACGGCCACGGCGTTACGGATGGCTTCGTCCATGGCGTTGGCCATCATCCAGTAGGTGTCGTAATCGCTGAACTTGGGGCAGATACCGTGCGACACCACCAGACCGGCGTCGGATTCCAGCACGGGACGCAGCACGCCCGCATCGGAAGGACCGTCGCGCAGCACGCCCACAAGCGGCTTGATGGCGCTGCCGCCGCGCACTTCGTGGTCATACTGCCGGACGATGTATTCCTTGGAGCAGATATTGAGACGCGAAAGCATGCGCTTAAGGAACGCGCCTTCGTCGGCATCGGCCACTTCCACGCGGATGTCCTTGACGGCCGGGGCTTCCCACACGGCCTTGAGGCGGAGCTGCGGCACGCCGTCGTGCATGAAGCTCATGGGCAGAGAGGCAACCACGCGGTCGGCGTAGCGCACTTCAAAGAAACCGCTGTCGGTGTAGTGACCAAGGGCCGTGGCTTCCACGTCCATGCGCTTCGCAAGGGCCATGAACTCATCGAGTTTGGCCGGAGGCACGGCAAGGGTCATGCGCTCCTGAGCTTCGGAAAGCAGAATTTCCCACGGACGCAGACCGTCGTACTTGAGGGGCGCCTTGGCGATGTCCAGCACGCAGCCGCCGGTGTCTTCAGCCATTTCGCCCACGGACGAGGACAGACCGCCCGCGCCGTTGTCGGTAATGGCGTTGTAGAGGCCCAGATCGCGGGCGCGCATGATGAAGTCATACATCTTGCGCTGGGTGATGGGGTCGCCGATCTGCACGGCCGTGGCCGGAGAACCTTCGTGGAGCTCCTCGGAAGAGAAGGTGGCCCCGTGGATGCCGTCCTTGCCGATACGACCGCCGGTCATGACGATGACGTCGCCCACTTCGGCCTTTTTCTCCCAGCCGGGACGGCCGTTCACTTCGGTGGGCAGGATGCCGACCGTGCCGCAGTACACCAGCGGCTTGCCGAGATAGCGCTCGTCAAAGACCAGCGAACCGTTGACCGTCGGCACGCCGGACTTGTTGCCGCCGTGCTCCACGCCTTCGCGCACGCCTTCGAGCACGCGGCGGGGATGCAGCAGACGGGGCGGCAGCGGCTTGTCATAGAAGGGAGAGGCAAAGCAGAACACGTCGGTGTTGCAGACGAGTTCCGCGCCCATGCCCGTGCCCATGGGGTCGCGGTTGACGCCCACGATGCCGGTCAGCGCGCCGCCGTAGGGGTCGAGCGCCGAGGGGCTGTTGTGCGTCTCCACCTTGATGCAGGCGTCATAGCCGTTGATGAAGGAAATAACGCCCGCATTGTCCTTGAACACGGACTTGCAGTAGTCGCGTTCGCCCATGCGGGCGCGCAGCTGCGCCGTGGCGTCCCGGATGCAGGTCTTGTAGAGATTATCCACGTCTTCCCTGCGGCCGGTTTCGCGGTTTTCGTAGTCGATGCGCGAGGCAAAAATCTTGTGCTTGCAGTGCTCGGACCAGGTCTGAGCCAGCACTTCCATTTCCACGTCGGTGGGATCGCCCTCCGGCAGGCCCAGAGCGGCGCGGCGGCGGCATTCTTCCGCGCCGGAGAACTGATCGCGGATGCAGTGCATTTCCTCGAGGGTCAGGGCCCAGGTGTTGTCGCGGCTGGCCTTCTGCAGCGCGGCATCATCCATGCCGGACAGGCGGATGGTGTCCACGGCGGAGCTGGCTTCGCCGGTCACCTGCGCGGCCTGCGCGGCAAAACCGGGTTCCGCGGCCCACTCTTCCGCGCTTTTGACGCGGAAGCGCTGAATCAGCGTATTGCAGAGCAGATCGCGGGCCAGACCTTCCACCTGCTCGCGGGAGAGCGGCGCGGCGGCGTCATTGGCAATGCGATACTGCACGGACGTGTAGACCCGCAGGGATTCGCGGGACACGCCCAGCACCATGGCGGCCGTGTCGCGGGCCGTGCGGCCTTCGTTGTCCGTCACGCCGGGACGGAAGCCCACTTCCACAAACCAGTCGGCGGGCTGCGTCACGGGCAGCGGCTCCAGCGCGGCGCACTGAAGAATGGGATCGTGCCAGATGCCTTCGGCAACCAGCCGGGCCGCCTGTTCGGCGGTCAGGCCGTCCACGGTGTAAACCTTGATCTGACGAATGGCCGCAACGTGCAGCCCCAGCGCCTTTTCAAGGTGCATGGCGGTCTTGCGGCCCTGCGTATCGGTAAGGTGGGCATGTAGGCCCGTTTCCACGCGGTAAAGCATAGCTCCCTCTCGTAAGCTTGCGCAGAAGGTCTGCGCCTATTTTTTGCGGTCGCGGACATAGTCCGCCATTTGCAGCATGAGAGCGCGCTCCGGCCTGTCGGGCAGGCACAGCAGGGCCTCCCGCGCCCGGTCGAGGAACTGCTCGGCCTGCTGCCGCGTGCGGACATCGTAGCCTGCCGCGCGAATGCGCCCGGCAATGGCTTCGGCATCGGCCGCCGTCATGAGGCCCGCCGCAAAGGCGCCGTCAAAGGCGGCGCGCTCGTTTTCGGAAAGACTTTCACGATACATGCGCAGGGGCGGCGTCAGCTTGCCTTCGCGCACATCGCCGCCGGTCGGCTTGCCGGTTTCGCTTTCGGGCGCAAAATCCAGCGCATCGTCCACCATCTGAAAGGCCATGCCCACATTCTCGCCATAGGCGGCCACGGCCTCCACCAGCGCGTCGGGAGCTCCGGCGCGCAGCGCGCCCATCTGGCAGGCGGCCCGGATCAGCCAGGCGGTCTTGCCGCGCACAATCTCCTCGTACTGTTCGGCGGAGGTGTCCACCCGGCGCTGGGCCGCGATTTCCAGAATTTCCCCCGTGGCCGTGCGGCTGGTCGCTTCGGAGAAGCAGCGGCAGAGACGCGGATCGCCGTAGTCGGCGACCATGCTGTTGGCATGGGACAGCAGCGCGTCGCCCGCAAGAATGGTCGGCGTCACCTCAAACAGCGTATGCGCCGCAGGCTGGCCGCGCCGCGTGGCGGCATTGTCCAGCACATCGTCATGCAGCAGCGTCGCCGCGTGCAGCATTTCCAGCGTGACGGCGAGATCGTAGATATCTTCGTTGTCGTAGCCGCACAGTCTGGCCGTGAGCACGGTCAGCAGCGGACGCAGACGCTTGCCGCCCGCGTCGAAGATGTGTTGGGCCACGGGACGCACGGCTTCGGGCAGGTCCCGGGCGGCACGATTCAGGGCCGCGTTTATGGGGGGAAGTTCCAGCGCAAGGCGCGCTTTCAGAAGTAGTGTTGCCATAAGGGATTTACAGGAGGTTGAAGGCCGGAAGCAGTTCGCCGAGCGCCTGCAGCGCGCCGGGAAAGTCCTTTTCATGCGCGGCGCGCGGGCCGACCTTGTTGGAGACGGTGCGCCATTGCCAGCAGGGAATGCCGTAGCGCGCGCACACATAGGCCACGGCGAAGCCTTCCATATTTTCCACGGCCACGCCGGGATAGGTATCGCGCAGCTGCCGCGCCCGCGCCGCGCTGGCCGAAACCCCGGCCACGGTCACGGCGCTGACGCGGGGAGCGTCGGGCAGAGGGCCGACCTTCCAGCCCGACGGCATTTCCGCCGTCGCGGGCGGCGGCGCGTCGGGATCGGCCAGAGCAATACGGTCGCGCACGGGGCCGCCTTCGGCGGCGGGCCGCTCCCACTGCGGAAAACCAAAAGCCGCCGCCACCACGGAACGCCCGTCATGCAGACCGTATTCCGGCCAGATCTCCGTAAGGACCGCGCAATGCGAACGCAAGGGCATGGCCTCCAGATCAAAGGCGCCCGCAAGGCCCACATTGAGCGTTGCGGTTACGGGCGTGCGCGCGGCCGAAGCCGACGCCAGCACGACGCCGAGCGTCATGGCGGCATTGACAAGGCCCACGCCGGTCGTGCAGGCAAGCGCCGGTCCGTGCTTCAGACGAACCGCGAAGGGGCGCGGCGGTCTGTCGTCGCGCCCCTCGGCCAGCCCCTCGGGAGCGCGCGCGCCAAGAGCGCCGGCCAGCTCCTTACCCGTGGCGGCACAAATCAGCAGCATTACAATCTCCAGTAATCCAGACCGGCCGCCCGCATGGCGGCGGGATCGTACAGAGATTTCACATCCATCAGCACGCCCTTGCCGGGATCGCGGAAGCGCGCCCGGATATCCTCGGGCGAGAAGGCCGCATAGGCACGGTGACTCACGGCCAGGATCACGGCGTCCAGATCGCGCAGGGTCTCCAGAGGCAGCAGCTCCTGCCCGTATTCGCGCATGGCTTCCGCCGGGTCGGCCTCGGCGTCATGCACCAGCGTTTCCACGCCGTAGTCGTGCAGCTCGGCTATGATGTCCACCACGCGGGTGTTGCGCAAATCCGGTACGTTTTCCTTGAAGGTGAAGCCCAGAATGCCCACGCGCGCGCCGCGGATGACGTTGCCCCGGGCAATGAGATGCTTCACCGTGCATTCGGCCACATACTTGCCCATGCCGTCGTTGGTGCGGCGTCCGGCAAGGATGACTTCGGGATGAAAACCCATGCCCTCGGCCTTGAAGGTCAGATAATAGGGGTCCACGCCGATGCAGTGCCCGCCCACAAGACCCGGCCGGAACGGCAGAAAATTCCACTTGGTGCCCGCGGCTTCCAGTACTTCGGTGGTTTCGATGCCCAGACGCCCGAAGATGATGGCCAGCTCGTTCATGAGCGCGATGTTCAGGTCGCGCTGCGTATTTTCAATGACCTTGGCGGCCTCGGCCACCTTGATGCTGGAGGCGCGGTGAATGCCCGCGCGCACGACACTGCCGTAGACCTCGGCCAGCAGATCCGCCGTGGCGGCATCGGAACCGGAAACAATCTTGACGATGGTTTCCAGCGTGTGCACCTTGTCGCCGGGGTTGATGCGTTCCGGCGAATAGCCCACGGTAAAATCCTCGCCGAAGCGCAGGCCCGATTCCTTTTCCAGAATGGGCACGCACACTTCTTCCGTCAGCCCGGGGTAGACCGTAGATTCGTAGACCACCACGGTCCCGCGCGAGAAATGACGGCCCACCGTGGTGGTCGCGCCCACCACAGGCGTCAGATCGGGGGAACGGTGTTCGTCAATGGGCGTGGGCACGGCCACGATGATCACCGCAGCCTCGGCCAGCGCCGCGGGATCGCAGGTATAGCGCACCGTGGCGGCGGCCAGGTTCTCATCCGACACCTCGTTGGTGTGATCATGCCCGCCTTTCAGCTCTTCGATGCGCCGGGCGCTGATGTCGAAACCAATCACGTCCATATGACGCGACAGGGCCACCGCCAGCGGCAGCCCCACATAGCCCAGACCAACGACAGCCAGAGGCTTTTCCCGGCGCTTCAACCCTTCAAAAGAAATCATGCGTTCTTCCTGTTAGCAATAATGGCAAGGAAGAGAGGTCGCGAAGGAACGGAAAACTCTTTGAAAAAACGTCTCCCTCCCGTTCTCCCCTCCCGAAACTTTTTGAATGGAGGATGCAGCGGCATCCCGCCGCAAAGGACAGATTAGAGCATTTTCAGTTTGAAATGCCTTGCGCTTCAAACCATACGGCCTGTCGTTGCTGGAAAAAACGCGTTTTTCCGCTCACTTCGGGCCGGGCGGCGCTGTGCTGCCGCCCCGCGCTCCGCCTTTTTCAAAGGCAAAACGCTCCGGGCGCATGTCACCCGATTTGGAGTAAGGCGGAGAATAACATTCATCTCCGCCGACGCAGCGCCTCTGTCGCACCGTCCGAACTCGTTACCGCGCCTTTTCGGCAACGTGCAGGCAGACGATGCCGGACGTGAGCTTCTGATGCCAGGCACGGGCAAAGCCCGCGTCCGTCAGCTCCTTTTCCAGGGTCAGCGCCGAGGGAAAGGCATTGATGGTGTCAGCGAGATAGCCGTACGCTGCATTATCGCCGGAAAAGAGCCTGCCGATACGGGGCAGGATGCGGCCCAGATAGAAATTATACAGCCCGCCCCAGATGCGCTCCCTGCCGGAACCGAATTCCAGAATGCAGGCGCGTCCGCCGGGGGTCAGCACGCGCAGCATCTCCCGGAAAGCCTCGTCGCGCGGGGTGATGTTGCGGATGCCGAAGGCGATGGTCACGCAGTCCACGGAGGCATCGGGCAAGGGGAGCTTCTTGGCGTCGGCGGCCACGGGCAGAATGGCCGCGGCGTCCCAGCCGTGCAGCTTGCGCGCGCCGCGCTGCAGCATGGGCAGGCAGAAGTCCAGCGCCGGAATGCGCGCATCGGGATAGCGGCGCCGGATGGCCAGCGACACATCCAGCGTTCCGGCGGCCAGATCAAGGACGCGCCCGGTGGGTCCCAGGCGCACATTGTCGGCCAGCACGCGCCGCCAGTAGCGGTCAATGCCGAGGCTCAGCACTCGATTGCAGAGGTCATACCAGCCCGCGATACGGCCGAACATACCGGAAACGGCCTGATCGTGCCGCCGGACCTGCGTTGCATCATCGGATACGGGATTCACGCCGCGCCCCCCTGCTTTCCGGCATCCGCGGCGCTTTCGCGGATGGCTTCGCGCACCACACGGTACACGGCGGGAAAAACGTCCGCGAAGTTGCCGGGCGAAACAGTGCGGGTTTCAATAAATTTGGCCGTCAGTTCCTTGGCGACCATCAGGGCTTCCTTGCAGTCTTTGTCCATAGAGCTTCTTGTGCGGCCCGGTTGCCCGGGCCGGACGGTCGAAAGGGGAAAAACCCGTCCATCGGGGAATGGCCGTGGCCCACAACGGGCAGCGCGCCGGACGGGTGAAGAGACGGAAACACAGGCCCCCGCCCCTTTTTTTCATGTGAAAACAGGCACGAATGCCGTAATGACGCCAGAGCATAGCCGTAACGCCGCTCCTTGGCAAGAAAAGCCCACGGCCCGGCTCCGGCGTGAAACAGCGATTATTCCTGCGTCAGCCTGGCAATCTGCTCGTTGAGCAGACGGGACATGGCCGCCGCAGCCGCCTTTTCGATATTGGCATTGAACGCGGGCTGCATGTCGTCGAGCCGCTTTTCCAGCGCGTCCAGACGCGCGGCCATGCTGCGGCACTGCACGCCCAGCCGGTCAAGCTCCTCGCGCAGACCTTCGGGCAGTTCCGCCGCGGCCGGAGCGGCCGCCTGACCGACAGCCTGACGCACGGCCTCGGCCACCAGCCCGGGCAGAGCCGCAAGCAAATCGTTGCGATCCTGGCGGGCGCTGTCCAGCGCGCTGCGCAGCGTTGTTTCCGAAGCCTGACACGCTGCTTCCAGCGACTCTTTCAGCATGGCGTCGGACGCGCCGTGCGCGCCCTCTTCCAGCGCGGCCACACGACCCGCCAGCTCGGAAAGCGAGCGGCCGCATTCGCTCAGCTCGTCACGGAGCGGCGCGGTATCGTCCGCTGCGGGAGCGGCCGGGGCGGCCTCCACGGCATCCATGCGCCCGGACACCGCCGACACGGCGCTTTCACAGGCAGCCAGACGCTCAAGCAGAGCCGGATCGGCAACAGCTTCCGCAGGGGCCGGCGCGGGCGCGGCCTCCACGGCGGACACACGCCCGAGCAGCGATTTCACCACCTGCTCGCACTGGGCCAGACGCTTGCCCAGGGCCGGATCAACGGCAGGTTCCGCAGGGGCGGCCGCAGCGGCCTCCACGGCATCCATACGCCCGGACATGGATTCCAGCGCCTTTTCGCACCGGGCCACGCGCGCCGCCAGCGCCGGATCAGCCGGAGCCGCTGCCGGGGCTGCCGCCGCGGGCTGGGCCGCAGGCGCGGGCGCGGCCTTCGGGGCCGGAGCCGCCTGCGCGGCAACCGGAGCTGCGGCAGCAGCAGCCGCAGCAGCGGGGCTGAACAGCTCCTCCTGCGCCTCGTCCACCACGCTCAGCGCTTCCGCGGCAATAGGATCAAGCGGAGCCGCCGCAGGTTTGGCCTTGGGCGCAGCCGCCGCTTTTTCATTCAGCAGCGCGTCGAGATCGAGATCGTCCGCAGGCGCGGCCGCAGCAGGTTTAGCCTTGGGCGCAGTCGCCGTCTTATCATTGAGCAGCGCGTCAAGATCAAGGTCGTCCGCAGGCGCGGACGCAGCAGGCTGGGCCGCGGGCGCAGCCGCCGCCTTTTCATTCAGCAGCGCGTCAAGGTCCAGGTCGTCCGCAGGCGCGGACGCTGCGGGAGCAGCCGCCGCCTTATCATTG
>DXFI01000257.1 GCA_019114565.1 Candidatus Desulfovibrio intestinigallinarum | reverse complement strand
ACAACAGGTCCTGGAGGAAATACCATTTGTATTCCTCAGCATGGCATCCCAACGTCTGTCACCCGCTCCTGACATCAGACCGGGAACACACAACAGCCTACGGACGCGGCAAATTGCGCGTCCGGCAGAAGCCCCCATACTCATGAACAACTGCACTTCCATGAAACTCCTGTCTATCCGCACGCTGCACCCGCTCCTGCCCGGATTCGGGCAGGCGGCGAAAAAACTTGCCCTGACGTTTCTGTTGTTTTTCCTGCTCTTCTCCATGACGGACGCCCGGCCTGCTCATGCGGCGCTGGCCCGCAAGGATGCCGTACAGACAGGCGATCTGTATAATCCGCATCCTGACGCCGGAGACATTCTGCTCCCCATGCCCGGCGGGCTGAAAATGGCCTTCCGGCTGGCGGCCGTGCCCGCCCGGGGCCTTCTCTGGGACATGCCCCTGCGCCCCGGTCGCGACGATATTGCCAACCCCGGCCGCGCCTATTATGACCGCCGTTTTTCCGCAGCCCTGTCCGCCCCCTTCACGCTCGCCGATCTGCCTGAAAGCTGGCGTGCCGCCGCTCCCAAAGACGGCAGCAACTGCTTTTTTTACCTTATCGCCAAGTACGAAGTGAGCCGGGGCCAATGGCGCGCCGTCATGGATGCCGATTTTTCCGCCGCAGCCATCACCGCCGACGATGCCCGCCCGCAGACCGGCATTTCATGGTATGAGGCTCTGGATTTCACCCGTCGCTATACGCAGTGGCTCCTGAAAAACGCCCCCGACGCCCTGCCCCGTTTTGCCCATGACAAGCGCAATATCGGCTTTCTGCGTCTGCCTACGGAAACGGAATGGGAATACGCCGCCCGGGGCGGGCAGAACATCGGCAGCCAGCAGCTCCTGCAGGAAGATTTCTTCCCCTTTGCCGAATCCTGCACGTTGAACGATTACGCCGTATTCCGTCAGGGCGGGGCCTTTGTGGAAAAGACCGCCCGCATTGGTTCCCGCAAGCCCAATCCGCTGGGCCTCTATGATACCGCGGGCAATGCGGCGGAAATGTGCATGGACATGTTCCGCTTCTCCATCGGGGGCCGTCTGCACGGTTCGGCGGGCGGCATCGTGCGCAAGGGCGGTTCCTACCTTTCCGACGCCGCCGCCGTCATGCCCGGACGCAGAGAGGAAACTCCCTTCTTTCTGGCCGACGGTCCGGCCTCGGCGCAGGATCTGGGCTTTCGTCCCGTGCTGACCGGCATCAACACTCCCGGCGGCAACCGCCCCGAAGAGCTGGCCGCCGCCTGGCAGTCTGCCGGGGAACAGCCCGCCTCTCCCCTGACCGCGGCCCGCAATCCTCTGGAAGAACTGGATCGGCTGCTGGCGCTGGCCCCCAATGACGCCGTGAAGGCCAATCTGCAGCAGCTCCGCGCCACCCTGAAGGAAAACAACATCATCGTAGCCCGACAGAAGCAGCTTGAGGCGGAATCCCTGCTGCGCACGGGCGTCTACATGATTGAAACCATCCGCAACTATGCCAGCCGCCAGAAGGCGCTGGAAAATCAGCGCGGCAACATGGCCGCCGACGCCCAGAAAACGCAGGGAGACAACAAGGCCCGGCTGCTGGAAATCATTGCGCTGGCGGATCGCGGTCTTGAGCAGTTCAAGATCAGTCTCGACAAGTCCCTGACCTTCTACATCAGCAAGGTTGCCGAAACCTGCACGCTGGACGACGCCACCTTTACGGACGCGCTGGCGCAGCTGGAAAAGGATTTTGCCGGGCAGGACCCCTTCAACGAAAACATGCGCCGCAACCTGACGATCTTCCGCGAACATGCCGGACGCTGGCGCAAGGGCACGCCGCTGGCGCGTGCCGCCGTCCAGTCTCAGCTGCTGGAACGCCGTTTTCAGTAAAATCGAACTTGAGACGACTCACTTCCAAACGGCGAAACTGCCCTGACATTGCAAAAGCCTGAAGAATGAGTAAACCTACAGGCTGTTATCCGCACGCTAGCTACAGGAGCCTGCTACCATGAACACTTCTCTTCGCATCGGCTGGATCGGTACGGGCGTCATGGGCCATTCCATGGCGTCGCATCTGCAAAAGGCCGGCTATCCGCTGACTGTCTACAACAGGACAAAAAGCAAGGCCGCCGCGCTGCTGGACAAGGGCGCGCGCTGGGCCGACACGCCCCGCGCCGTTGCCGAGCAGTCCGACATTGTTTTCAGTATCGTGGGCTATCCCGCCGATGTGGAAGCCGTCACCATCGGTGAAAACGGCGCGCTGCATGGTCTGGCAAAGGGGGGCATCCTCTGCGACATGACCACGTCCAGCCCGTCTCTGGCGCGGCGCATTGCCGAAACCGCCGCGGCTGCGGGTTGCACGGCTCTTGACGCCCCTGTTACCGGCGGCGACATCGGCGCTCAGAATGCGACGCTCTCCATCTTCGTCGGCGGCGACGACGCCGCCTTCCAGCGCATCCGGCCCTGCCTCGAATGCATGGGGCAGAAAATTCTGCACTGCGGCGGCGCGGGAACCGGGCAGCAGGGCAAACTGGCCAATCAAATCGCCATCGCGGGCGTCATGTTCAGCGTGTGCGAATCGCTGCTCTTTGCACAGGAAGCCGGTCTGGACAAAAACGCCTGGCTGGAACTGGTGGCCGTCGGAGCTGCGGGCAGCACGGCCATGAATACGCTCGGCCGCCGCGTCCTCAAGGGCGACTATGCGCCCGGCTTCTTCATTGAGCATTTTGTCAAGGATCTGGGCCTCTGCCTTGAGGAGTGCCGCCGCATGGGTCTTGTCCTCCCCGGCACGGAACGCGCCGAGGAAGTCTACCGCATGGCCATTGCCCAAGGCCACGGCAAAAACGGAACGCAGGACCTGATTAACATTCTTGCCGCCCAGTCCGGCAAGCAATGGAAAACGGTATAATAAAAACAGCCCGAAAGGGGGCCTTCGGCAGGAAGCGCCCCCTTTCGGGACACGGCATGCCATGAAGCTCTCCGTCAGGCTTGATCATGAAGCGGCCGAATGCATCGCCCGCTGGCACTGGAAATATCACCATACAGGCATCCCGACCACGGCAATCATGCCCGGGGAAATCCACATTCCCCATCTCGGCATGTACGTGTCCGGATTCTCCACAAGCCCCTTCGGCATCGAATGGATGCGCTTTGAACAGGGCAGCCCCGTACACCCGCTGGTGCAGCGTGTTCCCCATGTGGCCTTTGAAGTACGCGACCTTGAGCAAGGAACTGCGCCGACACGATTTTATTATTCTGACGCCGCCCACACAGCCTTCCAAAGGCGTGCGCGTTGCCATGATCGAACACAACGGCGCGCCTGTGGAACTCATCGAATTTTCCCGACAGTCTCCGCCGCAACAGGATGATGACAATGAATGATGCCGCCTCCCGCCTTGTGCGTCAGTATACTGTGGAGCATTACGACGGCGCGCAACGGCAGCAGCGCAGTTTTACGACCTGCGCGGAAACCACGCTGACCATTTACATCGGCGGCGCTCCCTTTGTACGCATGGCCTGCTCCGGCGAGCACATGCCGGAGCTGGTAACCGGTTTTCTCTTTTCCTCCGGCGTCATCAACAGTGTGCGGGATATTGCCGCGCTGGACATTGTGCCGCAGGCCGACGCCGTCTGCGAGGCCCGCGTGCAACTGAGCACATCCCCGGACACGGCCCCCCTGACGCTGACCTCGGCGCTGGGCTGGAGCGTTCCGCTTCAGGATCGCGCCCTCCCCCGGCTTCCCCGACCTACAGCGCCTTCATGGGAAGCCCGGCGCATCATGGAAGCCGCCCGGACACTGGACGCCCGTTCGGAGATCTTTCATCTTACCGGCGGCTGTCACAATGCGGCCCTGCTCAATCGCGAGGGCCTTGTCTTCTTCTGTATGGACATCGGCCGCCACAACGCCATTGATACGCTGATCGGCTATGCCCTGCGGCACGATCTGGACCGCCGGGATCTGATGGTGCTTTCCAGCGGCCGCATCGCCTCGGAAATCGCCCACAAGGCCCTGCGCGCGGGATTCCCCATTCTTGCATCTCTGTCCCGCGCCATGGCAGCCTCCATCGATCTTGCCCGCACCACAGGGCTTACCCTGCTGGGCAACGTCCGCACCTCCGGCTTCGATATCTATCACGACAACGGCTGCATAGTCTTTTGAAACGCGTTCCTCCGGGGGAAGGAACCCCCCTTGGCTGGCGCGCAAGTGTGTTTCCTTCCCACGGCCCCCCATCCTTCCCCCAACGCGCTTTTATCTGAACAATGAAGCTCTCCGGGAGCGCAATCGCTTTCCCTCGCGGCATCCGTCCCCCGGTAAAATAAAAAAATAAGCGGAAAAAACGTGGTTTTTCCGCTCACTCTGGGCCGGGCGGCGCTGTGCCGCCGCCTCGCGTTTTACCTTGCTAAAACACTCTAACGCCACTCCGCCCCCTGCATCGGGGAGCGGCCTTTTTGCATGGCGCGCGACGCCGTCTTGCGTCACTTTTCAGACGCAGGTAAGTCAAAAAGTTTACAGAATCTTAGTTATGCCTTTATCATCTCCCATGAATAAGGAAAAGATACAAAACAGAAAGCCGGGCTGGCCATGTACATTTCCCGCATGCATAGGTAAAACAATCGATTGTGTTATATTTTTATCAGAAATAAGAACTTTTACACTTACTTCAAGTCCCCCGCAAACGCACCAAGCCAAGCTCTTCCCTGTCGCCGCTCCCACAGATCCCCCAAACGCTGAACAGACAATCGGACGCGTGCCGCCAGACTCTCCGGCAGAGGATTTTGTCCGGCCGGACGACAGCGTACGGCGTTCCGCTGCGGCCCCGCGTGCCTGAGGTGAAACGCGTTACAGCAGATCCCTAGAGCATTTTCAGTTTGAAACGTTGAGCGTTTCAAACCATACGGCCTGTCGTTTCGCGAAAAAACGCGGTTTTTCCGCCCACTTTGGGCCGGACGGCGCTGTACTGCCGCCTCGCGTTTTACCTTTTTCAAAGTGAACGCCAACGCTCTTTTCAAATAAAGGATACCAAGCACGGCACATTTTAAGGATGCTTGCCTGCTCTCCCCTTGAAAAAGCGCACTGGGGAAAGGATGGGGGGCTTGGGGGGAAGGGAAACACCTCTTGCGCCAGCAGAGGGGTTTCCCTTCCCCCCAACAAACACAAATAGTTTCCCCTAGTGCGCGACCTTTTCCGTGGCGTGCAGGCCGCGCCGTGCGAGTTCCGCAACAACCTTGCGGCAGAATTCAGGAAGCCGAGCCTCGGCCTGCGGGCTGATCTCCGGGTGCATGGTGCGGAAGTCGTAGGGCTCAAGGCCGAAGGCAATGGTCCGGGGGCGGCAGCCGATAAGCTCGCAGGTTGCCAGCGTATCGACCAGATCCGTCTGATGCATGGAATCCCGAAAGCTGAGACTCTTGCGCAGATCGTCATTCTCCAGAAGATAGATGGTGCCGGGTTCCTGCCCGCCAAGCACCACATCCAGCACAATCAGCACCGAGCATTCCTGAATGGCCGTCATCAGCATGAGGCCCTGCGTGCCGCCCTCCTGCAATGTCACATTGGCGGGCCAGTCATACTGATCCCGCAAACAGGCCACAGCACGCATGCCAAAGCCTTCATCCGTCAGCAAGGTATTGCCGACGCCGAGAATCAGCACGGTATCCGTCGAAGAAATAGCATCCATAGAATTTCCTTGCATGGGCGTCCTGTTTTGCTCCCCTGCGCCGCGCGCATCTTGGAGAGATAGCCCCGTTTAAAGCATTTTTAGTTTGAAACGTTTTACGTTTCAAACCATACGGCCTGTCGTTTCGCGGAAAAAGCACAGTTTTTCCGCTCGGTTCGAGCTGGACGACGCTCCCCCGCCGCTTCGCGTTTCACCTTTTTCAAAGTTGAAACGCTCTAAAAAGCTCTGTCGTCGCAGAGCCGTCCTTTCCCCGGGAAAAAGATACCAGAGAGAGAAAAAAAGCCCCTGTGCGCACGCACGCAAGGGGCTTTTTGTTCCGTACGGTTGTCAAAAAAGAAAGAGGCGGCTCGCCGGGGCAAGCCGCCTCTTTCAGCATTACGAACTACAGAACCTTGAACTGATGCACTTCGTTGGTCTGGCCGTCGATGACGTGAACGGCGCAGGCAATGCACGGGTCAAAGGAGTGAATGGTACGCAGGATTTCCACCGGGCGCTTGGGATCGGCAATGGGCGTACCCACAAGAGCATGCTCGGCGGCGCTCATGACGTGCTTCGCATCCCGGGGACCGAGGTTCCACGTGGTCGGCACGACGAGCTGGAAGTTGGAAATCTTCTGATCGTCGATGCAGATCCAGTGAGACAGACCGCCGCGGGGAGCGTTGACGAAGCCCACGCCACGGCAGGGCTTGTCGGGAATTTCGCAGTTTTCCGCGATCTTCTTGTCGCCCTTGTCGATGTTGGCCTGGAATTCGTTGATCCAGTTTTCCACCTGCTGGGCAATGGCCAGCGTTTCAATACCGCGGGCGGCGGTACGGCCAAGCGTGGAGAACAGGGCTTCGGGGCCGACGTTGAGCTGCTTGAGCACGTAATCGACCAGAGGCACAATGGCGGGATGCTTGTGCGCGTAGCTGACAAGCACCTGCGCCAGAGGACCGGTTTCCATGGCGATGCCGTCGTAACGGGGAGCCTTGAGCCAGGAATAGCGATCCTTGTCGCCCATCTTGGTGAAGGCGGGTTTGGTTTCCCCTTCGTAAGGCGTGCGGGCCTGATCGCCTTCGTACCAGCTGTGACGCACATGCTCGGCAATCTTGCTCGGGTCCATGGGCTGCACGGCATCGAGCTTGCGATTGAGAATCACGCCGTGCTTGAGCCAGCGGGAATCAAGATTGCGCTCACCGCCCACGGCCGGGAATTCGCCGAAGGCCATGAAGTTTTCGGTGCCGCCGATAGCCGCCCAGTCCTTGTACTGGCTGGCCACAAGCAGCAGATCGGGGATGTAGACTTCCTCGATGAACTTGCGGGATTCCTTGTACAGGTCGGTGAATTCCTTGATGCGGGCCGGCGTCAGGGATTCGTAACAGGTCACGCCGCCGGCGATCAGGAACTGCGGATGCGGGTTCTTGGCGCCGAACACGGCCATGGCACGGGCCGTTTTGACCTGCATGCGCAGGGCTTCGAGATAGTGCGCCGTCGCCAGCAGGTTGGCTTCAGGCGACAGGTAGTAGGACGGATGCCCGCCAAGGAAGTAGGCGTTGGTGAAGGGGCCGAGCTGACCGGTATTGACGAAGGCCTGGAGGCGTTCCTTCACGGCCTTGAAATCGGCAGCCTTGGCAGGACGGGGAGAAATGGAGGAAGCCAGCTGCGCGGTCTTGGCCGGATCAGCGGCCAGCGCGGCGGTCACGTCCACCCAGTCGAGGGCATGCAGATGATAGAAGTGCACAAGGTGGTCGTGCATGAACAGCAGACCAAGCACCAGATTGCGGATATAGGTGGCATTGGCGGGAATGCTCACCTTGATGGCGTCTTCCAGAGCGCGGGTGGACGCCAGCGCGTGGGTATAGGTACACACGCCGCAGGTACGCTGGGTGAAGTGCTGGGCATCGCGGGGATCACGGCCTTTGAGGATGGTTTCCAGACCGCGGAACAGGGTTCCGCAGCTGCGGGCATCCTTAATCTTGCCGTTTTCCACTTCCACTTCAATACGAAGGTGGCCTTCAATACGGGTCAGGGGGTCGACGACCACCGAACCGCTGTAGTTGCTCTGGGGCGTTTTCTTGATTTCGCTCATGGAGAATGCTCCTAGTTCTTATAGAAGGGCGTCAGTTCGTCCCAGAAGCCGGGCTCGCTGCAGCCGATGCAGGGATGACCGGCACGCACGGGCCAGTTGGTATCGTTGAAAAGGACCTTGGGGCAGTTGTTGTAGGTGCTGGGGCCCTTGCAGCCGAGATCGTAGAGACACCAGCCCTTGCGCGCTTCTTCGGAATCAAAGGAAGGAGCAAATTCGCCGGCTTCGAAGTGCGGCAGACGCTCGCACAGTTCGTGCACGGTCTTGCCGAAGAACATGAGCGGACGGCCCAGTTCGTCGAGGCGGATTTCGCGGCCCTGCAGGAAGGCCACCACCGTGCCGACGAAGTTCAGGGGATTGGGCGGACAGCCGGGAAGGTTGATGGCCTTGATGCCCATGTCGGCAAAGGCCTCGTTGACGCCCACGGAACCGGTCGGATTAGGCTTGGCGGCCTGCACGCCGCCGTAGGCGGCACAGGTGCCCATGGTGATCACGGCCTTGGCGCCGGGCAGCACGCGCTTGCAGAGGTCATACATGGTATGCCCGCCCACATAGCCGAACTTGCCGCCATCCGCCATGGGAATGGCGCCTTCCACCACGGCAATGTAGCCGTCGGGATTCTTGATGGCCTTGTCCAGCGCTTCCTCGGCGGCTTCGCCGGCGGCAGCCATGATGGTTTCGTGATAATCAAGGGAAATGGTGTCGAGAATGAGGGAGTCGATGAACGGCTTGTACGTGCGCAGCAGCGCCTCGGAGCAGCCCGTGCACTCAGCGCAGTGCAGGTAGACCACGGAGGCGCGTTTACCGGTAAGGGCCGCCGCCACTTCGGAAGCCATTGAAGGGCCGAGCCCCATCGTCACCGCAACGGCGGTGCAAAACTTCATGAAATCTCGACGGCTGATACCCTGGCGCTCAAGGCGCGCCTGACCATCCGTTTTGCCCAGTCCCACGGCAATACGCATACTGTGCCTCCTGGCAAAAATGAAAACTTCCACGCAACATCCCGGCCGGGATATTACGCATGAACCTCCCGCCCTTTTCGTCCATCTGCCGGAAGCAAACAGGAAAAAGGCTCCAACCATGCCGATATGCGCCTATCGTACCCCGCCAAAGGCAAATGGTCAATACGGTTTGCCCTGATGGCAGGAAACAGCGCCCCACGGCACTTGCCATGCCTTCCGCCATGCGCTACTGATTTCACAGGCATTTCATTAGTGAACGTTTCCAACGTCCCCTGTTGTGCTGCCTGCGAATATCAGAATGTTCTCCTTTTCAGGATATGAACATTTCAAAAAATCCGTATAACAGACATAAATCATCCCCTGCGGGAGGCATAAAAGCCCTGCAACGGGCCCGGCGCTCCCCATTCACAGGATTGCAACACGCACGAGGAATCCATGGAACCAGAGTCCCTTTGTCTTCACGGCGGCTATACGCCCGGCAACGGCGAACCCCGCGTCCTGCCCATAGCGCAGAGCACGACCTTCACCTATGAATCCACTGCCGCCGTTGCGCGCCTGTTCGATTTGCAGGACGAAGGCTTTTTCTATACCCGTCTGGCCAATCCCACCATCGATGCCGTGGAACGCAAGATTGCCGAGCTCGAAGGCGGCGTGGGCGCCCTGTGCACCGCATCGGGGCAGGCGGCGAACCTGCTGGCCATTCTCAATGTTGCCCGCAGCGGCGATCACATCATCAGCACGGCCAGCATCTACGGCGGCACCTTCAATCTTTTTGCCGTCACGCTCAAAAAAATGGGAATCGAAGTGACCTTCGTCGATCAGACGGCTCCCGATGCCGAAATCGAAAAGGCCATCCGTCCCGAGACCCGCGCCATCTTCGGCGAAACGCTGACCAATCCCTCGCTGGACGTGCTGGATATCGAGCGCATGGCCGCCCTGGCGCACCGCCACGGCCTGCCGCTGATCGTCGACAATACCTTTGCCACGCCCATACTCTGCCGCCCCTTCGACTTCGGCGCGGACATCGTGGTGCACTCCACAACCAAATATATGGACGGGCATGCCGTTCAGATGGGCGGCGTCATTGTGGACAGCGGCCGCTTTGACTGGACGCAGGGCCGCTTCCCCGAATTTACCGAGCCCGACGCCTCCTATCACGGCCTGATCTATACGCAGACCTTCGGCAAGGCCGCCTACATCGTCAAGGCGCGCGTCCAGCTCATGCGCGATCTCGGCTGCTGCCAGACCCCGCAGGGAGCCTTCTACCTCAACCTCGGGCTGGAAACCCTGCCCCTGCGCATGCGCCAGCACTGCGCCAATGCCGAAGCCGTGGCCCGTCATCTGGCGGCGCATCCTAAAGTGGAAAGCGTCACCTATCCCCGCCTGGAAGGACATCCCCACAAGGAGCTGGCCGACAAATATCTGCCGCAGGGCTGCAGCGGCGTTATTTCCTTCAGCCTCAAGGGCGGCCGCGACGCCGGAGCCCGCTTCATCGATGCGCTCAAGCTCGTATCCCTGCAGGTGCATGTGGCGGATATCCGCTCCTGCGTGCTGCATCCCGCCAGCTCCACGCATCGTCAGCTCTCGGATCAGCAGCTCCGCGACGCGGGCATCACGCCCGGCATGGTCCGCTTCTCCGTGGGACTTGAAAATATCGACGACATCCTTGCCGACGTCGATCAGGCGCTGGAACAGGCGTAAAGCGCCTTTCCCCTGCCACCAGGGCCTGTTAACACTATTCGTAAGTTTTTGGGGGGAAGGGAAACCCCTCTGCTCGCGCGAGAGGTGTTTCCCTTCCCCCCAAGCCCCCATCCCTTCCCCAGCGCGCTTTTATCAAGGGAAGAGTCGGGAATACGAGACGATTCCGCCACCAAAGACAAATGGCATGTGTACATCCTATTCACTCTATATTGAAATTATTTGTAAAATTTGTGTTAACAGGCCTTAGGTAGTGTCGTCAAATTAAAAAGTATGTTATAATCTCTTCACCTAAAATGAGGAGAGACCATATGGCGGCACATCGAAGGCATGATATTTCCGACAGGGCATGGGCAAACATTGAAAAACTTCTTCCCGGTTCCAAGGGCAGCGTCGGTCGTCCTTCCGCCGATAACCGATTGTTTATCAACGCCGTATTCTGGATACTGAGAACTGGGGCTCCGTGGCGGGATTTGCCTCCTGATCTTGGCGACTGGAAAAATACACATCGCCGCTTCTGCCG
>DXFI01000256.1 GCA_019114565.1 Candidatus Desulfovibrio intestinigallinarum | reverse complement strand
GAAACCCCTCTGCTGGCGCGAGAGGTGTTTCCCTTCCCCCCGAGCCCCCCAACCCTTCCCCAGCGCGCTTTTTCAGACGGATGCAGGGCTCGCGGCAGCCTTCGGGGGGACGGTTGCCGCGGGAAAAGCGGCGGTGTCTCCGCGCTGCTTCATCCGCCGGATGAAAGCGCGTTGGGAAGGGAGAGGGAACACCTTGTGCGCCAGCCGGGGGGCCTCTCCCCCTCAGGAAACCTTCTCTCGGCTTAACCGTAGGCAATCAGCGGCGTGCCCGCGCCGACGGCCAGCGACACGGTCATATAGAGCACCGTGCCGGAGCGTTCCGCGTGATAGACGCGCCGGCGGCGGCCGAACATATCCCGGAGTTCTCCCAGCACGGCGTGCCTGTTCACGTTCTGCCCCGGACTGACAGCGGGATACCAGCAGCCCTCTTCCTGCGCTTCCAGATAAACAGGCACGGTTTCGCGTTGCAGATCGCCCGCGCCTCCGTCCGGCCCTTTCGTAACGCCCAGATGCGCCAGTATGCGGCGGATATCGTCCTTATAGGCATTGACCTCTTCCCGCGACCAGCGACCCAGACCGCCGCGCTCCACCAGCAGGGACGGCACGCCCCGCAGGGCCGCGGAATTGTAGGCCCCGCTTGTGGCGGATGAACACACGCGCACGCCGACATTCAGCGCCCGGGCCGCCTGCCGCGAGGCTTCCGTGACTTCCGGCTCTCCGACGCCGGGAAAGAAGACAAAGGGAAACATGGCCTCGTGCAGATCGCCGCCGTGCATGTCCACATAAAAATCCGACCGTAATTGCAGTGTCGTGATGCAGTGCGCCAGCCGCTCGGCCTTGGAACCCGAGGCATCGCCGGGAAAGACCCGGTTCAGATTCTTGCCGTCTTCCGCCACAACGGCGGGCAGGCGTTCCCGAAAGCCGGAGACATTGGCGACGGGAAGCACCAGCACGCGCCCGTTCATTTCCTCCGGCCGCAATTCCTCGGCCAGCTCCACGGCGGCCTGAATGCTGCAATATTCGCAGCCGTGCACCCCGGCCGTCAGCAGAATGGTCTTTCCGGGGCGTATCCCCGTAATCAGCGTGGCCGGGAGGATTATATCATCCTTAATGAAAGTGAAAGTCTTTTTTTCTCCCGGTATCGGCCTTTCCAGCAAATCCACAAGCGTTTCAAGGGATGTCATGCCTTCTCCTGAGTAGAGCATTTTCAGTTTGAAATGCTTCGCATTTCAAACCATACGGCCTGTCGTTTCGCGGAAAAAGCGGGGTTTTTCCGCTCACTCTGGGCCGGGCGGTGCTGTGCCGCCTCCTCGCGTTTCATCTTTTTCAAAGCTGAAACGCTCTAATATGCAAAAAACAAAACATAACTCCATGTTATGAAAACCCCTATCTTTGCCTGCCTGTATGTTGCGTGCGGGTTTTGGGGAAGATGGGGGAGTTTGAGGGGGAAGAACCCCCTTTTTGCCGCAAGCAGCGACCCAACGGGCGGCCGAAGGCCGTGTTCGTTAGGCGACGCAGGAGCCTTACGGACATCGACAGCAGAGCAAAGGGGTTTCTCCCCCCTCAAGACAAAAAGTAATGAGTTCTGCTTGTATGACGTGCGCGTTGCGCGTTGCGCGGCAGCGGATGCAGCGGGGCCAGAAACAGACTGCGCCCCGCGTAAAAGACCATGTAAGCCAGCCACAGACCGTGATTGCCCCAGAGCGGCACGGCCACGGCCCATACGGCGGCAAAGGCGCACAGGGCCAGCAGGGTGGACACAAAGACGGGACGCGTCCGGCTTGCGCCCGTAAACATGCCGTAATAGCTCAGGCCGAAGCCCGCCGCCGCGGGAAACAGCAGACCCCACAGGCTGTAGCGTCCGGCTTCCGCCAGCACCTCCGGCAAATCCGTAAACAGACGCAGGAGAGGCTCGCGCCACAGCGCATAACCGCCGGTGAGCAGCAGCATGGCAAGCAGCGTCCACAGACGCGTCGCCCGGCGCGTTTCTTCCATGAGCCCGGGGGTATTCCGGCCGACGGCCTTTCCGGCAAAGACGCTGGACGCATTCGCTATGCCTTCAAAAACATAGGAGAAAATGAGCATTATCTGTATCAGGACGGCATTTCCCGAAAGGGTCACCGTCCCGAAACCCGCCGCTGTTGCCATAAAGATGTTCACCTGCGTCAGCAGGCATACGGTACGCAGGAAAAGATGCCCGTTTACACGCGCCATGCGCAGCATTTCCCCCGTATCAACAAGGCGGGCCATGCCGTGCAGCCCTCCGGGCAGAGCGCGGCATACGGCCGCCGCGCCGACCAGAAAGGAAAAAAACTGCGCCAGCAGCGTTGCCGCGGCCACGCCCGCGGGCCCCGCGTCCAGTACCAGCACAAGAAGGACGTCGAGAAGCATGTTGAGCGCATTGCCGCCGATCTGCATCAGCAGCGCCGCCGCAATAAGCGAGCGTCCCATAAGCCAGCCCAGCATGACATAATTGCCCAGCGCCAGCGGCGCGCCCCAGATAAGTATGTCGTAATAGACGGCCGTGACGCGCCGCGTGGCCTCGTCCGGCTCCAGAACAAGCATGGCTCCGGCAAAGATGGGGTGTTGCAGCAGCAGTATCAGCAGGCTCAGGCCCAGCGCCATAAGCCCCGGAAGCAGAACTGCCTTGCGGAGCTGTTCAGGATCGTCTCCGGCCTGCGCGCTGAAGCCCGTGGAGCCGACGCGCAGAAAGCCCAGCAGCCAGTAAACCGTATTAAAAATTACGGCTCCCACAGCCACGCCCGCAATATAGGCCGGGTCCGGCAGACGCCCCATGACCGCCGTGTCCACGGCCCCCAGCAGGGGCTGCGTCATGGTCGTCAGCACAAAGGGCCCCAGAACCCGCAGATATTCACGCTGCGTCATGCCGTCTTTCTCTCCCCGGAGTGGTACAAGATGGTTTGTTCGTTTTCGTGCGGCGTCAGGACGCAGCCCCCATGACCTCGGGGCGGCCTGCGAGGGCGGAAGCCTGCCGCTGCCGGGCGCTGCCGTGCTCCACCCCGATGCCCATAACGGCATCCAGCAGCTGCCGCGCATAGGGATCGCGGATGGCGGACAGCCTGCGCATGTCATCGACCTGTTCCACGATGCGGCCGCTGTTGAAAAACAGCACCCTGTCGCAGAAATAGGTGATGCTTGTCAGATCATGGGTGATGAAGATGTAGGAAAGTCCGTGCCGGGCGCGCAGATCCATGAGCAGGTCCATAACCTGCACCTGCGTTGAGGCGTCCAGCGAACTGACGGCTTCGTCCAGCAGCACCACGCGGGGATTTACGGCAATGGCGCGCGCAATGCAGACGCGCTGCAGCTGGCCGCCGCTCAGTTCGTGCGGGTAGCGGGACGCATACGACGCGGGCAGACCGACCTGATCCAGCAGCTCGGCAACGCGCCGTTTGCGATCTATGGCGTGCCCTTCGAGGCGCTCCAGGGCCCGCAGCGATTCCCCGATGATGTGTTCCACCCGGAAGCGGGGGTTGGCCGAAGAGGTGTAATCCTGAAACACCACGGAAAGACTGTGATGCAGGGCGGCCATGTCATGGGCGCTGTGTTTGCCGTAGAGGTTCTTGCCGTTGATGTAGACCACGCCGCTTTCCGGGGGGAGCAGACCGGCCAGCACCCGCCCCAGCGTGCTTTTGCCGCTGCCGGATTCGCCGATGATGCCGAGGCATTCCCCTTCCGCCAGCGTCAGGGAGACGCCCCGCAGCACCTGCTGCCGTTCCCGGCCGAACAGCCGTTTCTGATTTTCTTTCAGGAAGGAAACTCTGATGTCTCCGGCCACAAGTACGGGATTCATGCCGCTACCTCCGGGCGTTGATGTATGGCGGAAAGGAATCTGCTCATGACGGCCTTGTGCTGCCTGATGAGATGCCGGGTGTAGGCATCCTGCGCTTCGGCAAAAATCCGCGCCGCGGGGCCGCTTTCCACAGCCGTCCCTCCGTGCATGACCATGACTTCGTCGGCAATGAGCGAAAGCACGCCCAGATCGTGCGAAATGAAGATCAGGGCGGTTTCTCCCGCCTGCTTGATGCGCAGAAATTCCTGCATGATGGAGTACTGGCTGATGGAGTCGATGGCCGTTGTCGGCTCGTCGGCGATGATCAGCGCCGGACGCAGCGACAGCGCAAGGCCGATCATCACGCGCTGCAACATGCCGCCGCTGAGCTGATGCGGATATTTGCGCAATACGTCCTCCGGGGAACGGATACGCATAAGGTCAAGAAGTTCCAGCGATTTTTTGCGTATGCCGTTCCGGCTGAGGCGGGTGTGCTCCGCGAGTGTCTCGGCCATCTGTTCCCCGATGCGGTAGAGCGGATCAAAGCAGGACATGGGGTTTTGCAGCACTACGCCGATCCGGCCGCCGCGCAGGCGGCGCAGGACTTCGGGATGCTCGCCCAGCAGCTGCCGTCCCTCGAACAGGGCGCTGCCTTCCACCTGAAAGTTGTCGTCCAGCAGGCCGAGAACGGCCTTGCAGGACATGCTCTTGCCGCTGCCGGATTCGCCGAGAATGCCGAGGCAGCCGCCCCGGCGCACGGTAAAGGAAACGCCTTCCACAAGGCTGGTCAGCCTTTTGCCGTTGCGAAAACGTACCGTAAGGTCCCTGACTTCAAGCACCGCCGTCATTGCCGTACCGCCTTGGGATCAAGGGCGTCGCGCAGGCAGTCGCCCAGCATGTTGCAGGCGCCGACCAGCACCACAACGGCAATACCGGGCACAAGCATCTGTTCGGGATTGGAAATCATGACGTTCTTGGCCTCGTTGAGCATGGCCCCCCATTCGGGCACGGGCGCCTGTACGCCCAGCCCGAGGAAGGACAGCGTGGAAATGTTGAGAATGGCCCAGCCCGTATCCAGCGAGGCCAGCACGGCCAGCTCGGCCGCAATGCAGGGCAGCATGTGGCGCGTCAGGATATAGAAGTTGCCGGAGCCGATGCTGCGCGAAAACAGAACAAAGTTCATGTTGGTGTACTTGATGGTTGCCGTGCGGATCATGCGGGCGTACCAGGCCCATTTGATGAAGATGCTGGCAATGACCACGTTGCGGATATCCACGCCCAGCAGGGCAACCACGGCCAGAATGATAATCTGGCTGGGGAAGGACAGCATCACGTCCACAACGCGCATGATCACTTCGTCCACCGCGCCGCGAAAATATCCGGCCGTGATGCCCATGATCACGCCGAGGCCGATGGTGCCGAGCATGGTCAGCAGGGAAAGAAAGAGCGTGGGGCGGATGCCGAACAGCATTCGGGAAAAGACGCAGCGTCCCAGCTGATCCGTGCCGAGGGGATAGTCCCATGACGGCCCGGCAAACTTGTTGAGGATATCGTTGGCATAGGGATCATTGGGCGCAACCCAGGGGGCGAAGATGCCAAGCAGCGCCGTAAACAGCAGGATGCCCATGCAGAGAAGCGCCATAGGGTTTTTGAAAAGTTGCTGTACCATCAGGCTTTCCTTTCTCTCAGGCGCGGGTCCGCCGCATGCTGGAGGATATCGAAGGCAAGATTGAAAAAGACGAACAGCACCCCGACCAGAAGGACGTAGGCCTGAATGACGGGATAATCCCGGTTGAAGATGGAGGCGATGCACAGACGGCCCACGCCCGGCCAGGCAAAGACGTTTTCCACCACGATGGTGCCCGCGATAAGCTGAGGGATGCTCATGCCGATGGCCGTCACGCAGGATTGCAGGGAGTTTTTCAGAATGTGGCGCACGAGGATGGCCCGCTGCTTCAGGCCGCGCGCCTGCGCGTAGAGCACGTAGTCCTCGCGCATGTTTTCCAGCATGTTGTTGCGGATCAGACGGATATAGGTGGAAATGTAGCTCAGCGCCACGGTGAATGCGGGCAGGATGAGATGGGCAAAGCTGCCGTAGCCGCTGGTGGGCAGCAGGTCCAGCCTGATGCTTATCAGCCAGATCAGCAGCAGGCCGACCCAGTAGACGGGCATGGCCGTGGTGGCAAAGACAAAGCCGCGCATGATGCGGTCAAACCAGGTGTCCTTGTAGACGGCGCTCAGAAAGCCTATGGGCAGACTCAGCACGATGACGTAGACAAGGGACAGCCCGGCCAGCTCCAGCGTGGCGGGCAGGCAGCGGCCGATTTCTCCCAGCACGGTTCGGGCGGGGTTGGTGTAGCTCACCCCCAGATCAAAGTGCAGACAGTCCCAGAGCCACTGAAAATAGCGCACGAGAAAGGGCTGATCGAGGCCCAGCTCCGCGCGGGTCTGCGCGATCAGTTCCTCGGTGATGATGGGCGTCTGCCGGATGCGCAGCGCCACTTCCGCGGGGTCCGAGGGAATCAGATTGATAAAGACGAAACAGAGAAAGGAAATGCCCAGCAGCAGGGGGACGGTCGCCAGCAGGCGCATAATGACGTAATTTTTCATGCCGTGTTCCCGACAGGTTGCGGAACTTTAGAGCATTTTCAGTTTGAAATGCCTTGCATTTCAAACCATACGGCCTGTCGTTTCGCGGAAAAAGCGCGGTTTTTCCGCTCACTTCTGGCCGGGCGGCACTGTGCCGCCGCCTCGCGTTTCACCTTTTTCAAAGGTGAAACGCTCTAAAAAAGCGGCCTGCCGTGGGAGCGGCAGACCGCGCAGGCCGGCAGGAACGACCTTTACTGTTTTTCAAAGTACATTTTGGAGAACGGCACTTCGTATTGCGTCTGGGTAAAGCCCACGCCCTTGAGACGGGAGGAGAAAAGCGCCTTGTTGGTTTCGTAGGTCAGGGGAATATAGATGGCGTCGTCATGCAGATGCGTGAGCGCAAAGGTAAACAGCTCCTGCCGCCGCTTTTCGTCCGTGGAGGACAGAATCTCGGTAATGGCGGCGTCTATTTCCTTTTTGTCCGGCAGGGCGAGCTGGGCCGCATAGTCCCCGTAGACGCGCTGGCGCATGGCCGCCATGGAGGACTGGGGATCATAGGGCATGCCCCAGCAGATGTTGAAGATCATGTCGAACAGACCGTTCTTCATATTGTCGCGGTAGGATTGCTCCTCTTCGCCGCGCAGACTGACCTTGATGCCCAGCTTGCCGTATTCGTGTTGCAGATATTCGGCAATGGTCTTTTCAGTGACGCTGTTGCTGTTGTAGAGCAGCCCCAGTTCCATACGAAGGCCGTCCTTTGCGCGCACGCCGTCGTCGCCCATTTTCCAGCCCGCTTTTTCCAGCAGATCGGCGGCTTTTTTCATATCGTAGGCATAGGGCGCGAGATCAATGTCGCAGTATGGCACGGAGCGGGCATAGAGCGTATCGGCCGGCGGTTCGGTGTCATGAAAGACGCCCCGGGAAATGGCCTTGCGGTTGGTGGCATGTTGCAGGGCCTTGCGCACATTGATGTCCGCCAGCACGGGATTCTGGCCGTTGAGCACGATCTGGCGGGTGGAGGTGGGTTTGGAGAGGGCTATGTCGAACTCGTCGCTGTTCCGGTACTTGTTCAGGGCGTCGGCATCCAGCATGTTCTTGCCCCAGATCAGATCGATCTCGCCCTTTTCCAGAGCCAGAATGCGGGTCTGATTGTCGGGAATGACCTTGACGACAATGCGCCTGATGCGGGGCTTTTCGCCCCAGTAGTTTTCGTTGGCCTCAAACACGGCGTATTCGTCGGTGACGACTTTGGTCAGCTTGTAGGGGCCTGTGCCGATAAAGGCGTTGACGCCGTCCTTGGTGGAACCGTTCTTCATGGCTTTGGGGGAAATCATGGCAAAGGGACGCGTCACGCCCAGTTCCGTCAGCATGGGATAGTAGGGCCGGGACATGAAAATGCGGAAGGTGTGCGCGTCGGGGGCGTCTACCTTTTCCAGTAAATGCATCATTTCCAGCCAGGTGTGGCGGGCGCGGTTTTCGAGGATGGCGTCAAAGTTCGCCTTGACGGCATAGGCGTCGCACGGCGTGCCGTCGGTAAAGGTGACGCCCTTTCTGATTTTGAAGGTATAGACTTTGCCGTCGGGAGAGATTTCCCAGCTTTCCGCCAGGCAGGGCTTGTAGCCGTCCGGGCCGATATCCACCAGCGTTTCATAAAGCATTTCCTGCGCGTACATTTCGCCGGCATAGAGATGCGGATTCAGGTCGCGTACATCCCGGTAATTGACAAATCGCAGGGTGTCCGTCTCCTGTTCTGCGGCCTGTACCTGCCCGGCCCAGAGGGGCAGAAGCGAACTTCCCGCCATGCAGCAGGCCAGAAGCAGAGCGGGAAGCGGACGTTTTTTCCCGAGACGAGACGTTTTCATGATGCCTCCTCAATAATTGAATTTCAAATTCTATTTCTTAAGAAGACACTCTGTCATATTTGTCGCGGAGAACAAAATAGTTTTTTTTCATAGGCTGCGATGCCGCAGCGGCATTGCCGGGAAGACTCCGGCGCGGCTGTTTGCGGCCTTCCGGGGATGCCTGGCGGCAACAGACTTGGCGGCCGTGTTCCCGGTAATTCCTGTCAGCGAACGTGCGCCTTGACGCGCAGCCGGCAGTAAAACAAAGGGGAGGTATGCCCGAAGGCATACCTCCCCTGCGGCGGCTGTCTGCGCCGTTGTATCAGCGTTCAAAATAGGTGTAGCCGCGCAGGCCGTCCTCAAAGGCCTGCAGAACGGAGAAACGCTCGCTGGCGGTGA
Organism: Candidatus Desulfovibrio intestinigallinarum; assembly: GCA_019114565.1. Classification (GTDB taxonomy): domain Bacteria; phylum Desulfobacterota; class Desulfovibrionia; order Desulfovibrionales; family Desulfovibrionaceae; genus Desulfovibrio; species Desulfovibrio intestinigallinarum. The sequence continues at coordinate 3,894 of DXFI01000256.1, read as the reverse complement.
TGCGCCCGGAGCGCACGGCCTGTTCCGCCGTGGAGCGCAGATCCTCGACAATGCGCCGGGGTTCGTACTCCACATAGCCCAGAATATCGCCGACGGAGTCGCCGCGAATTTCGCGGACATATTCAAAGGAACCGTCGGCATCGGTGCGGATGGACACCACGTTGGTGTCGCCCAGCAGGTTGTGCAGATCGCCGAGGGTTTCCTGATACGCGCCCACGAGGAAGACGCCGAGATAGTATTCCTCGCCTTCCCGCAGGGGATGCAGATCGAGCGTGGGCTTCATGCCCTGCGGATCGATGAACTGATCAATCCGGCCGTCGGAATCGCAGGTGATGTCCGAGATGATGCCCTGTCGCGAGGGGAACTCGTGCAGACGGTGAATGGGCATGATGGGGAAGACCTGATCAATGGCCCAGGAGTCCGGCAGGGACTGGAAGACGCTGAAATTCCCGTAATAAATATCGGCAAGGCTGACGTCGATGTCCTGAAGATCGCGGGGAACGTTCTTGAGCTTGCGCTTTTCCTCGGCGATTTTCATGATGATGGCCCAGAAGAAACGCTCGGCCAGCGTCCGCTCCCGCAGGCTGACCCGCCCGGCCGAAAAGAGCTGACGCATTTCGTCCCGGTAATAGATGGCGTCGTTGTAGCATTCCTGCAGATTGCGCAGGCTGATGGAGTGCAGCACTTCGCGCAGGTTCTGCACCGGTTCCGGAGTGCCTTCGGGCAACTCTTCGGGCAGCTGCACCTCTTCCACGACGCTGACATCCAGAATGTTGAACAGCAGCACGGAATAATAGGCCACCGTGGCGCGCCCGGATTCCGTGATGATGTGGGGGTGTTCCACATTCTCGGCATCCAGAATGCTCATGACGGCTTCGATGACGTCCGTGCAGTATTCGCTGACGGAATAGTTGCGGGAGGAAACATAGTTGGTATGCGTGCCGTCATAGTCCACGGCCAGCCCGCCGCCAAGGTCGAGGTAGCCCATGGGCGCGCCTTCCTTGACCAGCCCGCAGTACAGGCGCGCGCCTTCCATGACGCCCTTGCGGATGTCGCGGATATTGGAAATCTGCGATCCCAGATGGTAGTGGAGCAGGCGGAAGCAGTCGAGCATGTCGTGGGCCTTGAGCGTGTCCACCACGTCCACAATCTGGGCCACGGAAAGACCGAAGGTGGAACGTTCGCCCCCGGAATCCGTCCAGTGTCCGCCCGCCTTGACGGCCAGCTTGGCGCGGGCGCCGATCTTGGGGCGCACGCCGAGCGCCTTGCTGCGCTCCAGCACGATCTCCAGCTCGCTGGGCATTTCCAGCACGAAAAAGACATTGAAGCCCAGCCGCTGCGCCTGAAGGCCGAGATCGACGAATTCCTCGTCCTTGTAGCCGTTGCAGATGAGGCAGGCTTCGGTGTCGCGCATCATGGCCACGGCGGCGATGAGCTCGGCCTTGGAACCTACTTCCAGACCGTGATGATACTGCGCGCCGAACTGGGCGATCTTTTCCACAACCTGCTGCTGCTGATTCACCTTGATGGGAAAGACGCCGCGATACTGGCCGCGGTAGTTCAGCTCGGAAATGGCCTTGCGGAACGCTTTGTGCAAACTGGAAATCCGGGAATCAAGAATATTTTCCACCCGCAGAAGCACGGGCATGTCATAGCCGCGTTCCTGAAGGCCCGCGATGATTTCCGTAATGGCGATATGAGGCCCTTCCGGGCCGTCGGGGCAGATGACGACATCGCCCTTGTCATTGACGTTGAAGTAGCCCGCACCCCAGTTGCGGATGCCGTAAAGCTCGATGGAGTCTTCCGTCCGCCATTGCTGCAAAGCGTGGTTTTTTGCCAATGTCTCCTCCTGATTCCGCCCGAGGCGGGATGTCTCTCTGCGCCCTGCCTGCGGGCGGGCAGTACCCCGCCCCGGCAGCAGCCCCCTATGTACTTTCTCGCGGCCCCAGCGTCAACAATAGAGCCGTTTCCCTCCTGCTTTCCGCGGGGCGCGGCGCTTCCTGTTCCGGCGAAGCGGGCTTGACGGTCCGCCTTTCATATGTTTGTGGTAGGGAAAAGGCAGGTAGGTCATGCGAAAACAGAAAGGTTGGGCCCGTCTTCTGGCGGGCATGCTGCTGGTGCTGAGTCTGGCGGCATGTTCCGACGATAAGAAGGGACAACGGCAGATAGAGGCCCCGCGCGTGCGCGTGGAGCAGGTCGTGCGTGAGGATGCCGGACGTGTGCTTCAGGTGGTGGGCAACGTCAAGGCGTCCGCATCGGTGGGCGTGGTGTCGCGCGTTACGGGCGAGATCGTTAAAGTCCACTTTACCGAAGGGCAGGACGTGGAGGAAGGGCAGACGCTGATCAGCCTCGACGATCGTCCCTTTGTGGCGCAGCTGCGGGAAAAGGAAGCCCTGCTGGCAAAGTCCCGCGCCCAGCTGGTCAAGGCGCGCGACGATATGCGCCGCTATTCGGAGCTGGTCAAGAACGGCTATGTCAGCCGGGAAGCCTACGAGGCCACGGCCACCGAAGCGGCGTCCCTCAAGGGAACCGTGCAGTCCGATGCCGCGGCCGTGGACAGCGCGGCTCTTCAGGTGAGCTACTGCACGCTGACCGCGCCTATCAGCGGGCGCGTGGGCTCCCTGTCCGTGGACAAGGGAAATATGGTCAAGGAAAATGCGGAAACACCCCTGCTGACCATCCATACCATCAGCCCCTGCTATGTGGTCTTTTCCGTGCCTGAGCACAATCTTTCCACCATCTTCGAGCGCCGGGCCGAGGGACCCGTGGAAGTGACGGCAACCCCTCTGGGCGGCGATCCCGAAAAGGGCGAGCTGACGCTGGTGGAAAACGAGGTGGACACCCGCACCGGCACCATCCGGCTGCGCGCCACCTTTACCAATGAAAGCCGCCGTCTCTGGCCCGGGCAGTTCGTCAATGTGCGGCTGCCCCTCGGGACGGAAAAGAACGCGCTGGTGCTGCCGACGGTTGCCGTGCAGTCCGGTCGCGACGGCACCTATGTCTACCGCATCAGTCCGGACGGCAAGGCCGAGACGGTTCCCGTCAGGGTGCTGTTTGAATTTGACAGCCGCTGCGCCGTGGATGCGAAGCTGGAAGCCGGAGACAAAATCGTTGTGGACGGCATGATCCGTCTTGCGCCCGGCGTACCCGTAACCATTGTGCAGTGACGGCGCGGAGCGGGGCTTCCCATTCTCCGTTTCATGCTTATATGAGAGGCGGACGGCGCAGGCGTCGTCCGCCTCTTTTTGCGAATAATAACCAAGGACGCGATATGAAAAAGGTTCTGTTGCTTGTGGGCGACTATGTGGAAGATTATGAAGCCATGGTCCCCTTCCAGATGCTGCAGCTGCTGGGCTATGAAGTGCATGCCGTCTGCCCCGGCAAGAAGCCGGGGGATGTGGTGCGCACGGCCATCCATGACTTTGAGGGCGATCAGACCTATTCCGAAAAGCGCGGTCACAACTTTGCCATCAACTACGATTTCGACAAGGTGAACGTGGCCGACTACGCGGGTCTGTGCGTCCCCGGCGGCCGCGCTCCTGAGTATCTGCGCCTCAATGCCCGCGTGCTGGAGATCGTGCGCGAGTTTGACGCCGCCAAAAAGCCCATTGCCGCCATCTGCCACGGGCCCCAGCTGCTCGTGACGGCCGGCGTGCTCAAAGGCCATACCTGCACCTGCTATCCCGCCGTCCGCCCCGATATGCTGGATGCGGGCGCCACCTGGGCCGACGCCAACGCGACCATGAGCAATGCCGTGGTGCATGAGCACCTCGTCACGGCTCCGGCCTGGCCCGCCCACCCCGAATGGATCGCAGCCTTTGCGAAACTGATGGGAACCGTCATTACGCATTAGGGGCGTATGAGCTTTGGGGGGAAGGAAACCCCCTTGGCTGG
>DXFI01000255.1 GCA_019114565.1 Candidatus Desulfovibrio intestinigallinarum | reverse complement strand
AAGGTGAAACGCTCTGATATGCGGGTTTTGGGGAAGATGGGGGAGTTTGAGGGGGAAGGAACCCCTTTTTGCCGCAAGCAGCGACCCAACGGGCGGCCGAAGGCCGTGTCCGTCAGGCGACGCAGGAGCCTTACGGACATCGACAGCAGAGCAAAGGGGTTCCTTCCCCCTCAAGACAAAAGTTAATGGGTCCTGAGCCTAATGCCCGGAATAGTCAAGCACATTGTTGAGCGGCGCGGCGCTGGAATGGAGCACGCCGTCACGAAAGGCATGGCGCGTCATGCGCCAGTTTTCCAAGTCGAGCACATCCAGCTTGCCCTGCGGCATGCCCGCAGCCGTACGCAGGGCGGCAACCGCCTCATCTTCGGGAAAATAGCTTCCTTCAAAGGAAATACGCAGCATGTCGCCGTCACGTTCCAGCAGAGGGATGTCGTCGGTGTCGGGCAGAGCGTCCGCCAGCGCGGCGCGCAGGGCTTCTTCCAGCGCGGCATCAGCGGGGTAGACATGCCCGTAAGCCTTTATAAGAGGATCTCGCATCAGGGCCTCGGAGAAAAGACAAAGGGATCAGGCAGGGGATAGACACGCACCGGCACCTGACGAGCCACGGCCCGCGCCGTTTCCGCCGTTACCGGCGGCCAGACGGGCACATCCCGCCGCGCTTCCACATCCAGAGCGGGCAGACGCGGCGGCAGGGTGTCCGTCGCGGGTTCCGGCAGGCCCTCGGGGGGCAGGCACTGCCCGCGCCCGCGCACGGCAGCCAGCCCCTCGCAATCCCCCAGCGCACAGGCGGCCGTCAAATCCTCGCACATGCCGTCGGTATTGCCGCGCAGCATACGCAGCGCCCCCCGGGCGCGCAAAATACCGCGCCGCAGAGCATCGTGTGCCGCGGACCCCACCGGCGCGGGCGTTGCCCGCAGGGCCGCGTCCAGATCTTCTTCCGCCAGGGCCAGCTGCTGCAGACGCCAGTGCGCCAGCGCGCGCACATAGCGGGCCCGGGTCATGTCCGGCGCGCGGCGCAACGCTGCCGAGGCAGCTTCCATGCACTGCTGCGGCAACCCGGCGCGCAGACGCGCCTCCGCCAGCAGCAGACGCACAAGGGCGCTTTCCGGCACGCGCTCCGCCAGTTCCTCCAGCAGAGGCATACTCTGCGCTCCGGCAAGCCAGCCTTCGGCCGCTTCCGGCAGGAGCTGCCGCACATCTCCCAGCAGGGCCTGCACGACACATGCCGCCGCACGCCGTTGATCCGAATCTGCGCCGTCCGTGCCGAGCGTCTGCACAGCCTGCTCCATTTCCGTCAGGAGACGCTGCCAGACAGCCGCCTGCTCGCTGTCTGCCAGCAGGCGCGCAATACGCTCTCGGGCGTCAGGCAGGGCGCGCACAGAGATGGTAACCGCTCCGGGACGCAGAACGCACATGGCCGGCGTCCCTCCCGCATCCAGAGGCACACCCGGTTCAGAGGGCGGCTCGCAGACCCGGAGCGCCCCGCGGGAAACATCACTGGCGGCTGCCGCCAGCGCCAGCCGGAATTGAGCGGGGAAGGGCCCCGCCTCAAGCTCCCCGACACCGGGCAGACGGGGGGCGACCAGCGCCAGCGCACGCAGCCAGCCCTGCCCCACGGCCCGCCAGTAAAGGACCTCGCGATCCTCGCCCTGTGCCGCCTGCGGTACGACAACCCGCAGCGCCACAGGCTCAAAGGCGTTTTCGGCGCGGGCAGATACCCAGGACGGAAAGACAAGGAACGCCAGCAGACAGAGGACAGACAACTCCGCGGGACGCAAAAGCCCGCCGCGCCTCCTGCGCCCCGGAACAGGGCTCGAAGGAACACGACGGGCGAGACGATCACTCCAGAAGCGGGAAGCAGGCTTCATGCTAAAGCACCTGCGGGAGAAAAGCTCCGGACGTGCAGCGATGACGACGGCGCACGGGGCGCAAGCGCCGCCCCTGCCGTCCGTCTCCGGCTCCCGGGCGTTTCCGGGGCAGGGGCTCCCGGCAGAAACGAACCCCGGTGCGGCCGCATTCGGACTCGTTTCTGCCGGCAAGATACTGCTGCATGTTACATGAATTCAACGGACAGCCGCGCTAGTGAGACACGGTCTGCTTGATCTTGGCGGCCATGGGCTGCACGAGATCGAGCATGGTCTGGCGCATCAGATCGTCGGCAACCGAACCGCCGGGCAGTCCGTTGCGGCTCTGGCCGGAGGTCAGGGTTTCGCTCGAAACCTTGCCGCTGCGGCTGGCCAGCACATAGGTGGCGCGCATGCCGGTCGTCAGTTCGGTGGACGAAACCTCCTTGATCCAGACTTCTTCCAGCTTGCCGGTAATGATGTAGTCCGGGTTGCCGCTGCGGGCCTGACCGGGGGTCAGGGCATAGGATACCTGCAGGCCGGCGCGGGTCAGTTCATCGGCAAGGCCGCGGCTGACCCACTGGGCCACGTCTTCGGTCGCCACAAAGGCCGAACCGTCACGGCGCGTGCCGAGGTTGGCATCCATGCGCTTGTCCTCAAAGGGGACAACACTGATACGCGGCGCATTGGGCGCGGGCAGCACCGAAACCCCGGGCTGCGGCAGGGGCAGCAGACGGACGGTATTGCTCGGGCCGCAAGCCGAAAGCAGCAGGGCCAGCGACAGGACAAAAAGCGGCGCAAGGCGGATCAGTTTCATAATCATCTCACACATGGGGTTTGAAGTTTGTCAAAAGTCCAGAGAATGTCTATATACGTTCCTTTGCCTTCTTGCAAGGCAAGGGGCGGGGATGATACCGTGCAGCGTCGTCAATGCCGGTCCGGCGTTGCCGCAGACCGCTGATCAGACAGAAAATGCCGTAGGAGCACAAATTCATGATTGACCTCAAACTGGTGCAGAAAAATCCCGAACTGCTGGCAAAGGCCCTTGCCGACCGCCATTCTTCCCTGAGCGTGGACGAATTTCTCAAGCTGGACGGTCGTCGCCGTGCCCTGCTGGCTGAAGTGGAAGCCCTGAAGCAGAAACAGAATGCCGCCTCCCGCGAGGTTGCCCAGCTCAAGCGCGAGGGCAAGGACGCCGCCCACATGATGGCGGAACTGGGCGAACTGTCCGACCGCATCAAGGCGCTGGATACCCAGACCGCCGCAGCCAGGGCCGCTGTGGAAGAATGGCTCATGGGCGTCCCCAACATTCCCGACGAAAGCACCCCCGTGGGCAAAGACGAAACGGAAAACCCCGAGCGCCTGCGCTGGGGCACGCCGCGCGAGTTTGATTTCCCGCCCAGACAGCACTGGGAAGTGGGCACGGCCCTGTGCGGTCTGGACTTTGACCGCGCCGCCAAACTGGCCGGCAGCCGCTTTGTGGTGTATCAGGGCTGGGCGGCACGTCTGGATCGCGCGCTGATCAACTTCTTTCTCGATCAGCATACCCTGCACGAGGACTATATCGAAGTCTGCCCTCCCTTCATGGTCAACCGCGCTACCATGACCGGCACAGGCCAGCTGCCCAAATTTGAAGAAGACCTCTTCAAGATGCCCGCCTGGGACTACTATCTCATCCCCACGGCCGAAGTGCCTCTGACGAATCTGCACGCGGGCGAAGTGCTGGATGAAAGCGATCTGCCCCGCGCCTATTGCGCGGCCACGCCCTGCTTCCGCTCCGAAGCCGGAGCCGCCGGCAAGGATACGCGCGGCCTCATCCGCCTGCATCAGTTCACCAAGGTGGAAATGGTGCGCTTCGCCCACCCCGACGACAGCATGAATCAGCTGGAAATCATGGTGGGGCATGCCCGCAATCTGCTGGAACTGCTGGAGCTTCCTTACCGCGTCATCTCCCTCTGCACGGGCGATCTGGGCTTCGGTTCCACCAAGACCTATGATGTGGAAGTCTGGCTCCCTGCCCAGAATACCTACCGGGAAATCTCGTCCTGCTCCAACTGCAAGGACTTCCAGGCCCGTCGCGCGGACATCCGCTTCAAGCCCAAGGGCGGCAAGACGGCCTATGCCCACACCCTCAACGGCTCCGGTCTGCCCACCGGCCGCACGCTGGCCGCCATTCTGGAAAACTATCAGCAGAAGGACGGCAGCGTCGTCATTCCCAAGGCCCTTGTCCCCTACATGGGCGGCCAGGAAGTCATCGAACCCAAATAACCCCCGATTCCATGCCTGAACGGGGAGGGAGGTCTTCGCACAGGGCCTTCCTCCCCTGAACTTTTTCAGGCCCGGCTTTTGTTGCGGTCTCTTGCCCGGCCCCTCCCGGCAAGACGCCGGGTCGGGCCGTTCACAAAGGATCGAGATGTCTCAACGCGTTTTTCCGCCGGGCAACCGCTGGCTTATTGTCTATCTTGCCTTTCTCAGCGCCTTTGCGCCTCTTTCAACCGACATGTATCTTCCGGCCCTGCCCAGCATGGCCGCATCCCTGCAAACGACGGACGCCCTGTCCAGTCTCAGCATCAGCTGCTTTCTGCTGCTCTTCGCCCTGTCCATGCTGCTGTGGGGCCCCTACAGCGACAAGGCCGGACGGCAGCCCGTGCTGCTCCTCGGCTCCGCTCTCTATGTCATCTCCAGCATCGCCATCGTTCTTTCTCCGTCCATCGAAAGCCTGCTTTTCTGGCGCGGCATACAGGCCGTAGGCAGCGGCGGCATCAGCGCCATGTCGCTGGCCATCGTCAAGGATGTGCTGCGCGGACCGGTCATGGCCAGAGTCATTACCTGGATTCAGACCATCACCATTCTTGCCCCCATGCTGGCGCCGGTCATCGGCGGTCTGCTGCTGGAGTTCACCTCCTGGCGGGGCATTTTCGTCTGCCTCGCCGCCTGCGGTCTGCTTGCAGGCGCGGGAGCCCTGCTGCTGCGCGAGCCCCTGCGTGAACGCACACAAGGCGGCATCGGCGCGATGCTCTCGCGCATTGTCTACGTGCTGTCCCGGCGCAGCTTCAGCAGTCTGCTCGTGATATTTTCCGTCGTCTGCATGCCCTTCATGGCCTTTCTCGCCGTCTCGTCCTATGTCTATCAGGGGCTGTTCGGCGTATCGCCCCAGACCTACAGTCTCTTCTTTGCGCTCAATGCCGGCATGAGCCTGCTCGGCCCGGTCTGCTATGCCCGCTGGTTTGCAGACTGGCCCCTGCGCCGCTTCATGACCGTCTTTCTTGCCTGCATTACCGTAGCCGGTCTGGGACTGCTGCTGGCCGGACGCTGGCATCCCGTTCTCTTTGCCCTGCTGTGCGCGCCCGTCAGCTTCTGCTCCAGCGCCACACGTCCGCCGTCCACCGTGCTCATGCTGAATCAGCTCTCCACGGATACCGGAACCATGACGGCGCTCATCAACAGCGGCGGCCTGCTCTTCGGCAGCGCCTCCATGTTCCTGTGCAGCCTGCCCTGCTGGAGCGACGGCGTTGCGGCCATGGCCGGCATCACCTGCCTTGCCGGTGTCGCAAGCCTTGTCGGCTGGCGTCTGGCGGTCGCCCGCGGCTTCGCGGACTGACGCCCGCCTAACGGGCTTTTTTGAGGGGGAAGAAACCCCTTTTGCTTGCGGCAAAAAGGGTTTTCTTCCCCCTCAAACTCCCCCATCTTCCCCAAAACCCGCACATGAGGAGAAAGCATGACTCTCTACAAGCCCCTGAGCAGTCCCGCCCAGATGGCGCAATCCGCCATGAGCGCCGCCACGCAGGCGGCGGCAGCACAGACCAAACAGACCACAACGACCGTCAAAAAGGAAAGCAACGTCTGGGATGACATCTACAAGGGGGCCGTTTCCATCGCCGCCGTCGGCCGGGGCATTGATTCCCTCGTGGGCGCGGCGGACATCGCCTGGAACATGTACAATGAACACAAGCTGCGCAGCGCCTACGACGACGTGAGCAAAGCCTTCGGGGAAGGCGGCTTTGAAAGCATCCAGCGTAATCCGGATATGCAGGACTACTGGCACGCGCAGGCCGTGGGGCAGTTCGTCAAGGATCGCGCCAGTACGGAAAAGGGCCGTCTGGAAATGCTCAAGAGCATGGACGATGTCGCAGACAAGCAGTATCAGGACTGGCGCATACAGGCCATGACGGTCAACAAGGCCTTTAAGTCCGGCGATATGCAGCAATTCGTCCCTCTTATGGAGCAACTTTCCGCTAAATCCCCTCTGCCCTACCGACTTGAGGGAACGCAGGACGGCAAGTTCAAGATACTGTTCCGCTCGGATCAGCATCGGGGATGGACGGAAACCGGTCGCCTCCTCACTCCGCAGGAAGCCATGAACGAGGTGAATACGGTCTTGCAGGGCGAGCAGTCCATATTACGCGGTCTGGATGGAAAACTGCACCCCGTCAACCCTGCGTTCAATGCCGCAGCCGCCCGCTATTACTGGGGAACAGTCATGGGGAATGCCGAAAACAGGATCGATCCGAAAAAGCAGATCCCCCTGTACGATTCCAGCGGAAATATCGCAGGCATGGGCGTTATCCAGAACCCGGTTGACGATTACAGCGCCCAGCCCAGACTGCTGGTTTTTGACCGCCGGGGGCGGCAGGTCGGCATGTATGACGGCATGGATGGCGTCTTTCGGGCAGGCATGAGTCCCTACAAACCACAGAAGCAAAAAGGCGGCGGCAGCGAAAGTGGCGGCTACAAGCTGACCGATGGCGACAGAAGCGCCCTGCGTAAGGCCTTCACCATCGTTAATGAGAAAACCGGAGAAGAAAGCATACAGCACGAGATGGTTGCCGATCTTGAAAGTTTCATGCGGAGGACGGGCTTGTCTGTTGATGCCGCCCTGGCAACCCTGCAAACCAATACTGAACTAGCCTTGAAAGCAGGCGCACCCGACCTTCCTGCGGCCCGGAAGATCGCGATAGACGCCATGCAGAACCGTCCTTTGCCGCGGCTTCCGAAAAAAGATACCCCGGACAGCCCGCAGGACACGACCGGCACGGCAAAGGCCGCTACCGCGGACAGGATACGGAATGCCGCTGCCGGGAACGCAACGACACAGCCCAGTGTCGCACAGGGGATCGGCGGGTTGCATTCGCCCTTTGTCGGCCCGCAGCGCCCGGCATGGTATGAAGAACCGGGATGGGTGCCACGAAAAATCAACGAAGCATGGCAGGGATTGAAAGACAGCTTCGATTCATCGAAACGCGGCAACGTCATTCCCAATGGCTATTGACGACAAAAGCCGGGGAATTTCCCCGGCTTTTTTTGAGCTGTTGAGCTGCAAGGATTTTTAGGGTATTCGCCCATAAACGGGCTATCATTATAGGCAAACATACAAGGACTCAACGCCACCGCTAATTTTACTCTTCAACTCTAAGGAAATAGTTATGTCGCGGATTCAAATTAGCAAGCGCCCATTTTCAGAAGTCAACATCAATGATCCTTTTTTTGATTCATTGAGATCCGACTACCATTCTTTTAATTGCTGGTTTACCCGAAAAGCTAATGAACTTGCCTATGTGGGATATGATTCTGCCGGGATGGTGCGGGCCTTCGTTTATTTGAAACGAGAGGACGAAACAGTCACCGATGTCACGCCTCCCATACCTGGCCCCTGCCTTAAAATCGGTACTCTGAAAATAGATGCTCATGGGACTAGGCTTGGGGAACGGTTTATTAAAATTATCTTGGATGAACTTCGCCACCAAAGACTTTCCCTCGCATATGTGACTCTTTTTAAAAAACAACAGCGCCTGATTCATTTGCTCGAACAGTATGGTTTCGTCGCGGAAAGGCAAAAAGGTGAAGAGCTTGTTTATGTTAAGAGGCTGCCCACCCAAACAGGAAATCACCTTTTTGACTACCCTGTAGTTCACGCTACAGGACGCAAAAAATGGATGCTGGCCATCCTGCCGCAATTTCACACAAGACTTTTTCCAGATTCCATCTTAAACAATGAATCTCCCAGAATCATTAAAGATGTTCCTGAAACAAATGGCATCCATAAGGTATATATCGGACGTATGCGTAAATTTCCGTACCTGTCAGCCGGTGATTGCCTGATTATTTACCGCTGCCAGAATCCTTATGGGGGGAGGCCGTGGTTCCAATC
>DXFI01000254.1 GCA_019114565.1 Candidatus Desulfovibrio intestinigallinarum | reverse complement strand
CAAAGGGGTTTCCCTCTCCCCCTCAATCCTCACATCCCCCTTATTCCTGTTGTTCTTTCTTCTTTCTGGGAGCGCGTTTAGGCGCGGCGGACGCGGCGGCTTTGGCCCTGGGAGCGGTTTCGGCTTTCGCTTTGGGTTTGGGGGCCGCGTCGGCTGTGGCGTCGGTTTTGGTTGTCCTGCGGGTGCGTTTGGGCGCGGCCGGGGCGGCTTCCGGCGCGGGGGCTGCGGCCGGGGCCGGGGAGGGGGCCGGAGCGGCAGCGGCGGGCCGGTCGGCGCCGAGGGCGGCGTCGAGACGCAGACTGAAGTCCGCAAGGGCGTTCATATAGTTGATGTAGGCGTCGTAGGGCGTGCCATAGGGGTTGAAGTAACTGTGCACGTCGCCGTCGGCGAACCACTTGGTGCACATGTAGTAGAAGTGGTCCGAGGTCTGGAGACGCTGCCAGGTACGGAGCATGCCGGGATTGTTCAGCTGCCTGATTTTGGGCTCAAGACGGTAGACGGCCTCGATGGCGTCGTGCTGCATGTCGTTGCCGAGCCAGGCGGTAAGGTCGCGTTCGGCGTCGGCCCAGGACATGAAGTTGTGCACGTCGAGATCCGCCACGGGATCGTAACGGTCAGCGGCTTCGGAGGGCGTGACGAAACCGAAGCCGGGCAGACGCAGGATGTAGTCCGGCAGGGCCTCCATGAACTGGAAGATGCCGGTGGTTTCCCACTGATGCTCGCCGAAGGTTTCATAGTCCATGAACAGATTGATGATATTGCCGGAAGCCACGGCGGCCTGCGCCCAGTTGGTGAACTTGTCCGCCGTGAGGGGGAACTCGGGCCACTGATGGTTGGAGAAACGGAAGGCAATATCGTCGGAAAGACTGTAGTTCTTGAGCAGCAGTTTGAGCTTGTCGCAGCCCGCGGGCCGGTAGAGGAAGTTGGGACTGCGCCAGCCGAGAACGTGATCCGCGCCTTCGGCAAGGATGGCCTTGTAGCCCATGTCTTCCACGGTGCGGGCAAGAGCGTTGTTGTAAATCAGCTCGGTATTGCGGAAGACCACGGGCCGGACGCCGAACAGCTCCTCGATGCGGTCGTCGTGCTGCCGCACCTGCGCGCGAAATTCCTCCGGCGAATAGAGGAAGGAAAGAGAATGCGTGTAGGTTTCAGACAGCATTTCCACGCAGCCCGTAGCCATAAGCTCCCGGTAACTCTGGATGACTTCGGGAGCGTAGGCTTCGAACTGATCCAGCGCCGTGCCGGAAATGGAGAAACTGACTTTGAAGCGCCCTTCATGCCGTTTGATGAGCTTGAGGAGCAGGGCGTTCATGGGCAGATAGCACTTGCGGGCCACCTTGAGCAGAATGCCGCAGTTGGCGTCTTCGTCCTCGTAGAAGGGGCTCTGCCCGATGTCGAAAAAGGTGTAATGGCGCAGACGATAGGGCTGATGCACCTGAAAATAGAAACATATGGCGGACATGGTTTATCTTCTCCCGGCGATGAGCCGATCGTAGGCGGCGCGCAGCTTGACGGCGGCGTTTTCCCAGCGGATGTTTTTCAGTTCTTCGCGGCAGTTGCGTACTTCTTCCGCCGCCAGTACGGGATAACTCAACAGGGCGCAGATTTTGTTGGCCATTTCCCGCACGTCCCAGAAATCGACCTTGATGGCGTTACGCAGCACCTCCACCACGCCGGACTGGCGCGACACCAGCACGGGCACGTCGCAGGCCATGGCCTCCAGCGGCGCAATGCCGAAGGGCTCGGAGACGCTCGGCATGACGTAGAGATCGCTCATGGCGTACATGCGGTCCACGTCCCGGTTGCGCAGAAAGCCCGTGAAGTGAAAGCGGCTGCCCATGCGCAGCTGCGCCACGCGCCGCACCATGTTGGGCAGCATGTCGCCGCTGCCCGCCATGATGAAGCGCGTATTGGGCAGACGATCCAGCACGAGCCGGGCGGCCTCCACAAAGTAGTCCGGGCCTTTCTGGTAGGTGACGCGGCCCATGAAGAGCACGCGCTTTTCCTTCTTGCAGAGCGCGGGAATCGGATAGGCGTGGTCAATGTCGCTGCGCTCCACGGCATTGTGGATGACTTCGATCTTGTCGCCCGGAATGCCGTAGAACTCCATGATTTCCTGCCGGGTGTAGGCGCTGACGGCCACCACCAGATCGGCGGCTTCCATGCCCATGCGTTCGAGATTGGCAATGGCGGCATTGATGTTGTCGCCGCTGCGGTCGTGCTCCAGCGCGTGGGCGTGAGCCACCAGCGGCTTGCCGGTGAGCTGCTTGACGAGAATGCCCGCGGGATAGGTCATCCAGTCGTGCACGTGGATAACGTCGAAATCCGTTTCAAGGGCGATGGCGGCGGCGGCGCGGGCATAGCGCCAGACTTCGGCCATGAGATCGGGGCCGTAACCGCCGTGCAGCTCCAGACAATCCTCGGATTCCACATTGCGGACGGACGTGGATGTTTCCTCTTCCCGCCGGGAAAAGAGCACGGAGCGGAAGCCGGGGTCTTCCCGGCGCATGCCGAGACGGCGCTCCAGCTCGGAGATTTCCTGCTCATAGCTGCGGGAGGTCAGATAGGGGCGCAGGGGCGAGTCCACGCGGCATACGCGGATGCGCTCCCACCATTCCTCCTCGCTCACGTCCCGGGGCAGACCCAGGGAGAACAGGCTTTCCTGCCACAGCGTATGCAGGCGGGTGTCTCTGCGGGTTTCCTGCGTGATGCGGGGAACCCGCCGCCCCGAGGCAGGCCAGACGTCCAGCCCCTGCTGCACGTGCATGGGTTTGTTGCCCTCAAGGGTGCGGGGCAGCACAAAGACAATTTCCGTTCCCTTGCGGGCCAGCGCCGTGGTCATGCCCTTGCAGGCCGTGCCCAGACCGCCGCTCTTGAATGGCGGGAACTCCCAGCCGAACATGAGAACGCGCATCTAGTTCCCTCCTTGTCCAAGGCCCGCTTCCCAGCGGGCGTAGACGTCCGGGGCGGCCTGCTCCAGCGTACGCAGCAGACGCAGACTTTCCGCCACGCTCCAGGCCTGCGCAATGCAGCCGTCGGGGCGGTGCGGCGGGTCGCCGTCAAAGATTTCGGAAATGGAGCCGACGCCGGCCTCGGCCAGATGCCGGGTAAAGAGCGGCGTCAGGGTCTGGAGCAGGGCGTCCGCCGCGCCCGCTTCGTCCCAGGCGGCGCGCAGCAGGGCGTCTCCGTAGGCCCCGAGCAGCCATGTCCAGACCGTGCCCTGATGATAGGCGCCGTCGCGTTCCGCCGGGCCGCCCTCGTACAGGGAATGATAGTCCGGCGCGCTGGGGGCCAGCGTGCGCAGGCCGTAGGGCGTGAGCAGGCATTGCCGCACGCGGGACACCACGGTCGCGTAATTGTCCTCTTCCAGAACGGGATAGGGCAGGGAGACGGCAAACAGCTGGTTGGGTCGCACGCGCACGTCCTTTTCACCGTCGCGCCAGACATCGGCCAGATAGTCCCCGCGGAAGTCGTGCACCCAGTAACGGTGGGTGAAGACCACGCGCATGCGGCGGCGCAGATTTTCGTTGTCGTGCCAGTTGCGGGCGTCGATTTTGCGGGCCAGCCAGTCCGCAAAGGCAAGGGCATTGTACCACAGGGCGCTGATTTCCACGGGCTGACCGTGGCGCGGCGTGACCGGGCGGCCGTTGACCGTGGCATCCATCCAGGTGAGCTGCGTGGAGGCGTCGCCCACGTTGAGGAAACCTTCCACATCCGTATGCACAAAGGGCACGCGTCCCTGTCCGTAGGCTTCCACAATCTGACGGATGGCGGGCCAGCAGTACTGACGCACAAAGGGCAGGCTGTCGGGATCGGCCCGCAGCAGCATCTGCACGGCCCAGACGTACCACAGGGAGGCGTCCACGGAATTATAGGCGTGATTGCCGTCCGGCAGCAGCAGGTTGGGAATCAGCCCGTCGCGCGCGGCCTGTCCCATGCGGGCCAGCAGGGCCTCGCCCTCGCGGCGGCGTCCGGCATAGAAGGTCAGGCCCGGCAGGGCAATCAGCGTGTCGCGTCCCCATGCGCCGAACCAGTGATAGCCCGCAACGACGGAATCGGGCGTGCCGCCGTACTTCCGTTCAATGTCCGCCGCTTCGGGCGTGGCGGGCGCGGGGCGCGCGCCGTCCGCGGGCATGCGCACAAGAAAGCGTCTGCCCTCAAGCGCCAGATAGCGTTGCAGCGTATCGGCCTGTTCCGTTTCCTGAAGGCGCAGACCGGCGGCCTGCTCCCAGAGGCTGCCGATTTCGCGGCGGCCGTGTTCTTTTTGCAGGCTCTCGGTGGACGCGGTGAAGTAGACGGCCTCGCCGGGTTTGATCGCAATTTCAAACACGCCGGGCATGATCAGATCTTCCTGCCAGGCAAAACCGCGTTCCTGTTCCACCAGATATTCAATGGTGCGGTACCAGTCCGGCGCGGGCGTGTAGGTGCTGTTGCCTTCCACCTGCAGGAAAAGTTCCGGCAGTTCGGGATTGGGCCGCACCGAGGCCCCGAACAGCGTCGCCGACGAGCGCATGTCCACGTCGCCGCTTTCGCGGCGCACGGTGTGCATGTTGCGGCAGGCCAGCAGGGGCTTGAGGCGCAGGGTCAGCGGCGGCACGTCCGGGCTGTCGCATTCCGCCAGATAGCGGACAAGCAGCACATGCCGCCCGGGCAGCAGCATTATTTCCCGCGTCAGAAAGACATCTCCGAAGCGGTAGCGGTGGCGGGGCCACGGGCCGAGCTGCGCTTCCTGCATGTATTCGTGCCCGCGGGGGTGGTAGACGCCCGGATGCTTGCGGCAGGAAATGAAAAATTCGCGTCCTGCCATGCAGATGGATTCTTCCAGCGTGGACAGCAGCACATGCCGCCCTGCCGGACGGGCCAGCTCCGTGACGAAAAGGCCGTGATACTTGCGCGTATTGCAGCAGACAAGAGAACTGGAGGCATAGTCGCCGAGCCCGTTGGTTTCCAGCCATTCCCGCCGCAGCACGCGGCGCAGGTTCTGGCAGCTCGGCCTGTCATAATGAAATTTCATGGCGCGCCCTCCGGGGCCGTGTCAGCTCTTTTGCATGAAGGGAACGTGACGCCGTGGTATCCCGCGTTGTCCGGCGCTGCGCTGTCTCCTGCGGGGAAGTGTGGCGGACAACGCGGGCGGGGAGGCGTCCTTCAAATGTCGATTTTGTGAAAAATATCTTTTTGAGGGCCTCGCTTTCAGAAAAAAAGGGGCGCGGGCAATGGCGCATCGCGGCGCGGTCTCCCGGCTGTGCGCGTCGAGAGGTGTCATCGCAGCGAGTGAACCGAGAATGCCGGCGCCCCGGGGAATGGGGAGACGTAACTGCCAAAGAACCAGAGTTCGCCCGAACACGGACGGGAAATTTGGGGTTTGAAACGCGCAGCGTTTCAAACTGAAAAGGCGTATGTTCCGGCGCGCAGAAGTCGCGCCGCGCGCCGTTCGGGAGCTGGAAAGTCCGACGGCGTACAAAGGCTTTTTCTTTTTTCCTAGAGTGATTCTGAAACTTTGTCCAGAGGGGCACAAGAAAAGTAAAGAGGGCTGTGCAAAAGGGTTTTGTCGCGGCGCGCGGGCTGTTCCGGGGCGTGGGCCGGAGAAAATCCCCACGTTTTCAAGGGGTTTTCTTTTCGCTTCCCGCAGCGCGTCCGTCGGAAGCGCGCACGCCGCGTCGCGGCGGCTTTTTTTGCCTGCGGCAGAAGAAGTCACGGAATTTCAGGGGAGTGGAAAAAGTAAGATTTTTTTGTGGGGAAATCGGGGGAGGGGGGCGTGCGGCCTTTCGGCCGCATGCGTCATTTGGGGGCCGCGGCCTGCGGCTGCTGCCCGGCACGGGCGGCGGGTCGCCTGCCCGGCGTGGGGCAGGTGATGCCCGTAGAGGCGGGCATCTTTATTTATCCAACGCGCCGTAAAACCTCTCCCTTCAGGGGGAGGATATAAGGCGCACCTTAACTGGAATTTCTGTCTTTAGTTGGGTGTCCGTTGATCCTCGATATATTGTCGGAGGATAGAGATTGGAGCACCTCCGCAGCTCCCGGCAAAATAGCTTGGCGACCAGAGTGAGCCTCCCCAAAGCTTTTTCTGAATTGAAGGGTACCTCTTCTTGCGGATCAATCTGCTGGATACGCCTTTCAGGCTGTTGACCAAAGCCGAAATGGCAATTTTGGGCGGATATGTGACAAGCAGATGAACATGGTCGTCTTCTCCGTCAAACTCCACAAGCTCCGCTTCAAAATCATGGCAGACACTGGCAAATATTTCCTTAAGATCGTCAAGGATGGCCTTTGTAAAGACGCCACGGCGATACTTTGTGACAAAGACCAAATGGACATGAAGAAGAAAAACACAGTGTCTTCCAGTACGTATGCTGTTGACTTTTTCCATAGGGCAACTATAATTTGACTATGGAAAGATTGCAAGCCTACAAGTTTCAGCTTCGACCAAAAGCCGAGCAGGAAAACCTCATGCGGCGTTTTGCCGGATGTTGCCGTTTCCTTTGGAACAAGGCTCTTGCACTGGAAAAAGAGACCTATGAAGCGGATAAAAAACGTCTCGGCTACTATGCCCTTGCTGGAAAGTTGAGGGACTGGAAAAAAGAGGAGGATACCTCTTTTTTAGCCGAAGCCCATTCCCAGATATTGCAGCAAACACTGAAAGACCTCGACAGAGCCTATAAGAATTTTTTTGCGAAGCGCGCGGATTTTCCGCGTTTCAAGAAGAAGGGGGTCCATGATGCCTTTCGCTATCCGCAGGGTTTCAGGCTGGACGAGGGAAACAGTCGCATATTTTTTCCTAAAATAGGATGGATGCGATACCGGAAAAGTCGCGCAACGGAAGGAGTACCCAAACAGGTGACAGTCTCACTGTCTGCTGGAAAATGGTATGTTTCCATCCAGACGGAACGTGAAGTTCCTGAGCCTGTACATCCTTTGCAAACCGCTGTCGGTATAGATATGGGTATTGCCCGTTTTGCAACACTCTCCGATGGTTCTTCCCTCAGACCATTGCACAGTTTCCGAAAGCATGAAAAGAAGCTGGCAGCCTTGCAACGCAAGGCGGCAAAACGTGTGAAGTTTTCTGCCAACTGGCGGAAACTCAAAGTCAGAATCCAGCGTCTGCACCGTAAAATAGCCAATGTACGCAATGACTTTCTGCACAAAGCAACCACGTCAATCAGCAAAAACCACGCTCTTGTCGTGATTGAAGACTTGAAAGTGCGGAATATGTCGCGTTCGGCCTCCGGTACGCTTGACCATCCGGGGAAAAATGTGCGTGTAAAAGCGGGATTGAACAAGTCCATACTGGATCAGGGCTGGTTTGAGTTCAGGCGGCAACTTGCCTACAAGCTGGCATGGCTTGGCGGAACTTTGTTGCTTGTTCCACCTCAGTATACCAGTCAGACATGCAGCCATTGCGGCTGTGTGGACAAGAGCAACAGACTATCCCAGGCAAAATTCAAGTGTACCGCCTGCGGATTTGAATGCAACGCCGATCACAACGCGGCGTTGAACATTCTGGCGGCCGGGCAGGCCGTGGCAGCCTGTGGAGCGGGAAGGGCTCAAGCGCCCGTGTTGAATCAGGAACCCGCCTATGGCGCGGCTCGTTAGAGCCGCTGCCGATAGGAATCCCCCGACTTCAGGCGGGGGAGGATGTCAATTCTTCCACGAGTTTTTCCAGAGCGAAGGCCTGATGGGCAAGTTCTTCTATGGCCTTGGTGGATTCCTGCATGGCCTGAGCCGTTCTGCCGGCGATGGTGTTGATTTCGGCAACGGACTTGTTGATTTCTTCGCTGGTGGAGGATTGTTCCTCCACGGCGGTGGCGATGGCGTCCACCTGATCCGCAGTGCCTTCGGCCATGCGCACGATTTCCAGCAGGGCCTCGCCGGACTGGTTGACCAGCAGCGTTGCGTCGTCAATGGCTTTGGCGGCTACATCCACCTGCGCGATGCTCTTGCCCGTGCTGCTCTGGATATCCAGAATGGCCTTGTCCACTTCAGCTGTGGACGCCATGGTTTTTTCCGCCAGCTTGCGGACTTCGTCGGCAACCACGGCAAAGCCGCGTCCCGCCTCGCCTGCGCGCGCCGCTTCGATGGCCGCATTGAGCGCCAGCAGGTTGGTCTGATCCGCAATATCGGAGATGACGCCCATGATCTGGGTAATGGCCTTGGCGCTCTGATCAAGCTGGCTCATGTCCGTCTTGAGCTTGAGGGCATGCTGCCGGACGCTTTCGATGCCGTCGATGGCCTTGTGTACGATTTTTTCCCCGGCTTCGGCCTTGGTGCGCGTCGAGGCGGACGCCTTGGAAGCCTGCCCGGCGTTCTGGGCCACTTCCAGCACGGTGGAATTCATTTCTTCCATGGCCGAGGCTGTGCTGGTGGCGCGATCGGCCTGCTGGGCGGCGTCCTGTTCGGACTGGGCGATATACTCGGACAGATGCTTCGCGGCTTCCGAAAGCGTTCTGGCCATGGATTCCAGCTGACCGGCGGTCGCCTGAATGCGCTCCTTGTTTTCTTCCACTTCCTGAATATCCACAAGCGAACCGCAGGCCCGGATGGGGTTCCCGTGCTTGTCGCGCGTCACGCCTCCCGTGGCCCGGAACCAGCGGTAGGATTCGTCACGCATGCGCAGGCGGTAACAGACGTCGTAACGGTCTGTTTTACCCGACAGGGCGTCGCCGAACACGGCAAAGGTCTTGTCGATATCTTCAGGATGCAGGCGATCCGTCCAGGAGTTCACCTTATTGGGAAATTCTTCCTTGGTTTTGAAGCCCACGAGCCGCCGGAATTCGTCCGACCAGGTCCAGCGGCTGTCCGGAGACATGGGGTCGCCGTTGGCGAGCACCACATCCCAGAGCCCCACGCCCGCGGAGGTGCTCCACAGCTCCAGAATCTCTTCGCGCTGGTAGCTTTCGTGAATATCCACGAGAGAGCCGCAGGCGCGGATGGGCTTGCCGTGGCTGTCGCGCGTTACGCCGCCCGTGGCCCGGAACCAGCGATAGGAATTGTCGCGCATGCGCAGGCGATAGGTGACATCGTAGCCGTGGGTCTTGCCGGTCAGGGCATCGCCGAACACGGCAAAGGTCCTGTCGATGTCTTCGGGATGCAGACGATCCGTCCAGGAGTTCACCTTGTCGGGAAAGTCGTCTGTGCTGGTGAAGCCCAGAAGCCGCCGGAATTCGTCCGACCAGGTCCAGTGGCTGTCCGGAGACATGGGATCGCCGTTCGCAAGCTCCACGTCCCAGAGTCCGACCCCTGCCGAGGTGCTCCATGTCTGCACAAGTGTCGCATTGCGGCGCATTTTCTTAAAAAAATTCATTATGTTCCGTCCTGTGTCTGCCTGAGTGATGTATGTCGCTGAGAATATGTCGTGGTCTTCCGGCGGAGGCCGGATACGCTTTGCGGAGCGTCCGGGAGAAAAGGCATGACGCCCTGTCTCGTATCCTTTTCCATGCTATCCCTTTTTTCAAGGTTTTTGAATGCCGTATCACTTGAGAAATAAAGCACATGCTTGTGACAAAAAACTGGAATCCCGTTCTCCGGCGCTGACGGGAGAAAGGAGCGGCAGCCGACCGAGCCGGAGAACAGGCAACCTTGATTTTCCGGATCCGTTAAGGCAATGTATCAAGGATAGGTTTTTGTTTTTTAGAGCGTTTTCCCTTTGAAAAAGGCGGAACGCGAGGCGGCGGCACAGCGCCGCCCGGCCAGACATGAGCGGAAAAAACGCGTTTTTTCGTGAAACGACAGTCCGCATGGTTTGAAACCCCGGCGTTTCAAACTGAAAATGCTTCAGGAGGATGTGCCGTGGAATTTTCTTTGCAGACAATAGAAGGTCTGGCTCCTGACGACTCCTCCGTGCGTTCTGGAAAAGGGCTGGCCAAGCCGTCCGCCTGGCAGGAGGTCGGCGAGGCGGAAGGCTTTTTGTGGGGGCTGTGCAAGGGGAGCGGCAGCAAACCGTATCAGGTCCGAATCGATACCACCCGGCAGGAGGTTGGTTTTTCGTGCTCCTGCCCGAGCCGCAAGATCCCCTGCAAGCATGTGCTGGGGCTTTTGTTCCTGCGCGCGCAGAACGGCGCGGAACTGGGCGGGGAGTGTCCCGACTGGGTGAAGGAATGGCGCGAAAAGCGCGCGCGGCGGCAGGAGGCCGCCGCCGAACAGGCCGCAGCCGGGGGAACTAAAAAGAAGAGCAGGAAGAAGGTCGCCTCGTTTGCCGAGCGGGTGGAAGGGCATATGCCGCTCATGACGGAGGGCATCAATCTGCTGTATGAGCGCATGATCGACGCCGTGCGGCACGGACTCACGCCCGGATGGCTGCAGGATTTGAGCAAGCGTCTGGTGGATACGCAGCTTCCCGGTCTGGCGCTGGTGATCGAGAAGATGGAGAGGGGCTGGAAGGGCCGCACGGATGAAGCCTCTCTGGAGCGGCTGCTGCCGCTGATGGGGCGACTGCAGCTTCTGGTGGAAGCCTTTCGCTCGCAGGAGCGGCTTTCGGAGGCGGCCCGTTATGATCTGTTCCTCGCGCTGGGCATAACGCTGGAAAAGGAGCAGGTGCTGGCCGACGGGGTTCCTGTGAACGGGGTCTGGCAGGTGCTCGGCGTGGCGCAGGAAGATTTCGGCCGTATCAGGGAGCGGCGCGTCTGGCTGGGGACGGCCGGGGGCGAGACGGCCCTGATTCAGGATTACGCCCCCCGGGGCAAGGGCTTTCCCGGCATCTTCAATGCGGGGGATCTCTTTGCGGGCGAACTGGTCTTTTATCCCGGGACGGTGCGGCAGCGCGCGCTGCCCGCGGAGAGCTTCGCGCCCGCGCCGGAGGCGGAAAGGCCGCCGCTGCCGGAAACGGCCCTTGCCGTGCAGCGGGTGCAGGACATGGTAAAGGCCAATCCGTGGCTGTGGCGCTGGCCGCTGACGCTTGCCGACGTGCGCCTGTGCTGCGACGAAACGGGAGTGCCGCAGGTCCTGCTGGCGGACGGGCGGCGTCTGCCCTTTGCCGTGTCGTGCTCCGAGCCTGACGCCTGGGCCCTGCATGCCCTTTCGCTGGGCGGTGCGGTGCACTGTTTCGGCGAATGGAACGGAAGCGCCTTTGTGCCGTTGCAGGTATGGCGCGAAGGGGCGCTGCCCTGGCTGCGGGAGGCCTGCGTCGATACGTTCGCGTAGTCTGTGAGGCGCGAAAGGGGAACTGTATGGCCGTAAGCGGGCTTGTTCGTCTCTGTTGTATCGGGAGCGACAAGGGAGACATCGCGGCCCTTGCGCGGGAGGATTCCCCGACGGCTGGCGCGTGGGAAGGGGGGCCGGCATTCTTCAGCCGGATCATTTTTTGACGACCCTTTCTCTTGACTGGTGGCTTGCCCGAAGCGGCGGGGACTGCGGGGAGCTGCTGCCGGTGCTGGTAAGAGGCGGTTTCCTCCTGCCGGTGGCGATGCGTATTTTTCTGGAAGACAGAAAGGACTGGCTGCGGCTTCTGCTGGAGCATCTGTGCACGGAAGCCCTGACCATGAGCGGAGCCCGGCCCGGACTGGGCTTTCTGGGTGTGCTGGCGGCCGCCATGCTGCCCCGGGAGGACGTCGAGCGCCTGTTGCGTCTTCTGCTGGAGCAGGCGTCTCCCCATGACGGCGGCTGTGACAGGCTGGCGGTCGCCATGCTGCTGTACGCGGGCTTTGAGCCTTCGCGGGATATCTGGAGTCTGTATCTTGAAGCTCTCCGCAGAAGGACGGAAGACTGCCTCCGGTGGCGCGTCATGCGGAAGGTCGCGCGTCTTGATCCCGCCTGGAGGGAGGTCTTTTCGGCCTTGTGGAATCCGGAACTGGACGAGTGCACCCCCGAGAGCTTTCAGCGCTGGACGTGCCGGCGGTTCCGTGACTCGCACGGCATGACGCCGGTTCTGTATCATGTTGCCTGGGAAATGCCTCTGGATTTGCTGGAGAAGTTCATACAGACATTGCAGCTGCCCCCTGCCGTGTTCCTGTTTGAGGATGAACAGACGGTTCTGGACGCGATAGAGCGGTTCCGCGCAATGCCCGTACTTGACGCGATAAGCGAGTTTTGCGCAATGCCTCTGCGTTTACAGGACAGACTCGTACAGACATGGCAGCAGTCCTCCGATGCATCCCGGTTTCAGGATGAGCAGAGGGAACTTGACGCGATACGCCGGTTTCGTACACGGGCCGAACACGCCAGCTGAACGGTGCGCACGTCGAAAAATGTGTCCCGGAGTGGTTTGCCTGTAAAAAGGTAAACGCAGGGCGCCCGGCGCAGCCCGGATCGAAGCGCGCGGAAAAGCCGCGCTTTTTCTGCAATATGACAGGCCGTATGGTTTGAAGCGCACAGCGTTTCAGGCTGAAAATGCTTTAAGGAAAACGCCATGAGCACAAGCGAAATTGCCCGCCTTTGCATTGTCGGGAGCGACAAGGGCGTAGCGGCCCTTGCGCGGGAAGATTCCCTGCCGGGCGCCGTGCTGCGGGAGCTGGAGGCGCTTCCCCGTCGGGAGGGGAGCGGTCCTCAGGAAGAGGATGCGCGAAAACTGCTGCTGGCGTCCGGGATTGCGGATTTGCAGACGCTGGAGCAGTCGCTGCCGCAGCCGGGGGACGCGCTGCCTCCGGCGCTGGAGGAGGGCCTGCCCGAGGGGCCTGATCCCCGGGCGCTGTTTGCCCGCCATCATCCGCATGCGGCGCTGGCCTGGCTGTGCCGGCAGGGGCGGCGTCTGCCGGCGGTGTCTCTGCCGGAGGCGGTTCAGTGGGCGGCGTCGGGCCGTCATGGCGACATCCGGCCTGTGCTGGGGCAGGCGGGGGCGCAGCTCTGCCGGGATAATCCCGCATGGCGGCGTCTGCTTGCCGATTGCGCCGTGGCGGAAGCGGAACTGGCCGCCGAGGATGCGCCCGCCTGGGAAGAGGCGTCGCCGGGCGCGCGCCGCCTGCTGCTGCGGCGTCTGCGTGCGCGGGACCCGCAGGCAGGGCGGGAGCTGGCCGCGCCGCTGCTGCTGGAGCAGTTCTCGAAAAACCGGGAACTGCTGTACGAGCTGCGGATCGGTCTGTCGGCGGACGATATTCCGCTTCTGGAAGAATGCAGCCGGAAAAAAAGCGACAAATACGGGCGGCATGCGGCAAAGGTTCTGCTGAGTCTGCTGCCGGAAAGCCGTCTGGCCCGGGAGCTGGTCGACGGAAATATCTTTGCCTGGAAAAACAGAAAACTTGTGGTGACGCCGGGAGAGGCGGAACAGGAATGGCTGGAGGCCCTGCCGGAAGACGTCTGCCTGACGCTCTGTCCTCTTGATGTGTGGCTTGACCGGAGCGGCAAGGACTGCAAGGAGCTGTTGTCGTTCCTTCTGGGCAAGCCTCAGCTGGAGCCCCTGACGATGCGCATTTTTCTGGAGGACAGAAAGGACTGGCTGCGTATCGGGCTGGAAACGGCGCTGGAGGCGGCGTCGGGCGCGGCTGTCCCGTCCGGCCTGAGTCCCTTCGGCACGCTTGCGGCCGCCATGCTGCCGCGGGAAGAGGTCGAGGACCGGCTGTCCCGGCTGTTGCGGGAGGAGGCCCTCAACTCGAAGGTCTGCGATGCGCTGGCCGCGCCGATGCTGCTCCATGCGCGTTTTCCGCTGTCGCGGGAACGCTGGGTCGAGTACGCCGCCGCCATCGACAGGCGGGCGCAGGCTCTCCTCAAGGCGGTCGCCGACGGGAAAAATACCTTTTTCAACATTTACTGGCAGCGAGCCTTTACGGCTCTGTGGAGCGACGCCTTCAACGACTTCGTTCCCGAAACCTTCGACGACTGGACGCACGGAGCCTTTTCGGACGCGCGGGACACAACGTCGCTTTTGTATCATTGCGCCTGGAACATGCCTCTGGATGTGCTGGAACAGCTTGCACAGGCGCTTTTACTGCCGGACGCGTCCCTGTTCGAGAAGGAACGTCAGGAACTTGAAGAAATACGGGCCTTCCGCATGCAGCTCGAACAGAAAGCGGAAACAACGGCCCTTTCCCCGGAAAAAGCATAAGGAAGGAGAATCATCATGGAGAAACAGACGCCCGCAAGCGAGTTTCTGCGTCAGCATGCCGAGCAGCTCTACGCCGGGGAACTGGAGGCCCTCAAGCGTCAGGATACGCATCCGCGTCCCGAGCACTGGGAACTGTCCCCCCGGGCGGTGTGCACCTATCTGCTGGGCGGCACGCTGGAGGACGGCTTTGCGATCAGCCCCAAATATATCGGTTCGCGCCGTCTGATAGAAGTGGCCGTGGCGACGCTGGCCACGGATCGCGCGCTGCTGCTGTACGGCGTGCCCGGCACGGCCAAATCCTGGGTTTCGGAGCATCTTGCGGCGGCCATCAGCGGCGATTCCACGCGCATTGTGCAGGGCACGGCCGGAACGGGCGAGGAGCAGCTGCGCTATGGCTGGAACTATGCGGAACTGCTGGCGCATGGTCCCTCGTTTGACGCGCTGGTCCCCAGCCCCGTCATGCGCGCCATGCAGGAAGGGCGCATTGCGCGCGTGGAAGAGCTGACGCGCATTCCCGCGGACGTGCAGGACACGCTGATTTCCATTCTTTCCGAAAAAACGCTCCCTGTTCCCGAGCTGGGAACGGAAGTGCAGGCGCTGCGCGGTTTCAATATCATTGCCACGGCCAACAACCGCGACAAGGGCGTGAACGAGCTGTCGTCGGCCCTGAAACGCCGTTTTAATACGGTGGTGCTGCCGGTTCCGGCGACGGAGGAAGAAGAAACGGCCATCGTGAGCAAGCGCGTGGCGGAAATGGGGCGCAATCTGGCCCTGCCCGCCGAGCCTCCGGCGCTGGAGGAAGTGCGGCGCGTGGTGCGTATTTTCCGGGAACTGCGCGAAGGCTGCACCGAGGACGGCAAGCAGCGCCTCAAGACGCCTTCCGGCTCTCTGAGCCCGGCGGAGGCCGTGTCCGTGCTGACCAACGGCATGGCGCTGGCGGCGCATTTCGGCAACGGGAGCGTGCAGGCCGGGGACGTGGCGTCGAGCCTGATCGGGGCCGTGGTCAAGGACCCCGTGCAGGATGCCATTGTCTGGGAGGAATATCTCGAACGGGTTGTGAAGGAGCATTACAACTGGAATGATCTTTACCGGGCCTGCCGGGATACGGAGTAGCGGGCATGGCTGCCGAAGTACGGATTTTCGGCATACGGCATCACGGCCCCGGCTGTGCCCGGAGCCTGCGCCGGGCGCTGCATGCGTGGGAGCCGGACTGTCTGCTGCTGGAGGGGCCGCCCGAGGCGGAAGAGCTCTTTGCCTTTGCCCGGCAAGGCATGGAACCGCCGGTGGCCCTGCTGATCTATGCGCAGGCCGATCCCCGGCGGGCGGTCTTCTATCCCTATGCGGCCTTTTCTCCCGAATGGCAGGCCGCCCTGTACGCCGTGCGGAAGGGAATCCCGCTGCACTGCATGGATCTGCCGCTGGCGCAGCGTTTTGCGCTGGAAAAGGCATGGGAGGAGGAAGACAGCCTTGCGGCGGAACAGGCCGCGGCGGGCGAATCCGGGCCGGAACTCCCTGACGACGAGGACTCGGAAGACTCCGGAGAAGCGGAGGGGCCGGAGGAAGCGCAAGACGATGCGGCGGAGCTGCTGCGTCTTGACCCGTTCCGCAGGCTCGGACAGCTTGCCGGGTTCGAGGACGGGGAGGCCTGGTGGTCCGCTCTTGTGGAAGAGCGTCTGGACGACACGGAACTGTTCGAGGCCGTGGCGCTCATGATGCGCGAACTGCGCGGGCAGAGCCCGGAGCCGGAAGGGCGGCGGGCGCGGCTCGAAGCCCTGCGGGAAGCCGCCATGCGGACCAGTCTGCGGCGGGCGCAGAAAGAGGGACATCAGAAAATCGCCGTTGTCTGCGGGGCATGGCATGTGCCCGCGCTGGAAAGCATGCCTCCGGCCAAAGAAGACGCGGCTCTGCTGAAAGGGCTGCCTAAAGAAAAGGTCGAAGCTACCTGGTCGCTCTGGAGCTATGCCAATCTTGCCGTGGAAGACGGCTATGCGGCGGGCGTGTCCTCGCCGGCATGGTATGAATTTCTCTGGCATCACGGCACGGAGCCGGATCGCACGGCGCGCTGGCTGCATCGGGCGGCGCGGCTCCTGCGCGAAGAGGGGCTGGACTGTTCCCCCGCGCATCTGATTGAGAGCGTGCGTCTGGCGGAAGGGCTTGCCGGCTTGCGGGGAAGATCGCTTCCCGGTCTGGAGGAGCTGCACGAAGCCCTGTGCGCCACAATCTGCATGGGCGATGACGCGCGTCTGCGTCTCATCCGGCGCAAGCTCTTTGTGGGCGAGGCCATCGGCGTTCTGCCGCCGGAAGCGCCCGCCGCGCCGCTGCAACGGGATATTTTCCGGGAGGGCAAGCGGCTGCGCATCGCCTTTTCCGCCGAGGAAAAGACGCTGGTGCTCGATTTACGCAAGCCGCTGGATGCGGATCGCAGCATCTTCCTCCACCGGCTGGATATGCTGGAAATCGGTTTCGGCGTCATTGATACCGTCAGCGCGCGGGGGACGGGTACGTTCAAGGAGGCCTGGCGCATAAGCTGGACGCCCGATGTGGCGCTTGCCGTCGTGCAGGCCAGCCGCCGGGGCAAGGATGTGCCGCAGGCGCTGGCCTCCCTGCTGGCCGAGCGCGCCGCCGGGGCGGAACCGGCGGAGCTTGCCTGTCTCTTCGAGAAAACCCTCTTCGTCAATCTCCCGGCGCTGCTGCCGCCGCTGCTGAAGGCGCTGGAAGATCGGGCCGCGCAAAGCCGCGACTGTCTGCAACTGCTGGCGGCCGTGCCGCCGCTGGTGGACGTGCTGCGCTACGGCGGCGTGCGGCAGTTCGACAAGGGCATGGTCGAGAGCGTGCTTTCCGGGCTGCTGCCGCGCGCGCTGCTGGCCCTGCCGTGGGCCTGCATGAGCATTCAGACCGATCTCGCCCGCACGCTGGGGAAGGCCGTCAACGAGGTGCATGCCTCCTTGCGGCTGCTCGACAAGAGCGACTACTTTGCCTCATGGCTTGAGACCCTGTTGCGGCTTGTCGGACAGCAGGCCGTGCATCCGCTGCTCCGGGGGCAGGCCGTGCGTCTGCTTGTGGATGCCCGGCACATGGCGGCGGATGACGTGGAGCGGGAGCTGTCGCTTGCCCTGTCGCAGGGAGAGGAAGCGGAGCATGCCGCGGACTGGCTGACGGGCTTTCTTGAGGGCAATACGCTCATCCTGCTGCATGACGAGGTTCTCTGGCATGTGGTGGATTCCTGGCTGTGCGGCCTTTCGGAAGACGCCTTTCTGTACGTTCTGCCTCTGTTGCGGCGTATCTTTGCCGATGCCTCGCAGGCGGAGCGCCGTTCCCTGGGCGAACGGGCGGAGCAGGAAGCGCAGGCCATGCCGGAACAGGAACCGGAAGCGGAAGGGGCTGCGCCGGTCGCCGGGGAGGATGCGGCATCTCCGGCACAGGCCGTGCCTCCGGCCCCCGGGCTCATTTCTCCGTTATTCCGCTGCATACTGGGCTTGCAGGAGGTGGCGCAATGATGACGGCAGAGGAACGCATGCGGCGCTGGCGGCTGGTTCTTGGCGACGCGTGCCAGTGTCCGCTTTCGGCGGCGGACAAAAAGCGCGACGCGGCGCTCGCCTTTCTCTACGGCGGCGGCAATGCCAAAGACAGGCGCGGCGGCTACGGGGATTCCGCGCCTTCCGTAAGCCGCTGGCTCGGGGATATCCGCTCCTATTTCCCGGAATCCACGGTGCAGGTGCTGCAACAGGATGCGCTGGAGCGGCGCAATCTCAAGGCCCTGCTGCTCAATCCCGAGCTGCTGGCGTCCGTCAAGCCGGACGTGCGGCTGGTGACGGAGCTTATGTCCCTGAGCGGCGTCATTCCCGAGGAAACAAAGGCCACCGCCCGGCAGGTGGTGCGCAGCGTTGTGGACGAGCTGATGCAGCGGCTGGAAGAGCCTCTGCGTTCCGCCGTTTCCGGCGCGCTGGATCGCGCCACGCGCAACAACCGCCCCCGGCATGCGGAAATAGACTGGAACGCCACCATCCGCGCCAATTTGCAGCACTGGCAGGAAGAATATCACGCCATCATCCCGCATAAGCTCATCGGTTACGGGCGCAAGGCCCGCCGCGTGCAGCGGGAAGTGGTGCTGTGCATCGACCAGAGCGGGTCTATGGCTGAGTCCATCGTCTATTCCGGTATTTACGGCGCGGTCATGGCGTCCCTGCCGGCCGTGGCGACGCGGATTGTCTTTTTCGATACCGCCGTGGTGGACATGACGGATTCCTGCGCCGATCCCGTGGACATCCTCTTTGGCGTGCAGCTCGGCGGCGGAACGGACATCAACCGCGCCGTCTCCTACTGCCGCCAGTGCATCCGCGAGCCGCGCAATACCATCTTCGTGCTGATTTCCGACCTGTACGAAGGCGGCGTGGAAAGGGAGCTGCTGCAGCAGGCCGCGGAAATGAAGGAATCCGGCGTCACCATGATCACCCTGCTGGCCCTGAGCGACAGCGGCGCGCCTGCCTACGACAGAAACCTCGGCGCAAAGCTCGCCGCCCTCGGCATTCCCTCCTTTGCCTGCACGCCGGATCAGTTCCCCGGACTCATGGCCACCGCCATACGCCGGGAAGATATCGGCCTCTGGGCCGCCAGGCAGGATATTGCCGTCATCCCCGCCGAATCGTAGCCGGGGAAGGCTGGTGTTTGGGATTGAGGGGGAAGGGGAACCCCTCAAACTCCCCCATCCCCTCCCCAGCGCGCTTTTATCCGGAGGATGGAGGGAAGCGGGGATGCGGGCGCTTTCCTTGCGGCAACCG
Source organism: Candidatus Desulfovibrio intestinigallinarum (assembly GCA_019114565.1). Taxonomy (GTDB): domain Bacteria; phylum Desulfobacterota; class Desulfovibrionia; order Desulfovibrionales; family Desulfovibrionaceae; genus Desulfovibrio; species Desulfovibrio intestinigallinarum. The sequence goes on along the minus strand of DXFI01000254.1, from coordinate 1,612 downwards.
TCCCCCGAAGTGTCTTTAGAGCATTTTAGCTTTGAGAAAGGTAAAACGCGAGGCGGCGGCACTGCGCCGCCCGGTCCAAAGAGAGCGGAAAAACCGTGCTTTTTCCGTAAAATGACAGGCCGTATGGTTTGAAATGCACAGCGTTTCAAACTGAAAATGATCTAAAGACTATTTGCCATATCTCCTGTCCCCCAGAAAAAGCGCGCTGGGGAAAGGAAGGGGGGCTTGGGGGGAAGGGAAACCCCTCTCGCGCGAGCAGAGGGGTTTCCTTCCCCCCGACATTCTATGAAAGCCGACACGCCTCTCCGGCGTTTTGCCTCTCGACAGAGGGGGCCGTGTCGGGCTAGGAAGAGGCTGTGCATCGCAACCATTTCAGGTGCCCGGAGTTTCCGGGATAATTGGGAAGTTCGTAAAAACCGACGCTGACCCGCAACCGTGAAAGGCGATGCTGTCGCGAGATGCCACTGTGACGCGTGTCATGGGAAGGCGCGGCAGCAGAAGACCCTTGAGCCGGGAAACCAGCCTGAAAGCGTATAGAGGACGGCCTTGCGTCGTCCGCTCCACGGAGTTTGGAGCAGGGAGTTGCCATGAAAAGGTTTTTTGTCGCGGCGCTGTTGTGCTGCCTGTTGTCCGCCGCTTCGGTCTGGGCAAAGGAAGGGACGCTGCTGGTGGCCTTCGGGACATCCGTAAGCAGCGCCCGCCCGGCCATTGACGCCATCGTCGCCGAGTACAGGGAAAAGACGACGGGGCCGGTGCTGCTGGCGTTTACGTCGGATATCATCCGCAAAAAGCTGGCGGCGGCCGGGGAACCCGTGTTTTCGGTCAATGCGGCGCTGAACGAACTGGCCGCGCAGGGCGTGGACGAAGTCCGGGTTCAGTCGCTGCATGTGGCTCCGGCGGAGGAGTACAGCCAGCTTGAGCGCATGATTGTCCGGCATGTGACGCGCAAGCCGGGCGTGTTTACGTCCGTCAAGGTCGGGTATCCTCTGCTGGTGTCGGAACGGGACCTCGACACGGTGGTGTCCGTGGTGCTGGCCGCGCTGCCGCAGCGCCGAAAGGGCGACGCCGTTGTGCTCATGGGGCACGGCAATGATCGCGGGCCCGGAGATTTGACGCTCGCCGCCGCCGCGACGGCCTTTCATAAGGCCGATCCGCTGGTCTGGCTGGCCACGGTGGAAGGGGCCAACAGCTTTGACAAAGTCCTGCCCCAGCTCAAGGCCGCGGGCGTGAAGCGCGTCTGGCTCCAGCCCTTCATGCTGGTGGCCGGGGACCATGCGCGCAACGATCTTGCCGGGCCCGAGGAAGATTCCTGGGCTTCGCGCATCCGGGCCGCGGGCATGACGCCCGTGCCGCATCTTGTGGGCCTCGGACAGATCACGGGTATCCGGGAACTCTTTCTTGATCATTCCCGCCATGCCGTGATCGAGCTCGCCAGACCCGGCAAGGCGGATTAGAGCATTTCACCTTTGAAAAAGATGAAATGCGAGGCGGCGGCACAGCGCCGCCCGGCCCGAAGTGAGCGGAAAAACCGCGCTTTTCCCGCGAAACGACAGGCCGTATGGTTTGAAATGCGAAGCATTTCAAACTGAAAATGCTCTAAGGCCCGTTTTCA
>DXFI01000253.1 GCA_019114565.1 Candidatus Desulfovibrio intestinigallinarum | reverse complement strand
GAATAAAAAAAGCCTTGAGCGCTGTGTCGGCTCGCGACGCTCAAGGCTGGTTTATTTCTTGTGGATACAAAACATTTCAAAGTTGAAACGCTCTAAAATGTGAAGCATTTCAAACTGAAAATGCTCAAGTGACCTTCCGGGAAGAACAAGCATGTAAAAAAGGGATTACAGCATAACACTGTAATCCCTTTTATTTTTCGTGGTGGGCAGTACAGGACTTGAACCTGTGGCCCCCGCCTTGTAAGGGCGCGTCCCGGAGTGCATTCTTCAATAGTTTACAGCGGTTATGCTTTCATCTGTCTGTATTTTTCACCATATTTCAGCACATGTTTAGCACGCGATTTGACACCTGTCGATGCGGCTTTATCCGACGGTCCAGCCTTTGTTTCAGTTGAGTTTTTTATTGCTCGCACTGTTTTTAGGGTAGCAGGTTGAGCCTTCTGCGGGGTGCTGGGAAGCGCCGGTTGCCTCTGGCGTAAAGATGTCGTATTGCCGAAAGGACAAAAGCGATTTCTGCCAGAGGCCCCCCATGTCTGTACCTGCGCACCCAAAAGTATACCATATTGTTCATGTGGATCGGCTCGCCTCAATCCTTAGGGACGGAGGGCTTTACTGCGATGCTTATGTGAGCAGGAACGCTCTGCCTGGAACAACCATCGGGATGTCCGGCATCAAGGCCCGTCGTCTGAGTCATCCTCTGACCAGCTATCCAGATCTTCACGTCGGGGATTGTGTGCCGTTTTATTTTTGCCCCCGTTCGGTCATGCTGTACCTGATTTCGAGAGGTAATCATCCTGATCTGACGTATCGGGGCGGACAGCAGCCCATAGTCCACCTTGCGGCTAACCTCAGGGATGTTGTGGACTGGGCAGAGGCGCGTAACAAGCGTTGGGTGTTCACAACGACAAATGCCGGCTCTGCTTTCTTTGATGATTATAATACTTGGGATCAACTCAGCGAGATCGATTGGGACGCTGTCCATGCCACGAAGTGGAGCGGCGAAGATGTGCCCCCGCGTGTCAAGGAAGGAAAGCAGGCAGAATTTTTGCTGGAGGAGTTTTGTCCCTGGGAAGTTTTTAAGTGCATATTCGTTTATTCGGAGAGTTATTACCGACAGGTTGAAGCTCTTCTTACTTCCATTCCCCATAAGCCGAAGATTCAAGTTCAGCCGCGCTTCTACTATTAAAGGACGATTCCATGATAAGCTATACTTCTGGTGACATCCTTAAAGCCAATGCCGAAGCGCTTGTTAATACGGTGAACTGCGTTGGTGTCATGGGGCGGGGCATCGCACTGCAGTTCAAAAACGCCTTCCCTGAAAATTTTGCCGCTTATGCTAAGGCCTGTCAGAAAAAGGAAGTAATCCCCGGAAAGATGTTCGTCTACCGTACGGGCACGCTCATAACGCCGTATTTCATCATCAATTTTCCTACGAAGCGCCACTGGAGGGGGAAAAGCCTTCTGGAAGATATCGAAACAGGCTTGCTGGATCTTGCAGGCGTTATCCGCCATTATGGAATTCGATCCATTGCCATTCCCCCTTTAGGGAGCGGCCTTGGCGGCCTCGACTGGTCCATTGTGAAAGCTCGCATCGAAGCTGCTCTGGCGTCATTGGCAGATGTTTCTATTTTGATCTACGAGCCCAAGGGAGCACCGGAAGCGGATAAAATGGTACATCGGCGGGATGTCCCGGCTATGACACCGGGGCGAGCCGTTGTGGTAAGTCTTATGGCGCGTTATCTGCGAGGCCTTCTGGACCCCTTTGTAACTTTGCTTGAAGTGCACAAGCTCCTCTACTTTATGCAGGTTGCTGAGGAATCTCTGCGCCTTAGATTTTCAGCTGCGCCTCATGGCCCCTATGCCGAAAATCTGAGACATCTTCTTCTGTCTATGGAAGGCTACATGATCTCCGGGTATGGCGATGGGGGAGATTTTCCTCAGAGACATTTGGAACTCGTCCCTGGAGCGGCCAAAGATGCGCAACTCTTCCTTGAAGCTCAGGGAGAGACACGGCAGCGTTTTGACAGGGTTGTGGATCTTGTTAGCGGTTTTGAAAGTCCTTTTGGGCTTGAGCTGTTATCTACTGTTCACTGGGTCTGCACTCAGGGGGATCGCCGAGAAAAACTTATGCCGCAGAATATGGATGAACTGGTTCAGTATATCTACCGCTGGGCTCCGTGCAAGAGGCAGTTTTCTCCGCGTCAAATCGCTCTGGCTCACAAAGTGCTTATCCAAAAAAACTGGCTGCCAGCTACTTTCCATTAACGGTTGATTAAACTTTCAATTTTTTGCCCCCGCTCCTGTTGGGAACGGGGGCCTGCTTTTCTCTACACCCCCCACAGCGCCATCTGAGCAGCGCCTTTCGCGCGCTGCTCGCGTGACGGTCTGTTCTCCCGTCTGCGGGCGGTGACGCGCCGCAGCACCTCTTTCGGCATGATTCTCATGGCCGTCTTGCCTTCCTCTTCCATTTCCGCATTCCATGTTTGAAGCCGCTTGCGCAATTCGCGCAGCATATAGGCATGCCCGTTGCTTTCCAGATCGCGCAGCGCCAGATTGGTGAAGTCGTCTATTCTGTCGCTGCGCGTGGCGGAGCGCAGTTTGTCCGCCTTGTAGGCGGCATAGCTTCTGGCGCTGCTTGTCGGCTGGAAGCCCAGCGCCTTGCCGAAGGCTTCGTAGGCGTCGAGCTTGCGCGCGCCCTGCTGGCCGGGGGAGTTGATGGGCCTGCCGCGCAGGGTGGTCTGCCCTTCGGTCGCCAGACGGCGGGCCTGCATGATGTTGGCCATGAAGGTCGGCACAAGGGCTTCAAGGGCGCGGTCGTCGGCTCCGTAGCTGTGAGCTTCGAGGGCCCTGGAAACCTTGTTGACCGCCAGATCGTAGGGAACCCCGATAAGGCTGACAAGGGACTGCGTCATGATTTCCTTGAAGGTCGTTCCCTTTTCGATGCCCTCGGTAAAGGGCGTTTCCATGCGCAGCGAACCGCCGATGGTAACGCCCGCCAGCGACGGCAGACCATAGCAGACGACATCGCGGAACAGGTTGCTTTCCGGCAGCCGGCGGCGGACTTTGGTCGTCCAGTCCTCGTCGTCGCCGGACAGCGCCGTGCAGAGCGCGGAAAGCGTGGCGTAGAAGGGGAAGGCCGTCAGACCGCCCAGCGCCACGGTGGCGCCGAGGCTCTTGGCCACAAAGACGCGGCCTTCTCTGCCTTCGTGCCGCAGGGCGCGCCACCAGAGGTTGATGATATTGCCGGAGTAGGAGCGGAAGACGAAGGCGGGCGACAGCATGCGGCCCGCCGTGGTGCTGCGCAGCAGTTCCGGCGCATTGCCCTTGCCGTATTCAAAATGCGTGTCGCGCACCAGCATGTCCGCAAAGTCGCGCGCCATGTCATGATTCAGCCTTTCGCCTTCGCGGACGCCCAGACGCCGGCAGGCGCTTGTGGAAAGACGGCCTGCCCTGGCGGCGCGATAGGCGGCCAGCGCAAGAGAGGCGCGGTTGAAATGCTCGACAATGCTCATGGGCATACCCAGAACGCGCACAAGGCGTTCCCACATTCTGAGCGCGGGCGAGCGCGCCATCTGGCCGCGAATCTCGTCCATGTGGGCGTCGGCTATGACGCCCGCGCCGTAGAGTTCTTCCAGCATGCGGAGTTCATCGGCCTTCAGCGCCTTTGCTCCGGCAATGCCTCTGCCGGAGAAGCGCAGGCCCAGCGTGTCCATGGCGGCCTTGATCCAGAGTGCGCCGCCCCCGGTCACTTCCTGTTGCAGCCGGGGCACGCCCACAATGAGGTTCTGCGTGGAGTTGACCACGGCCGTCTTGATGTTGATGCCGAGATACCAGACGAAGGCCGCGGTCTTGATGTTGCCCGCTATGCGGTCGATGCTGTCGGCGTTGCGCAGCATGTCCTTGACGTACTGTGATGCAAAGCTCCAGAGTTCCGGGGACTTCTGGGCGGATATCTTGCCCAGAGCCTGCGCAAAGTCCGCGCTGGCGTCCATCTTGCTCAGCCAGCCGTGCAGGCCGGAAATATAATTGTAGAGAATGCCCTTTATATCGTCTCTGTCGAAGCCGGGAATATTCTTGCGCTGAATGGCGTGCGCTCCGAAGCCGCGGGCCTTGAGCACGTCGGCAAGCCCGGACAGCAGGGCCTTGCGCACCTCCTCCGCCTGTTCGCCGTCCTTTATCTGGCGTTGCACGGTAGTATTGATGAGCTGCTCCAGCGCCTGCGGATCAAGAGGCGCTCCCAGAATATCGTCGGGAAGCTGTACGACTTCTTTCGGATTGTGCCATGTCGCGCCGGGATAGTCCTTTTCGTTGGCTGCGACGATTTTTGCCCATTCTTCCCGGACGCTGGAACCGAGCGGCACATCAAAATGCTGCCGGTAGACGAGTTGTCGTTTGCCGTCCGGGCCTGTCGCTGTGGCCTCCACGTAGTATTTTCCCCTGCGCTGATGCGGGAAGTAGTTATGCAGATGCCGTATGTCTGCTCTGAAGCGTTCAAGCTCTCCAGAGTTCATATCAATCATCTGTGACATTCTTTGGTAGGCGTGCAGGAATGATTCATCCAGCAGGGCGCGCACCTGCGCAAAAGCTTCTTTGACGCGCTCCGGCTCCGGCTGTTCCCTGAGCCATGCGCGAAACTTCTCCTGATAGCGGGGATTCAGTTCCAGTTCCTCGCGCCCGTTCAGCGACGTTCCCGTGACGGTGAACTTCTCCTCGTCGCGCAGCGCGTCCGGCTCCCTGCCGTCCCATTTCCAGATCATCTCTCCCAGCTGCCGTTCCTCGTCGGCGTTCAGGCGCTTTCCGGCGTCCGCGTCAAAGAGCAGGGGAGCGCGTCGCGTCGCCGCGAGAACGGCCGACCGCCGTTCGTCCACGCGGCGCAGCTGGCGATTGTAGATGGTCGCAAACTGGGGATGATCCTTGGCTACCCAGTGCGGCAGCTTGAGCAGACGCTCCATTCTGCCGAGGTCTTCGCGGGGAATAAGCCTGCCCTGTTCGGGGTTGTCCAGCAGGGCTTGCACATCCTCGGAGACGCCGCGCCCCGCGATGTTGCGCAGGCCGCGCACAGCCGCCGCGACCCTTTCTCTCCAGCTCGTGTCCGGGGAGCGAAGGGAGGCAAGAGGCGCTTCGTCCGCCGGGGCCACGGGCTTGACCACGTTCTTGTCCGTCAGTATCCTGATTCCACGATAGTCCCCGCGGTTCACCACACTGGACAATTGCAGTCCAGCTCGTTCTCTGAACCAGCGGGGGCTTCGTGTTTTATCGTCCGCCGCTCCCTCCGGCTTGACCGAGCCCTCTTCGGCCTGTATCGTGGTATCAGAAAGCCTTGCCGGGAGTTTGCGCACCTGGGGCAATTGTAGCCTGTTTGTCCGCGCCCGTGCGGGGCTTTTTTCATTGTCCGCCAGCGCGGGCAATGCGGCCTCCGCCGGGGCCGCGGGCTTGACCACGTCGTTCTCGTTGAGTATTCTTTTTCCAGAAAGCCTCGCTGGGAGTCTGCGCACCTTGGGCAATTGTAGCCTGTGTGTCCGCGCCCATGCGAGGCTTTTCTTTTTGTCCTGATAGAGCAGCCGCCCTTCCGCGATCTGTCGGGTATACCAGCCTGCGTCGCTGCGTTTGTAGGCGCTGGCAATCTCGTTGACCCGGACGCGCTGTTGTTTCTTATCCAGATGCACGGCCACCATGACGGAGCGGCCCTCGTGCTTCAGTTCCGTCAGGACAACAAGGGCGTCGCTTACTGTGGCGGACTCGAACACCATCACCGGTTCGGCCAGCGCGGCGGGAATCTGCTTGACCAGCGCCTTGGGGAGCTGATGATCCTTCTTGTCGGAAAGTATCTTTGCCAGATTGCCCGCCGACATGGTCATGGGCAGAGCCGGCGCGCCCAGTTTCCGCAGCACGTCAGGCGTGTTGCCTACCTTTAGATTTTCTGTTTTGCCGCCCTTAATGACAGCCTTGGGATCAAAATCATCTACCAGCCGCCCCCAGGCGGCCATGTCTTCCTGGAGCTGGCGCCATGCGGCGTGGGCGGCTTCCAGCCCGGCGTCCGCCAGCGAGGCCAGCGCGCCTTCTTTCTGAAGGAAGGCCGCCTTGTGGACGCCCCTGCCGTCCAGCACATAGCCTTGCAGCGAATCCAGCAGGCGTTCCATACCCGCGGCGTCCATGCTGCCGCTCCTGCCGGTCACACGCCGCACCAGCATGTGCCATGCCCGCAGCACGGCGGCCACCACGCGACGCCAGAAGCGTTGCTCTCCGGCGTTCAGCAGATTTTTTCCCCGTTGTTCCGCGAGTTTTGCCAGCGCTTCTTCCACGATGACGGGCCGGGCCGCGCTGTCGCTGCGCGGGTCCTTGCCGTAGCGCCGCGCCGTTTCGGCAATCAGCGGGTGCTTCATGCCGCCGAGAGCCAGCCAGAGATCGTTGAGCAGATTCCGGCGCTCGCCCTCGTCAAAGGTGGCGCGCAGGCCGTAATGCACAAGCGTTTCGTGCGCCCAGACTTCCACGGCGCGCTGGGGACTTGCCAGATTCTCGGCAATCAGCCAGACGTTGCCCGTCGGCGAGTCATACACGCCTTCCACGGACGTTCCGGCAAACTGTTCGCGCAGGCTGGCGGGGAGTTCGTCCTGCGTGGCGATAAGTTCCGCATGAGCCATGCTTCCCGTTGTCCGCGCGTTGAGCGCCGCGATGTCTCGTTGCATGGCCCTGAGCGTGGCCGGAGTATGGCGCGGGCTTTTCTTCCGGGGAGGCAGGAATTGCCCGGCGGGCGCGGCGGCGGGCTGTTGCCGTCTGCGGCCTCCCAGCGACGCCAGCGCCCCGTCCCCGGCGGCAAGGGCGCGCGCTCTGTTTTGCTGCGGGGGCGTTACTCCCAGCTCGGAACGTACATCCCCGCCGTCACGGTGCTGACCCAGTCTTCCAGCGTCATCTCGTCCGCCCCGTTTTCCGGCGTCTCCGCGTTGGCTGTCTGCGGCCACGTCAGCCTGTCTTTCCCCTCCGGCACGCCCGCCTTCTGCATCAGCAGATACGTCATTTCCGGATTCTGGAGCAGGGCGCTCACTTCTCTGTAGTCGGCTTCCGCCAGCCGTTGCAGGTCGGTCGTTCCGTACCCCAGAATCGAGGCGTTCTCCAGATCGCGCACCATCTGCCCCAGCGTTTCCTCCGGATCGTACGCTTCCTCTATCAGCCTCTGAACCTGCAGCGTCAGCAGGTCGATCAGATCGTCCTCGCTGCTGATTTGCGCCGTCTCCCGTTCGTCCGGTATCTGTACCGTCACTGCCAGACTTTCGCTCGGCGGTATCCACCACTTGCCCATGCAGAACCTCCTCAAGGGCGTTGAAGGATGTGTAGACGCGCGGCAGGGCCGCGCCGGGGAACGGGCGTCCGGCGGACGTGCCGCTGTTCTCCAGCACGATGACGTCGATGGGATAGCCCGCGCCCTGCCGTTCGTAGAGTTTACCATCGACGCAGAAATGCTCCAACACCCGGTAGCGTTCAAACAGCCAGCCCCAGAACCGCACCTGATCAGCGGCGCGATACTTTTTGCTCCGGCTGGCGTCGTTCCCCTGTTTCCCGCCGATAATCAGGACGGCGCGCCCGCCCTGTTTCAGCGATTCCAGCGCGCGGGCCACAATGGCGTGGTCAAGCTCCTTCGTGGTCAGTCCGTTGACGGAAAATTCTCTGGTCTGCCGGTCGGCGTCCTTCACGCGGCCAAAGGGCGGGTTGGCGATGACGACGTCAACCGGGTCTTCCGGTCGAAAATCCACGGCGTCCCGTTCCGTGACCTCAAAGCCCTGCGACCGCAGGCGCGAGGCTCTGTCGGGATTCAGCTCATTGACCGCGGCCCTGTCCGGCGAGGCTTCCAGCAGCAGCATGCCGTTGCCCGCCGTAGGCTCGAAAACGCGCGTCCCGCTGTCTATGCCCGCCAGCCGCGACGCAAGAAAGGCAATGGGCGCGGGCGTGCTGTAGGCCTGCTGGGCAATGCTGGTGCTGGTGCGCACGTTCAGCCGCGGCTGGCGCTGATACAGGTCCACAAGCGCCCGGTAAATATCGGTGTCGCCCGCATGACGCTCCCGCATTGCGGCAACCGTCCTGCGCGCCGCCAGCGTCACGCCCAGCTCGACGGCCTCGTCAACGGCCTTGGCAGCCTCCGTTGCCGGGCGCACGGTTCCGCCCAGCAGGGAACCGGCCTCCCTGCGCGCCTCGATAATGGCGCCAAACTTTTTCCCGGAGAGAAAGGCCTCCGAAAAATGAGCGGCCAGCGCCACCGTGTCCGGGGCGTCAATCGTGCCGAAGGCTCCGGCGGGAGAAGCCGCCGCGCCCCGATCCGTATCCGTCCGCCGCGCGGCTTCGTCGTCGGTGTCCCGCCGGGGACTCTCCGCAATATCGAGATACTCTTCCTTGCCGGAAACCAGATTTCTGATGCGAATCTGCGGGCGCTCTGCCTTCTGTTCGCTTTCGGGAGACTGCCCGGAGGAACTGATGCCGTCCCCTGGTCTTTCCGCGCCGGGCGCGTCGGCTGTCTTGCCTTTCAGGTAATTCGCGAGTATACTTCTATAAAAGTCGGGAGAATTTCTGTAGGGCCGGTCTGCATCCGATGTTACCCGGTGAAAATCTCCCGACTTTTCTATTTCTTCCTGCGTAAAGACTTCATGAACATAGAAGCGATTGGGCGTTCCTTTCGCTTGTCTCGTCCTGACGAATACGATCTTTTCGTTTTCGCCAATCCGTACCCGGCCCGCGAAGTAGTGATTTTCAATGGGGTTGCCGTCCTTGTCCGGCAGCATTCCGAGATAACTCCCCTTTTCCAGCACGGGAACAATGGCCTGAACAGCATCCAGCTTGTTTTGATACATGCTGTGGCTAAGACTATCCTGAATGGCGTTGGCATCAACTTCCACGTCCCCGATTTCAGTTTTGGCAGGGGCGAAAATATGTTTTCGTATCCATGCCTTTGCCGCTGCAATGGCGCTTAGCTTTTCTGTTTTTCGTATGGCGTTGGAGGGGACATGCGCCACAACATCTGAAAAATCTCCGCTGCCTTTTCGCTGTTCTGCCTGTACTTTTCTTGCCGGGGGCATTCCGGCGTCTTCCGGGGCGGCTCCGGTTCGCGCCGCTTCTTCCTGCCCGGCTTCGCCGGCATACGGCAGCATCTCGTCGGTTATGCGCTGCCAGAGCGCGTCATGCGTGACGCCGACGCTTTTCCTTTCCCGCTGCATGTCCTCCACGGCGGCCAGCATCTCCTGACGGCCTTCCGCCTTTGCCCGTTCCGCGGCTCCGGCAAGAACGGCGTCCGCGGTATTCTCTCGTCTGGCGTCGCCTATGGGCGGATGCGAAAGCGGCTTCCCGCCGTAGGTGAGCGGCGTTTTTTCCTCTGCGGTGTCCGGCTGCGTTCCCGCCTGTTCCGGGCCTGTTGCCTGCGTGCGGGCAAGACGACGCGCCAGCAGAGAGCGCATTTCCTCTGTTCCCATAAAGTCGGCCTTGCCGCGAAGCTGTCGCGGCAGACGGCGAATCAGCTCCTTACGGGAAAGACCGGCAAGCTCCGGCGGTATGACGACAGGTTCCGCCGGAGGCAGGACGGGGCTTGTCTCCGGCTGTCGCGCGGACGTCGGCAGGGCATCCGGCTGTTGCGGCGCTGCCTGCGGGCTTTCAGGAAGGGGCGTCGGCTGCATGGCGGGAGCGGGCAGGGGAGAGAGAACGGTCGGTGCTTGCGCCTCGTTGGGCAGCGTCTGTTGCGGCATGGCGGGGGAAAGTTCCGGCCGCTGCGCTTCTTGCGGCACAGCCTCCGGCCCCGGTATGCCGAGCCGTTCCGCCGCGGCCGTGGTGTCCGCGCGCGGCTTTTCCTGTATGCGGGTGAGCTGCGCCTGCGTGGGCAGGGTGGGAATCTGTGCGGGCGGGCGCGGCGCGGGCTGCGCCGGGCTGAACGGAAGTCCGCCAATCCCGGAGGCAACGCCCGGCAACGGCGGCAGCGGCGCGGAGGGAGCGGAGATTTCCGGGGTCCCGTGCGCCGCGAGCGGTGTTTCCTGCAAGGTGTCGGCAGCGGGGGAGGCGCGCAGAGGATCAAGACCGCCGATGCCGGCTGCCATGCCCGCCGTTGACGGCATGGAGGGCGACGGGCCGTTTTCGGGCGCGGGAGAGTCGCGCAGCAAATCAATATGCTCGCCATTGTCCAGCGAAGGCTGCAATCCCGGCGCGGCCGTTGTGGTTTCCGACGACGCTGCAAGGTCGTCTTCTACGAGATGGTTCCAGCCCCGCGCCCGCGCTTCCCGGTTCCAGCTTTCCCGATCCAGAGGCATATCGGGAGCATTCCATTCCGGGGACCGGAGTGTGGATGTAAAGTCGCGTTCGTAAACTTTCGGGTTTTCCGGCGCAACGGTCGGCGTCTGCGGTGACACGGGAGAGGAAAGCCCGCCAATCCCGGCGGCCATGCCCGCTGTTGTGGTTTCCGACGACGCCGGGGAATCTTCTTCCACGAGATGGTTCCAGCCTCGCGCCCGCGCTTCCCGGTTCCAGCTTTCCTGATCCAGAGGCATATCGGGAGCATTCCATTCCGGGGACCGGAGCATGGATGCGAAGTCGCGTTCGTAAGTTTCCGGGCTTTCCGGCGCAACGGTCGGCGGCGGCGACGCGGGAGAGGAAAGGCCGCTAATCCCGGCTGCCATGCCTTTCTGTCCGGCCCGCTCCTGATACCGCTGGGCCAGCAGATCAAGCCCTTTCTTGCCGCCGGCCATGAGCGTTGTCTGCCAGAAGGTGGCCGGGGCAATTTCTTTCAGCGCCTGCAAGGGCCCCGGCGCTTCGTCGCGCCACCCCATTTCCGCCGCAATATGGCCCTGCCCCATCTGGGTGGCGGCTTCGGTTCCCATTTCGCCGCCGTACAGCCCGATGCCGCGCTTGACTGTCTTGCCCAGTCCGTCCGTAAGAAAACCTTTGCCCAGCGGCCCCAGCAGCCTGGTAAAGAAAAGGTTGCCCAGAGCTTCCGGCCCGGCTTCCCATAAGCCGTATTGCGTGGCTTCGCTGTCGAAATCCGCGGCAATGCGATCCCATTCCTCCTGTGTCGGCCTTCGCCCAAGGACGCGGGATGTTTCCTCCAGCATGTTTTCCATGAATTCCTGCTTGCTGGCCCGATAGGCCACGCCCCCGGAAGCCGCCATAGCCGCGGCCCCGCCAGCTACAGGGCCGGCAGCCAGCGTTGCCGGAACGCTGGCGCCAATACCGGCTGCCAGCGTCGTAAGGCTGTACGGCATGGAGATCATGGCATCCGTCACGCCGTCAAAGGCTTTTCCCTGATACTTTTGCGCATAGGCGGCCTGTTCGCGGGCGCGCTGTTCCCGCTCTTGCAGGGCTTCGGTATCCGTCACGTCAATGTCGCCGCCATTCCATGCGTCGCGTATGGTGTCGGCCATGCGGCCGGGGAGCATGGGCAGCCCCTCGCCAATGGCCAGGGCGGAATAGCCGAGCCGCTCCAGAAAGCCGCGCTCCTGCGTCGGCGTCGCCTGTCCCGTGGCGGAGGGGTCCGCAGGCCGGGCCGCCCCCTGCGAAAAATCGACATCGGAAAAATCGAACAGGTAATCCTGATAGTTGGTCTTTGTGGGGCGGTTGGATTCTCTGGACATAGCTCTCTCCGACGAGTTTTTTCTTCAAGTATTGCATGAAGAAAAAATGCGCCGGAAGACTTCCTCTTTTCCGGTTTTTGTGCTAGGGGCTGTTTCTAAAAAGTTTATTGCAGCCAGATCAGACAGGCCGCTAACATGACGTTTGCCCGGTATGTCGCGGCCAATTTATCATAGCGGGTTGCAATGCGTCGAAATGACTTGAGCTTTGCAA
>DXFI01000252.1 GCA_019114565.1 Candidatus Desulfovibrio intestinigallinarum | reverse complement strand
AATATATGCCCGCGGCCGTCAAACTGGGTACTCAAATTGCCGGCGAGCCCCATCCATCTTCCGGGGTAGGGAAGTATACTTTATATCAACGCCGTTTACAGCGGTTCTACCGCATAAAGACCCCCGATGTGATAGGGCGCTTCTGTCCCATATCCTATCAGGGGTTTGCAGTGTCTGAAAAATGATCGCTCACGGCGTCTGTGCGTCTTCGGCATCCAACAGCAAACGTATGATCTCGCGGGAGGTCTCCGGGTCGCGCTCGAGCAACAGCTCTGCCAGCGCGTTGGAGGTGATCTGAAAGGCGAAGTGCAGCATCGGCACCGCAAGAAACCGCTTTGCGAACAGCTCGTTCAGCTTTTCCATATCTGTCTCGCTTCCCAGTATCCCGCAGATCTCGCTGTAAAGTTTGTCGAGCAAGGCCGAGTCCATGCGTGTCTCTGTATCGTACCAGATGTCCTGGACAAGCGTGGGCAGATGCTCGTGGAGGAACTTGCCCACCATGTGGCAGAAGTAGATGAGGTATCTCGTATTCGCTTCCTGATTGGGCAGCGGATGCTTCGCGGCATATTCCTGCACTTCCCGGGCGAAAATGTCCTGCCGTTCCTGCTCGGGCGGCAAGCCCTGCGCCGCCCTGCGGCATTGCGCGGAGAGCGGGCGGGTCAGGGGATCGTCGGCGGAGAAAACCTCATCCAGGGGGGTCGAACAGGCGATCAGGAGCTGACGGATGTATTCGTCGAGCTTATACGCGTGCGTCCCCAGCCGCCGGCGAATCATCCTTGCCTGCGATAGAAAGCTCTCGAGCGTGTCGTGCCCGGCGACGAAATCAGCAGCGCCCAACCATGCGTTTTCGCGCTCAAATATGTTCATGGGAACCTCCTTCATGTCGTCATGCGCTGAGCGTCGCCCGTCCGGCGGCACTCTCCATCAGGCGCTCCGCATCCTGCTCCTGCTGCTGGCTGGGGGGCAGCGGCCCCGCGACCTGCCTGAAGCACTCGGGATGCTCTTCGGAGGACACCGCAAAAACATAGCGGTTGGCCTTCCCTGGCTCCCGGATCGTTTCCAGTATGCCGCGCTCGGCGAAGTTTTTCAGGTGAAAGTACATCGTTGAATCGTCGGTGTGGAGCAGCTTTGAACAATCTTCGGCACAGAACTCCTTTTGACCAAATTGCCCGTACATTGTCGCCAGATATTGCTTCTGTTTGGACGTAAGAGCGTCGCTGCGGACGTCAGCGGGGCGCTCCCGGTTCAGTCGATAGATGCATCGGCCATGCCCGTCGCGCATCTTGTGGATCAGCCCCATGTTCATCGCACGGCGAACATCGGTGCAATATGTCGTTTTGGAAACGTCAAACGTCTCTCCCCATTCCTTCGGGGCAAAATGCTCCCTGCCGCTGTCAATGAGCTTCAGGAGAAACTGTCCTATTCGTTGAAAACTGGATGATAATGGATCCGCCGCCAGCACGCGCAGCGTTTCCGTGAGATCAGTCGAGAGGGCAGGATCTGCGGCCTCTTCCTGCAGGCAAAACTCATACAGCGCCGTTCTCTGTTCTGGCGTCACATTCCTAATGATGCCTCGTTCCGCCATGACGTCGCAGGCGTCGTCAGCGTTCTCCTTGGGAACGCCCATGTAGCCTACCCATTCCGAACGGTGGAAGCGGTAAATGCCTTTGGCGAGCATTTCCCGGATGGTCTCCGCCGCCCGCCGCCTTATGTTCGATTTGCTGCGGGAAAAGGTTTCCACCTTATCCTCGAAGCTCATGGCAGCCCATGCCGACGCCTTGGCTGCCAGTTTTGCTCTCGTTGCCCATTGCGGGGGGCTCTCCGTAGCGGCCCCATCCGGCGCGATCCTGAAAGAATAGCGCATGAGATCTCCGCCGAGGTGCTTTTCTAGCATCCCCCTGTCGTAGAGGGCGCGGCATTCATGGTCTGCTTTCCTGCGGGGAATCTGCAATATCCGGCTCCAGTCTGTGACGGTGAACGTAGTCATGCCATGGCTGAGCATGGCGCGGATGTGTTCCGGGTATTCCCGGCAGCGTTCGTAGGGGGAATCCTTGAGCGCGTCAACTTTCTCGAGGAACTCTTCCTGCGAACACAGGGGCCAGGGCGGCTGATGGCGGCGCCTGGGGCCAGGGGTCTCTACGGGGACAGCCTTTTCTTCGGGGCCATCGTCCCCTTTCCCGGCATCTTCGGTGTCTGCGTCAATAATGCTGTCATCCACCGCAAGCAACTCGTCGGGCGTCATTGCGCTTGGAACACGCATTTCTGTGGGAGCGCTTTGCAACGGCTCCCGCGCCATGTGGCGTTCCTGTTCCAATGCCTCTTCCTCCCTGTGCCGTTCCCGCGTTTTTTTCTCCTCCAGCGCCCGGGCAAGAAGCTCCAAATAGTATTCCACGAAGTACGTGAGATCCCCGCCGTTCTCGCCCCGAAGGATCTCCCGCATGGCCTTGTAGTAGCGGTAATTCTCCCGGGCGATGACGCCGGAAATGGAAATATCCCGGAACAGGTCATAACCGCTGCGCAAAAGCACCGCGGAAGAGATCATCCGCGCCAGCCGTTCGTTCCCTTCGGGGAAGGGGCGTACCACCAATATGTATGCCTGTCCGACCGCCGACTTGATCAGCGGATGGACGCCGCCATCGCGGAGAAAATCGTAGTATTCCCGCATCCTGTCGGGCAGGGAAATGGCGGACGGGACGCTGTAACGCTCATCGCTCATAGCGGCGATGGGATGGCTGTCTGTCTGACGATAATCCTCTGCGGCGTTGTCCATCTCCTGCGTCAGCGCCCAGGCAAGGGAGCGGACAAACGGTTCGTCCAAAGGGAGATAGAGCGCGCTGATCATCGCCTGCCAGGCGCAGCGGTTGTTCCAGATCATCTGCTCCTGGATGTTCTCCGGCTCTGTGCCCCGTTGCAGGAAGTCCATGGCCTCCTGCAAGGGGATCTGCGCGCCCTCGACAAAGCTGGTAAAGAACATCTCCTCCGTCATGGCGCTGGTCATCTGCGCCCGATAGGGGTCAAAGCCGTCCGCCTGCGCCATTGCCGCCTCGCAGAGCCGCTCGCTGGCATGGACCATGCGCTGGGTCTGCACATACCAATAGGGCATCCCGGCGGCGTTGTAGAGGGGCAGCACTGCGGCCGTCGCCTTTCGGCGGTTCAGCAGTTCCGGCCAGAAGGCGTCGATGGACAGGCTCAGCGGGAGCTTGTAGAGTACTTCCTGCCGTGAGAGGTAGTGTTCCTGAAAATACGCCATCAGCCTCTCTTTTTCCAATGCCACACAGATCAACCTCCTCTGCCGGTCCTGCTGCCTTCTCCGCCGAGCGGTGCGTGGAGCAGCGCGGGCTGGGCGCTGTTCAGGTCAAACACGATGGCGTTGTGGGACTCGATATACGTCCCATAGACCACCCATGGCCGCGCGTCCATCCAGCGGATCAGCCTGCGGATGCGCCTGAGCAGCGAGTGGCCGCTCATTTCAAACTGCGACATGGGCGTCGTAGGGACTACGATCGCCTCCCTGTCGTCGATGGTGCATGCCTGCACCAGGAGCATTTGCCGCTCTTCGTTGATCAGCATCTGCACCTGACGGGGATGCTGCAGTGTATCAAGCACAGCCTGGTTGAGCAGTATGCTGTCCTCCTCCAGACAGAGGGTCAACGTCAGCGGTTCGACGCTGATCCGGGAAATCCCGTCGTATCCGTTCATACCTTCGTCACCTCACCTGTCTCCTGGTCGATGATCTCCATGGGCATCTGTTCAGGGGTTTGGGCGCCGGCCGCGTTTTCCATGAGATCGAAGCCCTCCATCAAGTCGACGCGCGTGGATGCTGTATGCGCCAATACCGGCATACCAAAGGAATCGCGCCAGTCGGAGGGGTACATGGGAACAGGCCGCTTGCGCCGGGGCTTGCCCTCTTCATCCACTTCTTTGGTCTGTGGCAGGAACGCCTCCGTACTCGTCAGGTCAAATACATACAATTGCTCGCCCTGATAGTTGATGCGCGTCCCCTGCAGTTTGTAGCGGTAGAGCGCTTCCCAGCCCATCAGGTCGTAGAGCTTAGCGGTAAAGAGCCCGCAGGTGATCTGGCGGCTCTTGCGCTTGTCGTCACGGACCACGCACCAGCGGATGGCGTCCCGCGCACCCTCGGCACAGGGACGGATGACCAGTTTTTCCGTGGTCGGGTTCACGAGGATCTGGACATACACGACTTGCTCCAGCTTGGAGATGCAGGAGTTGTTGAAGATGATGCTGTTGCCCTTGATCGTCAGTGTCGGGTCAAAGCGGTGCGAGAAAAACTCCCTGCGCACCACCTGATAGCCGTCGAAGGAAAAGCCGGCCTCCAGGGCGATCCGCGCGGCCTCGTCGCGCTCCGCCTTGCTCAGGGGCTTGAAGCCTCCCGGCGTAAGCACCTGCGCCTGATCCAGCGGTGAAGTCGCCGCCATTGCCGGGGGATAGGCCCGCGCATACCCGGGGACAGGGGGCGGCGAATAGGGGCGGTTCATTGCCTGCGGCGCGTAGGCCGCCTGTTGCGCCTGCCGGTTGGGATACTTGAAGCTGCGTTCGTCCATGCGTGTTCCTCCATTCTTTATCAAAGCCGCGGCGCGTATTTGCGCCGGGCGACCGCTTCCGTGTCGTGCAAGGCAAACAGCAGGATAGGGCCGGTATGGGTCTGGATGGCGGTGCCGGCGGCGCGATAATCACATTCCTGGCGCCAACCCATCCGCGCATAGAGCCCCTGCACAAAGGGCGATGATGGGATCGCCTTGGGCCTCACGCACGCGCCCGTCCTGCGGACCCACTTTGCCCCGGGAACGTCGTTCCCCTCCGATGGGCGCACAATCAGCATTCGGCCACCATCGTTGACGAAAACGGAAACGCGCTCCGCCTGCGCCAGGGCGTTCACTGCTCCCTGGTTAAAGCAAAGGGCGCCTGCGCCAAAGCGCACCCTGGGCGGGGGCCAGGGGGAAGACGGCGCGGCCTCCTCTGCGATCCCGGGCTGTGTCCCAAACTCTGTGCTGTTGTTCATACATTCCCTCCATTCATGTTTTTTTCGAGCGCCACAGCTTTCCCACCAAAAGCATGTCCAGCCTTCGGCAGATCTCCTGCGCGCAGTCAGCCAGCGCGACCTCGTCATCATGAGCCATT
>DXFI01000251.1 GCA_019114565.1 Candidatus Desulfovibrio intestinigallinarum | reverse complement strand
AGGGTATGCGTAGGCTATGTTTTCTATTTGGTTAAAATAAATAGAAAAGTTAGTGTTAACAACCCCTGGAGTGTTTCAGTTTTGAAAAAGGTGAATCACGAGAGGGCGGCACAGCTCCGCCCGGCCCAAAGAGAGCGAAAAAACCGTACTTTTTTCCGCGAAACAACAGGCGTATGGTTTGAAACGCGCAGCGCTTCAAACTGAAAATGCGCTAAACAGGAGAATGTCCCGCGCAGAGGGCGTTCTCCTGTTTTCTTTCTGTTTTCCGCTTCACGCCGCCTCTTGCATCCTGTCGCGTTGTCGTCTACCAAGGATCGAGCCTGTTTTTCCGGCTTTCGACTCCTCCATGCTTCAGGATTTTCAGACCATGAAATACAAGAAACCCCTTCTCGTGACGGCGCTTGTGGCGGGCATTCTCATTGTGATCGCCGTGGCGGCCTCCCTTGCCATCAGCCCCGTTGTGGAACGCAAGGCCGAGCAGCTGCTCAACCGCTATGCGACCCGCGCACGCGGCATAGAGCACTTCACCTTTTCCCGCGTCGAGTTTTCGCCCCTGTCGCGCAGCCTTACCCTGCATGACGTTCTCGTTGTCTACCGTTCTCCCAAAGGCTTGCGCAAAAGCATCGATCGTCTAGAAATCAGCGTCCCCATCCGTGCCGCGGCCTGCGCCGTACCCGCTCTGCGTCCCTATGCCATGCCGGAAAAAGGCAGCATGGACATATGCAACGCCATTACGGCCGACGGAGTTTCCTTCAGCATGCCCGGTCTGCTGGCCGGTTCTCTGGAGCATGCCGCCATCTCCGGCATCGCCGCCGATGCGGGCCATATCCGCGCCCTGCTGGACGGTCGCCGCCCCGATCCCATAGACATGCTGGAACGGACGCAGCTCGACGGCCTTGATGCGCTCAGGCTGCGTACCACGGTACAGACAGGCAACGGCTCCGCCGCATGCAATCTGGAAGCCTTCCGCCTGCGGGGCCTGCACAATCTCGGCATTGACGAAATGCGCCTTGAACATCTGAAGGCGTCCACCAACAAGGAAAGCGCCGAGCTTGCCCTCTTCGGCATGGACGGCTTCCACGCTCCCGATGCCGCCACGCTGCGCCTGCTGCTCTCCGTCCGCCTCACGGGACAGAAAACCGAACAGGAAATCACCGGCAGCATCGAGCACATCCTCCCCATGATCCAGCAGTGGCTGACCGCCAGCGTGCCGCCCGTGCGCGTGCTGGCCATAGAAAAGGGTACGTTTCGCGGTGCCCGGCCGCAGGATGTCATGAGTCTGGATCTCATACGCCTGGACTGGCTGTCCAACAGCCCCCGGGAAATGAAAACAGCCGTGCGGGACCTCGTGCTGCCTGCGCAGCTGATCGAATCCAACGGCCTGCACCTGCCCGGCCTGAAGGCGCTGCGCTTCAGCGGCGAAAGCGATGCCCGTGACGAAAACGGACGCATCCGCGAAACCGGCTATCTCAGCCTCGCTCAGTTCGGACAGCTGCGTTACAACGCAAGCTATACCGTTCCGGGCGGCGTCTTCAACTTTTCCCCCGACCAGCTGCTCTCCATGAGTCTTTATGATGCGGCCTTCACCTTTGTCGATCAGGGCGCGCTTGCCTATCTCGCCCTCAATCAGTACGATCCCGACATGGCCGGGCCCTACTTCAATCAGGCGCTGGACTACGGCTTGCCCGGTACCGGCAATACCGCGCTGCGCGCCGCTCTCAAGAGCTTTGTGGATCGCCCCGGCACGCTTGATATCGTCAAAACCACCAACGAAGCCACGCCGCTGCAGCGCTGCGTCGATACGGACACCCTCGGCCGTCTCTGGCGCGTGACCGCCACCCCCGGCAAGGAAAGCCTCTATGATCAGATGCGCCGCCTTGCCCCGGCGCAATAACATCACGTTTGGGAAAGGCCTGCGCCCGGCGCAGGTCTTTCTTTTTTCCACTTCCTGCCATGAAAAGCCGCCTGCCCTGCCGCTGCCGCATAGCCCTGCTGAGTCTCCTTCAGACGGCCCTCGTTATTGTCTCCGGCCCCGTTGCCGGTCTTTTCTTCCTTTCCCTCTGCCTGCTGATCGTACTCTGGCGCTCTCTGTCTGACGCTCTGGAACGTTCGCAAGGCGGCGGTGCAGCGCCGCCACCCCTGAAGTGAGCGGAAACACCGCGCTTTTCCCGCGAAGCGACAGACGGTAGTTTGAAACACAAAACGGTTCCTGCTGAAAAGGCTCTGAAGCGTCGTTCCGATAAAACAGCTTCTCTGCCTGAATAAACTTGACGGCATATTTTTTCAGATGTAATAAAAGAAAAAGAATTTCATTTCTTATTTCAAAAAGGATGCCTATGACGCCGTCGCAAACGCTCGCTGCTCTTGATATCCTGCTCGCCGCCAGACAGCCCGCCTTCCTCTGGGGGCCGCCCGGCGTCGGCAAAAGCCGCCTTGTTGCCGAAGCCGCCTGCCGGCGCGGCATGCTCCTGCACGATATTCGCGCCGTCCTGCTCGATCCTGTGGATTTGCGCGGCCTGCCGCGCATTGCCGCCGACGGAAAAACCGTCTGGTGCGCGCCCTCTTTTCTGCCTGACGAGAACGACACGGCCCAGGGCGTTCTTTTCCTCGACGAACTCAACGCCGCGCCGCCGCTGGTGCAGGCGGCCTGCTATCAGCTCATTCTTGATCGCCGCATCGGAGATTACCGCCTGCCCGACGGCTGGTGCGTGCTTGCGGCGGGCAATCGGGAAGGAGACCGCGCCGTTTCCTGCCGCATGCCCACGGCACTGGCCAATCGCATGACGCATATCAGCGTTGTTCCCGATATCGACGACTGGCTTCTCTGGGCCGAAGCGGCGGACATTCATCCCGATATACGCGCCTTTTTGCGTTTCCGTCCCCGGCTGCTGCTGCACTTTGATCCCGCTTCCGGGGAGCAGGCCTTTGCCTCTCCCCGTTCCTGGGAATTTGCTTCCGCCATTCTGCGGGCGGATCCGCCGGAAGACGTCCGGGAAGAACTGCTTGCCGGGGCCGTCGGCAGAGGAGCCGCCGCCGAGCTGTGCGGCTATCTGGCCCAGCGGCACAGCCTGCCGGAACTGGAAGAAATTCTTGCAGAGCCGGATCGCGCGGCCATACCGGACGATCCCGCAGCCCTCTATGCCCTGTGCGAAGGACTGGCCCGTCGCGTCCGGGAAGATACGCTGGACGCCATTGCGGATTATGCCGCGCGTCTGCCTGCCGAATTCGGCGTTCTTCTCTTCCGCGAGGCCGCGCGCCATGACGCCGCCATCATTGAAAGCCGTCCCTTTGCCCGCTGGGCGCAGCAGCATGCCGAGGTGCTGCTCTGATGCCCCGGCCGTCATTACGGCAGGAGGCCGCCCGCGCCCTGAGCCGCGCCCGAGCTGCGCTCATTACACGGGAACCCTTCTTCGGCAGTCTTGTTCTGGGATTACGCCCGGAAGCGGACGAAACCTGCCGCCAGCTCTGGACGGACGGCACGACGCTGGGCTATCACCCGGCCTTTGCCGCCGGTATCTCCCAGGAAAAACTGGTGGGAGCTCTGGCGCATGAGGCACTGCATCTGGCCTGCGGGCATCATGCCCGGCGGCAGCATCGCGATCCGCGCCTCTGGAATGAAGCCTGCGACGTCGTTATCAACGACATCCTGCTGCAAGCCGGTTTCCGCCTTCCCGAAGGCGCGGTGAGCCGCCCGGAATACTCCGGCCTTCCTGTGGAAAGCGTCTACAGGGAATTGCTGTCCCGGCAGATTGCCCGCGGCAGCGCGCCTCTCTCCCCGGACTCTGACGGCGCACGGGGATACGGCAACGGCGCGCAAAAAGAACAGCCCGAACACGATGCCGGTATGACAAGCCCTCGTTTCCCTTTCGGAGAAAGACAGGAATATTCGCCGCGTAACGTCCGGTCAGCCGCCGGCGCCCGACAACCCGCCGCACGCGGTAAAAAGGATGTTCCTTTTTTTGACGGAGAAATCCGTGATGCTCCCCGGCTGCGAGAGGGGCTGGGTGACCACAGAGAACAGGCGCAGATCGATGTGGAAACGACGCTGGCCCGGGCTCTTGAACGCGCGCGTCACGCGGGCGTCATCCCGGCCGGATGCCATCGTCTGCTGCGGCATTCCTTCAGCGCACAGCAGGACTGGGCCTCCCTGCTGCGCCGCTTTCTGGCCCGCTGTGCCGACAATGACTATTCATGGTGTCATCCCGCCCGCCGCTTTCTGCATCAGGGGCTCTACCTGCCGGGACGGCATGACATGAAAATTTCCAGCCTTGCCGTGGCCGTGGACAGTTCCGGCTCCGTTGATGACGTTGCGCTGTCCTCCTTCTGTGCCGAACTAGGAGCCGCTCTGGCCCCCTATGACACCGAGGCAGTCATTTTGTTTCATGACTGCCGTGTTCAGGCTGTCCACCGCATTCACGGTCGTGAGTTTCCCTCCTCCCTGACGCCCGTAGGCGGTGGCGGTACGGACTTCCGCCCGGTCACGGCATGGCTGGAAAACCAGGGAGAACGCCCAGCGGCTCTGGTATGGTTCACCGATCTGGAATGTTCTTCCTTTCCTCAGGCCCCCGACTATCCTGTCCTCTGGCTTGTCCGGGGACAGGGAGGACAGACGCCTCCTTTCGGAGAGGTCGTGCGCATGACGCTGCAGGCACAATAGAGCATTTTAGTTTGAAACGCTGCGCGCTTCAAACCATGCAGCCTGTCATTTCGCGGAAAAAGCGAAGTTTTTCCGTTCACTTCTGGCGAGGCGGCGCTGCGCCGCCGCCTCGCGTTTCACCTTTTTCAAAGTTGAAACCCTCTCAGGGAGGCCCTCATGAAACTGCACTGGACCATCACCAAGGCTCGCGGCAATCTGCGGCCGCTCCTGACCTACAGCATCGAGCTCGAACCCTGGGAACGCCGGCTGGCAACGCCGCCGCTGCGCATTCCTTCCACCATCCCGGAACCGCCGGATTCATGGCAGGAGTACTGCTATCCCGATCAGCTGGAGCG
Organism: Candidatus Desulfovibrio intestinigallinarum; assembly: GCA_019114565.1. Taxonomy (GTDB): domain Bacteria; phylum Desulfobacterota; class Desulfovibrionia; order Desulfovibrionales; family Desulfovibrionaceae; genus Desulfovibrio; species Desulfovibrio intestinigallinarum. The sequence goes on along the minus strand of DXFI01000251.1, from coordinate 5,082 downwards.
TGCCGGGCAATCCGGCCCGGGCTGCTACGCTCTCGACATTCCGCCCCACAAGGGAGGGCACGGCTCCACAAGCCTGCGTCTGCCCTGGCGCGCCGATAACGAGTACCCGGAAGTCGCCGCATCCTTTGAAAGGCTGCGCGAGGCCTACGAACAGGAACTCGCCCGCGCCTATGCCAGCGAACCCATGAACCAGAGCCAAAGTCTGCGCGTGCGCTCTCCCCTGCTCCGGGAAACCGCCCCGGGCATCCTCGGCCAGCGTATTCTCGAAGGACTGCGGAATGGCTAGAAAATAAATTTTTATCAGGCAGATTTTTACGTTATATGCATGATACTTTTGAGCGTTCCTCAGGCCTATAATACGCTGGTTCCATGATATGTCTCATAAGATAGATGAGCAGGACGACAATAAGCGCAAGTCTTTGATGCGACAGATAAACATCAAAAAATCCAGCAAAAACAATGCCGGAAAGAACTCCCTGGAAAGGAATGTCGGCAGACGCTCTTTTCCATAAAAACAATATTGCTGTAAACAGTCCGGCAGTTCCCAGCATACCGAAATGAATCGTCATCTCAAGAAATTCATTATGCAGATGTGGAAGACTTGCTACATGTGGGGAAATATATTGAGACATATTTTCCATAGAAAGAATCTCTTTCATATAATTTTCACCCCACCCCAAAAAAGGATGTTCCATAAAAGCATGTAGAGCAATCTTCCATATGACAAAACGCCTGCCAAGAGATGTTTCACTATCTCCCCATTGATATACCTGTATATCCGATATGGCTTCTGCGCCACGACCCATGGCAAAGACATAATACACAGCAAAGACCGTAAGAACAGATAAAACACCTATATATTTATTCTCTATTTCACTGCGATGCATAAATATGACAACCCAAATACTCAAAAAAGTTGAAAGACCGCATCGCGCTTGAGACAATAACATAATACAGTATATAAGAACAGCATTTATTGCATGCAAATATTTTTCAAGAGACGTTTTATTACCCCAGAACACCTCAAGGAAAGACATTATGCCAACAAGAGTTATCAGAGGAACAAAAGTATTTCTATTTACTTTCAATATATACACAGAATCTTTTAGCACCATCTCATAAGTTTGAAACAATATATAAAAAGAAAACAGAATTAAAACAAAAATATATATATTTTTCAATAAATACATCCATGACACTCTATATTCACTAATAACAGCATACATAATTCCTATAAACATAATAACCGACAAATAATTTGAAAAGAAATTTTTAAAACTATAATGTCCTATAACAACATAAAACAGCAATATAAACAGCAATGGCAAAAATGGAGAAACAAATGAATACACAGCAAACCAGTTAAAACACATATCTTTCCTATACACCTTTATACATAACAATATAGCAGAACAGGGAAACAGAACAAAGTCAATATATTTATGTGAATAAAAAACAAAGGGAAACAGCACAACAAGCAAGAGCAGCAAAACATTACCATAAACATAGTTATCCGTATTGCGGATATACGACAATATTTTCATCATCCCCCCCTCTATATTATAGAGACATTTCAAATTTTTTTAGAATATACAAATAATAAATACATCCTCAAATTTTATATAGAAAGATACTCAAGACGTCATATATTAATAAGGCAATACCATAGCAAAATAAATATTAACAATAATGACAACAAAGTACAAAACAGCCTCCAAAAGCAGACTGTTTTATTACGAAAGACTGAAAAGCAATCTGAAACTTCCGCCTCAACCTCCCTGCTTCGGGGCACGCACACAGGCAGCGACGGCAGCTTTGCTGGTGCTGCAGTCTGCTCTTGCTGATGTCCGTGAGGAGAAAACGAGAGCAAATATAGACTCTTCAAAGGACATATTGCCCCATCGCCAAATATAAATTCCAGGTCCGGATATACGTTTTCAAGCCACCGGGCATCTTCATTGGATAATGCCGTCACCTTTTTGCAATCAGCAAATTTCTTTAAAAAGAAGTTACTGTCTTCATTTTTCTGATCAGATGTAGCCCAAATATCAAGAATTGTAGATATATCATTCAGATCTACATGTTTCAAAAAATTTCTATACAGCCTCTCTCCCCTCAATAACCAATTTTGATATATGCAAAGCAGAACAGGTTTCTGTATTGACGACTTTCATAGGCTTTCCTCTACTAGAGCGTTTCACCTTTGAAAAAGGTGAAACGCGAAGGCGGCGGCACGACGCCGCCCGGCCCAAAGTGAGCGGAAAAACTGCTCTTTTTCCGCGAAACGACAGGCCATATGGTTTGAAATGCGAAGCATTTCAAACTGAAAATGCTCTAGTGCCGCTATGTCTCCCTTTTCGCGGAAAAAGGCGTCCGTCCCCGCTTCTCTCTCCCCGGCATCGGGGCTTGACAGTATGCAGTACGGACGCTATGCAGGGAGTGCGACAACTGTCGCGTCGGCAAAAGCGTCTGACTTTTGTCGGCATCATACTTCTGGAGGAAGACAATGGGCTACAATGTGAATGTCGATACCGACAAGTGCGTGGGCTGTGGTGAATGCGTGGACGTGTGCCCCGTGGAAGTGTACAAGATCGAAGACGGCAAGTCCGTGCCTGAAAACGCCGAAGAGTGCCTGGGCTGCGAATCCTGCGTGGAAGTGTGCGAAGCCAACGCCATTTCCGTTGAAGAACAGTAGTCGTCTCTTCGGGAAGGCCGCCGGAGCGGCCTCCTGATAGTTTTTTGGTGCCGCCGGGTGCGAGAAGCGCCTGGCGGCACTTTCGTAGAGCGTTTTGCCATTGAAAAAGGCGGAACGTGAGGCGGCGGCACAGCGCGCCGTCCGGCCCGAAGTGAGCGGAAAAAATCGCGCTTTTTCTGCGAAGCGACAGGCCGTATGGTTTGGAGCGCACAGCGTTTCAAACTGAAAATGCTCCAGAGCGTTTCAACTTTGAAAAAGGTGAAACGCGAGGCGGCGGCACAGCGCCGCCCGGCCCAAAGTGAGCGGAAAAACCGCGCTTTTTCCGCGAAACGACAGGCCGTATGGTTTGAAACGCGAAGCATTTCAAACTGAAAATGCTCTAACGGCTCGCTCTCCCGTTGCGGCGGGACAGGGGCGCACGAGAAAAGGCATGATACCCGATCTGACTCCCATTTTTCAGGAATACGAACGCCTCCGCAGCAGCGCCGATGCGCTTTTTGAAAAGATTCGCAGCGATTTCCCCAGCTGCGTCAGCTGTCGCGAGGGGTGCAGCGACTGCTGCAACGCCCTCTTTGATCTGCCGCTGGTCGAGGCCATGTATATCAACAGAGCCTTCGGTGCTAAATTCGGCTACGGTCCCGAGCGCTCCGCCATACTGGAGCGGGCCTCGGATACGGACCGCCAGCTGACGCGCATCAAACGCGATCTTTTCCGTGCTGAAAAGGCCGGCGAAGCGCCGGAAAAAATCATGGAAGACGCCGCCCGTATCAAGTCCCGCTGCCCGCTGCTGGGTGATGACGACCGCTGCGTCCTCTATGACGCGCGCCCCATTACCTGCCGCGTCTACGGCGTGCCTACGGCCATTGGCGGGCGCGGCCATGTCTGTGGTCTGGCCGCCTTTGAAAAGGGTTCGGCCTATCCGACCGTGTTCATGGACAAGATGTACGAGCGCCTCGACTCCCTGAGCCGCGATATTCAGCAAACCGTGGGCAGCCGTTTCACCGAGCTGCATGAAGTCTATGTGCCCTTGTCCATGGCGCTGCTGACCAGCTACGATGAAACCTATCTGGGCATAGGTCCCGCTCCCCGCGAAAAGGCCTGATGCTTCCGAGCGCGTCACGCGCGGCCTGCGACGCTTCCGTATCGCGGTCCGGCGTGTTCCCCGGATTTTTACAAGGAGATTTTCCATGCCGCACTTGTTCGGCTCCATTCCGGCGACCGTCTTTCGCGACGGGACGCCGCAGCAGCTCACCGATGATCAGGAAGAGCAGAAACGCCAGATCTACGAGCGCATGAATCCCCGCCGGCGCAAGTTTGTCGATCGTATCGGCTATGATAACTGGGACCCCTTCCAGAAGCCCAATGATCCGCTCGATTTGCGCATGGACGTGACCAAGCGCACCACGCAGCAGCTGGTGCGCGAGTTTTTGCAGCAAGCGGCCAAAAAAGGCCAATACAGCAACGATTACGCCCGCGGCGCGCTGGAGTGCGCTCTCGGCGTGGTAAACCGGGACGAAAAATACCTGGGCACGCTGGATTTTTGCCTCTGGTATCGTGACCTCCTGAAAAAGGAAGGACATCTCCTATGAAAGACCGTTACGACGATATTGACGAGTACATCGCCGATCTCAAGAGCGAGATCGAGGCCAATGATCAGTGCGCTACCCACTACTACAATCTTGGTCTCGCCCTGCTGAGCAAGCGCGACTTTGTGGGCGCGGAAGGCGCTCTTCTTCAGGCTGTGCGCAATTCGCCGCATCTTGCCGAAGCCTATGTGCAGCTGGGCGGCATCTGCCTTGAACGCGGCGATCTTGACGGCTGCCTGCGCTACAACGAAGAAGCCGCCAACTGCCGCGCCAAGTTCCCCGTGCCCTGGAGCAATATCGCTTTTGTGCATCTGCAGCGCGGCAATCCCGACAAGGCCATTACGGCCCTGAACAAGGCCCTGAAGTGGGACCCCGATTTTGTTCAGGCCCAGAATGCCCTGGCTACGGCCTACTTCATGAAGGGCGAGCTGGATGCCTGCGAAAAGCAGTGCAAGGCCATCATCGAAAAGCAGCCCGGCTTTGCCCCCGCGTGGAATAATCTGGCCCTGTGCCATCTGGATCAGGGCCGCGTTGCCGAAGCCCGCGATGCCGCGGCCAAGGCTGCCGAACTGGGCTTTGAAGTGCCGCAGGGCCTCCTTGACGAGCTGGCGGCCGCCCAGCAGAGCTAAAAAGTTTTTCTTTGGAATATCGGGGGGAAGGGAAACCCCTCTGCTAGGGGCTGTTTCTAAAAAGTTTATTGCAGCCAGATCAGACAGGCCGCTAACATGACGTTTGCCCGGTATGTCGCGGCCAATTTATCATAGCGGGTTGCAATGCGTCGAAATGACTTGAGCTTTGCAA
>DXFI01000250.1 GCA_019114565.1 Candidatus Desulfovibrio intestinigallinarum | reverse complement strand
GGAAACCCCTCTGCTCGCGCGAGAGGGGTTTCCCTTCCCCCCAAAAATAAGCTGCTGTCAGCAGGCCCTGAAAGATATTGCTAGGAGATCAGGCCGCTGCCGGAACCGGGCATGGGGCCGGAACCGAACTGGAGCTTGCCAAGACCGCCGGCAACGGTGAGGTTGGTGCAGGCTTCGATATACTTGTCCTGGAGTTCCTTCGGGGTATCGGCATAGCGGTAGAGGAAGAATTTTCCTTCGATCTGGCCGGTGAAATTGGGCTCGAAGGGATAGCCGTAGGGCATCATGACCATCTGCACGCCCTGCTGGGCGGGGATGGTCTGGATGGCGGCAACGTCGGTCAGCTTGTCGTTTTCGGCGTCGTACTTGCCGATGACGAGTTCGCCGGTCAGCAGTTTCATCAGGCGGATGTCGTAAGCCATACTATGCTCCTTGTGGGACGTGCCGCCCGAAGGGGCCCGCCCGGAATTGGGAAGGGAAGAAGCCCGCAGGCCCGGAGGCATGGCGGGGTTCCGTGCTATGAGGTAGACACGGGGCCGCGCCCTGTCAAGGCTTTTTCGCTTGCCTCCGGCAACAAAGCGGCTAGACTGTGCCCATGAACAGGAAAACAGGTATGTCGGCAGCTTCCAGAGCTGCCGGCTTTGACACGGCGGCTGGGGAAGCAAGCGCGCTGGGGCATGATTTTGCCCGGGCCGATCTTCTGCGTCTGGCGTTGACGCACAGTTCGTGGGCCAATGAGCACGGCGCGGGGCAGGAACATAACGAGCGGCTGGAGTTTCTGGGCGATGCCGTGCTGGAGCTGTGCGTTTCGCAGAAGCTCTTTTCCTCCATTCCCGGCGCGCGCGAGGGCGAACTGACCCGGCTGCGCTCCGAGCTGGTAAGCACGGAGAGTCTGGCGCAGCGGGCCCGGGAGCAGGGGCTGGACAAGAGACTGCTGCTGGGCCGGGGCGAGGAACGGCAGGGCGGCCGCGAGCGGGATACCGTGTTGAGCGATCTTTTTGAGGCCGTGCTGGGTGCAATTTTTGCCGACGGCGGTTTTGCGGCGGCGCAGCGGGCCGTGGAACGCGTCTTTGCCGAACTGTGGCCGCACTGGGAAGGAAAGGCCCCGCGCAAGAAGGATTTCAAGACGCTGTTGCAGGAAGCCTGTCAGCACCGCTTCGGCGCGCTGCCGACGTATGCGCTCCTTGAAAGCAGCGGCCCGGAACATGCGCCCCTGTTCCGGGTAAGCGTCACCCTGCCCGACGGGCGCGTGCTGCTGGCCGAAGGCGGCGGCCGCAAGCGGGCCGAGCACGAGGCCGCGCAAAAGGCGCTTGCCCTGCTGGGCGAGGGTGTATGACGGGGCGGGAAGAAGATTTCCGGGGGGAAGGCACTCCCCTCTGCTGGCGCGAGAGGGGGTTCCTTCCCCCCGGACCCCCCATCCTCCCCCAGCGCGCTTTGTTCTGGTCAATGAGGCGCTTCGGTAACTCCTTCGTGCAGGTCTTTTCGCCGTCCCCGTTGCGGGGCTGTCTTTGAGCATTTTCAGTTTGAAATGCGAAGTACTTCAAACTATACGGCCTGTCATTTTGCGGAAAAAGTGTGGTTTTTTCCGCAAAATGACAGGCCGGGCGGCGCTGTGCCGCCGCCTCACGTTTCACCTTTTTCAAAGGTGCAACGCTCTTTTATGCAAAAAAGGGAAGAGCTGGAAACGAAAAAAGGGCGCCGATCCCCATGATCGACGCCCTGCACGGAGGGTAAACAGCAATCTGTTTTCGGGATGGTCCCTGCGCTGAAAGCAGGGGGGATACATGCCGGGGCATGTCCGGCGCGACGCTTCCATCCCGCAGCGTCGCCGCATATTTTCCCGGGGGCCGAAGCCCCCGGAAAATTTTTCCTGTTACCGCTTCATACCGATGACGGTTTCCAGCATGGTGTCCACGGTCGTGATGATCTTGGAGTTGGACTGGAAGCCGCGCTGGCAGGTAATCATGCGCACCAGTTCGGTGGTCATGTCCACGTTGGAGTTTTCGATGTTATAGGCCATGGTTTCACCGAAGCCGTTGTCCCCGGCCGCGCCGATGCGCGGTTCCCCGGAATCGGAGGTGGCGCTGTAGAGGTTGCCGCCTTCGCGACGCAGGCCCTGATAGTTGTGGAAGTCGTACATGGTGATCTGGTACAGCGGCAGGCTGACGCCGTTGTCGTAGATACCGTAGATGACGCCGTTTTCGTCGATGTTGTACGAGCTCAGGATACCCGAGGCATAGCCGTTCTGACTGCGATCCTGCACCAGGCTGGACTTGTTCTGGTTGCAGGCCGACGCCCCGGCCATGATTTCGGGCCCCACCATAAGGGCAAGGCTATTGTAGTCGTTGGTAACGTCGTCAAGTGTTTCATTGGGAGGCGTGGTGCCGTCGCCGGTATTCGGGTCAACATCCACAGGCGTTGTCCCCCCCGTATCGGGATCGATGTCTGCAATATGCCAGTTGCCGGTGGCCTTGGCGCCAAGATTCAGTTCGATAATCTGATCTTCGGCATTGGCCTGCCATACGGTGCTGGCATTGTCCTGACCCGTCCAGTTGACCGCAAAGACCGGCAGACCGTTGCTGGAGAACTTGGTGGGCGACCAGGCCCTATCGCTCATTACGCCGTTTGTGGAAGGGGCTTCGTTGCCGTTGTAGGTATAGGCGGTCTGGTTGACCAGGTTGCCCGCGGAGTCAAAGATCAGCACGCCGGTCATGAGCTTGCCCGCATCCTTGGTTCCGGCAAACGTCGTCTTATTGTCGGGAGCCGTGCGCATGTCTTCTTCGGGATTCATGGTCACCAGATATTCGTAGACCTTGTAGCCGGCGGGCACGTTGGTCATGATCGGGTTGTTCGGATCGTCATTCTTGACCGTCACCTGGTCGTAGTAGACCGTCAGTTCGTGTTCGTTGCCGCTTTCGTCGTAGGTGGTGATGCTGGACTGAGTGGCGTAGGCGCTTTCGGCCAGCGGGGGCTGCGCGGTGCCGTCCCAGGTGTCGAACAGAGCTGTGAAGTTACTGCCGCGGGCGGCGCCCACGGTCTTGTCGCCCGTGCCGTTGTCGGTCAGGCCCATGGTGAACTTCACGCTGGTGGTACGCTGGGGCACGATGTTCCAGCTGTCCAGAATGATGTCGGTCGGCGAGCCGGTACCCACAAAGACGGATTCGTCCACATTGCTTTCATCGCCCAGCGTCACGCCGCCCTGCTTGAAGGTCAGGCGGGTGGTATTGTCCACGCGCCAGCCCTGCAGGCGCATGCCCTGCGGATTGACCAGTTCTCGGTCGGCGTTGAAGTAGAAGTCACCGGCACGGGTGTAGAAGATTTGATCGGAGTTGGGCTTGCGCACGCCGAAGTAGCCGTTGCCGTCAATGGCAATATCCGTAGCGGAGTTGGTGGCTTCCAGAGCGCCCTGCGAGAAGTCGCCCAGCACGGCGTACACGCTGGAACCGGCGCCAATCTGGGTGGGGCCGCTGGCGCTGGAGCCGGACAGATAGAGGTAGTCATTGAAGTCCATGCGCTGCGACTTGAAGCCCAGGGTGCTGACGTTGGCAAGGTTGTTGCCGATAACGTTCATGTTCTTGCTGTGGGTCTGCAAACCGGAAACGCCCGTCCACATGCTGGCAGAAAGACCGCTCATGATTTTTTCCTCCGTATGAAAAACAGATTGCTGCTGTTTATTTGAATCTTGTGCGGGGGAGGGGATGCCTCCCCCGGAAATTGCTTATGCCTTGTTGCCGGTATCCGTACCGTCGCTGCCGTCGGCAGTGCCGCTGCCTTCAGTTCCGCCGGTTCCATCCGTACCGTCGCCGCCCTCGGTGCCGCCGCCTTCGCCGTCAGTGCCGCCTGAACCGTCGCCGCCATCGCCCTTGTCCTCGTCTTCCGAACCGTCGGTGGCAAGGGTGGGCCGGCTGGCGGAAACAAGTTCCACATCGGACAGCTTCAGGCTCTGGCCGCCTTCGAGGCGCAGGTAGATGGTGCTGCCGTCGCGCAGGATATCCGTCACCTTGTCGGCCACCATCGGCGTGCTGAGAACCGCTTCGCCGTCCGCATCCTTGGCGGTAATGGACACCGTATAGGTACCGTCGGGCATGGTTTCGCCAGCGTTGTTCTTGCCGTCCCACTGGAACTTGAAGACCGTGCCGCCGTCCTTGGCTCCCAGATTTTCCACGTATACCGGGTTGCCATCGGCATCGTAGACGGTGATGCTCGTCGAGCTCGTAGGCGCGTTGAAGGTGTAGTAGAAGGGAGTAATTTCGCTGACAATCGCGCCGTCCGCGCCTTCGGTGCTGGACTTGCCGATGACGTTGCCCACGGCGGTGACGTACTTGCCGATGTAGTTGGTGGCGCTGAACATCTGCTGGTTGTTGGTGGCGTCCGTAAGCCCCTGCATGCTGGTGTTCAGGTTCATCAGCTGTTCAAGGCTGGAGAACTGCGCCATCTGGGCGATGAATTCCTGATCTTCCATGGGATTCAGGGGGTCCTGATTCTGGAGCTGCGTTACCAGCAGCTGCAGAAACTGTTCCTTGCCCAGTTCGTCATTACCAGTCGAGTTGTTGCCGACCGCCTGATTGAATTCGGTCTGCGTCTGCGTCAGGATGGAATTGACGTTTGCCATGTTCTTACTCCCCTCACAGGATACCGTTTGAACCTATGCCACCACGTTTAGCCGCCGGGTGGCATATATTGCCGTTTGCTCAGTATCTTGCATGGAGTGTGCCAAACCTGTATTTTCCTTGTTTCCTGCGCTATTACGCACCATAGCAAGGTTGCGCAGGCGGGAAAGTTCTTCCCGGCGGGCATCTTGTTCCGCCCAGGTGTTGTGCTGCTGCATATTTTGCCAGCCGCTGTCGGCCTGCTGATTGTTGCCCTGATTCTGCAGCTGCACTTCGATCTTGTCGATCTTCACGCCCTGCTGTTCCAGCTGGAGACGAATGGCCTCGGCCTGCTGCTGCATGGCCTGCATGGTTTCGGTCTTTTCCGTGCGGATCTGGGCGGTCACTTCACCGTTGCGGGAGCTCAGGGTAATGGCAATGCTGCCCAGTTCCACGGGGTTGAGCTGCAGATCAAGGCGGGTGCCGCCGTTACGCAGCGCGGAAAGCAGACCGTTCTGTACCTGCTGGGCTGCCTGCTGGGAAAGGTAGGGGCCGACTTCGGCGCGAGCTCCGTTCGGTACCTGCTGCTGCCCCGCAAGCTGATGCAGGGTCGCAAAGGCGGTGCCCATGACGCCGTCGGTACGATAGGCGTTGCTGGTCAGGCCGCTGCCGGTATCCGCCTTTACCTTGGTGAGCAGCGAGGACCAGGCGTCATTCTTGCCGCCGTCGGGCGTATTGCGGCCCTTGCCGTCCTGATTGCCGCCCGCAAACTGCTGCGGATCTCCCTGCCCCTGCTTGCCGATATGCTCGAAGCCGTCGGGCAGATCCGTCCCCTGGGCATTCTTGCTCAGAGCTTCGTTGAGCTTGGCGTCGCCGCTTTGCTGCAGGGCTTCCGTCAGGGTTCCGTGCGAGTTTTCCTGCACGGTTTCCTTGATCATGGTCTTGCTCTGCTCAACTTCGCGGCTTTGCAGACTTTCGGCCTCGCGTTCCTTCTTCATGCGTTCGCGCGCCTTGCCGATAACGCGCTTTACCGTGGCTTCGGCGGCGTCATCCAGCTTCTGCTGCTTAAGCGCAAGCTGGCCCAGATAGTCCTGCGCCGGAGCCAGCAGCGCGCTCATCTGTTCCTTGTTGAGAGTCAGCTCGTCCGCGGAACCGAACAAAGACTTCATCTTGCCGAGAACGCTCTCGGGCAGATTCAGCGCCTTGCCGAGCGTCTGGAGATCTCCCTGCGAAAGCGTGATTTCCGAAGTGGCGTCCAGCTGCATCAGCGCCTGGTTGATGCCGATCAGCGCCTGCTGGGAATGCCCGTTACGCATGAGATCCAGCGTCTGATCCGTCAGCGTTCCCGAAGGATCAAGCTGATTGAGCAGCCCCGTCAGGGAAGAAATATCGTCATCCGTCAGCGAGGGCTTTCCATTGAGCTGCAGACTTGCCAGTACCTGCCCGAGGGTGGCTCCGTCGGGGCGTCCGGCCAGCAGGTCGAAATTTCCGAGTGCGTCTTCCGGCGCGCCTGCCTTAAGCAGCTGTTCGCGCAGTTCCGCCAGTTCGGTCTTGGTAAAGCACACTTCTTCCAGCGTGAAGGTCACGCCGTTGGAACTGACCTTGGGATTATAGGGACCCGTGAGCAACGGGTTGGAAGTCGTGGCCTGAGAGGCCTCGCGAGCCTTCCTTTCTTCCTCTTCGTCCAGTGCGTCCTGCATGATATCGTTGAAGTCGCTGTCCGAACCGTAATCAACCGACGTGAATCCCGCCGTGTCGAACAGGGACCATGACGATGCCTGCGAACTGAAAGTAGGAATAAATTGCATGTTACACTCCTTGCGCCACGGAGTATTTCAAGGAGCATACCAAACTAAGAATAGTGTGATTTTATTGAAAAATTTTTTATGAAAATTCTGCCGGGCGGCAAGTCTTGCCCAGAGTTGCGCGAGCGGGAAGGAGCATAAAAAACGGGAGCAGCTTCATGGTGGAAGCTGCTCCCGCTGTAAGTACGTCTGATTTTGCCTTGGAGTGTTTCAACATTGAAAAAGGTAAAACGTCTTGGTCGTATTAAGCCGGTGTCCCTCTGTGCATCGCGGCTGCTGCCCGGCGCGGGCGGCGGGTCGCCTGCCCGGCGCGGGGCATGGGGTGAGAGGGGCCGGGCCCCTCTACACCCCCTGCACCCCCGTACTCCCCTTTTTGCGGGAACGCGAAATTTGTCTCTTGAGTTGGGCCGTCCCCCGTCCGCCACGTGCCGCATGGGGCATCGGCGCGAACCTTCCCCGGCCTGTGGCCGGGGTGATGTCCGCGCCTGCTGCGGCGCTCCGTCCGCCCTGCGGGCGTCCGGGATCGCCTTCGCGCCCGCGACACGCTGCATCAGCGGCAAGGGGCGGAAGGGGTGACCTTGCCGGGCGGTAGTGAAGGTGAAAAAGTGGCGGACGGGAGAGCTGTTTTTCCTCACGTTCGTGGGGATCTGCCGTAACGCGTTCCACCTCTGATGCGCGGGTGTCTTCCTCTCGCACGTGGGGGTGAAGTGGCTCCCGTCTCAAGGCATGTAAAAAGGTCGTTCCTTGATGTTGAGGGGGCCTTTATGCTTTGCTGTTTTCGGGCGGCATTCTCTGTTCCTTCGCATTTCAACTTTGAAAAAGGTGAAACGCGGGCGCCCAGCGCCGCCCGGCCCGAAGCGAGCGGAAAAACCGCGCTTTCTCGCGAAACGACAGGCCGTATGGTTTGAAATGCGAAGCATTTCAAACTGAAAATGCTCTAAAGAAGGCCTGCCGCTGTTTTCGCATCTGTCTGAAAAAGCGCGCTGGGGAAGGGATGGGGGCTTGGGGGAAGGGAAACACCTCTCGCGCTAGCAGAGGGGTTTCCCTTCCCCCAATAATTTACAGATAGTGTGAACAGGCCTTAAGAGGCGGCGGGAGTGCCGTAGATTTCGCGCATGGTCTGGAGGAGCTGGCGCAGGCGGTTGGCCCAGCTGTGACAGCTCAGGACGCGGGCGCGGCCGGCTTCAAGGATGCGGCGGCGTTCCTCGGGGTGGGCCAGATAGTGGCGCACCAGATCGGGGATTTCGTCCGGGGAGCGGTAACAGACCATTTCTCCGGGCTCGAAGAGGGCCTCCATTTGCGGCCGCCAGTCGGTAAGCACAAAGCCGCCGGCAGCCGGGCCGTCGAAAATGCGCTGATTGACGGCGCCCTTCATCTGCTTGCTGGTGCAGTTGAAGTTGATGGCCGAGTGGGCATAGAAGCGCGGCAGCTCGTCATAGTAGTTGATGATGCCGTGATAGCGCGGCTGGAGCTTGTCGTGCCGGAATTCGATTTTCCAGCCGTCGTCGCCCACGATGAGCGGATGGAAGGGCAGCAGACGGCGGACGCAGCCGTTGCGGTAAACGCGGGTCGCCTGCCAGGTGAGGGCGGTTTCATAGGCCAGCCGTTCCTCGTTGTCGGACAGCGCCATATAGTTTGCGTAGTCCTGGGGGCGGCAGCGCTGGAGAAACTCCGGTATGGAGTGGGATTCGTCGGCCATGAACTCCTGCGCCGAGGCGCGGAAGGTGCGCAGCAGGGAGCGGGGCAGCTTTGTCTTTTTCAGACGCGCGCCGACCTTGTAGACCATGGAGTTGCCCACAAAGGAAACATCCGCCTTCCACGAGGCCGGGACAGGCTTGGAAGAGGGACGAAAACGCTCCAGATCGGTGCCGAGCGGCAGATAGAAGACATGGGGAAAACCGGCGGCATGCAGGCTGTCCACATTGTCGGCGTCATAGGTAAACAGCGCCGTCCACGGCGAAATGCACTTGCTGTAGAGGTGGATAATCAGATGCGGATTATCCACGAACCAGGAGGCCAGCGGCAATTGCAGACGCGCCAGCAGATCCATGAGCACGCCTTCGATGTCCACGCCCATATGGTTGAGCGTCAGGCAGCAATCCGGGTGGAAGGAGAGGACGGCTTCCAGCAGCTGACGCACAAAATCGCCCTGGGCAACTTCGCCTTCGCCGATGAGCACAAGCTTGTAGGGCAGGTTGAGCTGCTCGCAGGCCCGCTGCACTTCGCCCATGAGGAAATACTTGCTGGTCAGCAGCAGCAGACGGGGCGTGGCCTCCCGGAAGCGCGGGCGGACGGCCCGGCCCCAGAAGTCGAAATCCGCGCTGGCGGCAAGCTGTTCGCGCAGCCAGCCGTAATAGGGACGGTCAAGGCGCTGATAAAAAGGCAGAGGCAGGGGCAGCAGCGGACGCCCGCCGTGGGCTGTCTGCCAGTGGGTGAGAATGGTCAGCGCCGCCCTGGGATCGCTTTCCTGCACGATCAGAAGGCGTTCCCGCTGTTCGGGAGCGAGATCGGCCAGCGAGGCGGTAAGCTCCTGCAGGTCCGTTTCCTTTTCCACCACAGCTACGGGGCCCCTGCCGGCATCAAGCAGGTAGCGCAGGGCATAACCAAGCCCCGCGCCCAGCAGAACCGGCAGTGCATCCGGACGCCGTTCGGCACTGCGGGCCATGTTGCGCTCACGCTCGGGCCCGCCGGGCCCGAGCATGACGAGTTCGCGGCCTCCCTCGTGCGCGACAATGTCGCAGAGGCGGCCGTCCTTGTCATGGCGCGCTTCAAAGCGGCTGGGCGTCGGCATGGGCTAGACTCCCGCAGCCGTATTGGGCACGACGATGATGTCTTCCTGACTCAGACGGAAGCAGACGTTTTCAAACTGGCGTTCCACCAGCATGTAGGCCTTACCGATGGAGACTTCCACGCCGGGATAGACAATACCGGGCACGATGAGCCGACAGTTCTGCATGCGCTCCTCGTCCACATAGAGATGCGACCAGAGTTCGTCACGCCGTTCCAGCAGCGCCTGACGCTCGTTGCGGGCACGTTGCAGACGCTGCCCGTTGGGCGTTTCCGGCGGCAGATGGCCGGCAATGGCCGACAGGTGAGTGACCCGCTGGGAAACATTGGCAATATAGGCGTCGAGCTTCTCCAGTTCCCGGATGGTCTGGGGGGAGTAGCCGAGATAGATCTTTGTCGGCACAGCGGCCTTGTTGCCCAGTTGGGCGCCGACATAGACGCTGCCGTAGGCATTGACTGTGGAACCGTACAGGCTGCCTTTGACGACAAGATTTGTGCCGACATAGAGCGTGCTGTAGAGACAGTACTTCTCTATGACAATAGCATCGCCGGCGCGGACTTCCAGCTTTTCCACGAAGGGGCAGACGATCCTGCCGCCGGCAATGAGACGCCCCTTGCCGCCCGCGCTGCCGCGCGCGCCGGCTTCCACCAGCATGTCGCCGCGGGAGCGCACACGTCCGCCCTCCACCATGCCCATGACGCGCACGGCGTTGGCCTGGGCCTGAAAGCCGGCCCGGACGGAACCGTGAACGGCCATGTCACCCACGAAAAAGATATTGCCTGTCTGGAAGCTGACATCGGAGCGGACATTGAGCACGTGTTTGACGGTGATTTTGCCGTCAAGGTAGAAGACATACCCGTTGATGTCGGATTTCAGATAGCGGGAATTTTCCGGATCGAGATGGGTATTGGGCCCCAGGGGGAACACAGGCTCCTTCAGAATGAAGCGCTCGTCGGGATTGGGTCCGGCCTGCTCGAAGGGAACAATCTCGGCGACCACCTGATCCTTGATGACGTTCTGGACGTATCCCAGATTGTAGACGTCCGACTCCCCGTCGCTCTCCTTGGGCTTGAGGGCAAGATGGTTCATGTCGGGATCGAAATAGTGGCGGAGATAATATGTCACGTCAGTGCCTGCCTGTAAGCCCCGGTGGGGATGGTTCCGGGGATGAAGGGTTCAGGACGAGGACGGGGGGATGGAAACAGGGCCCCGCGTCGACGTCACATTATTCCGAGGGGTCCGTGATGCTGCCCGCAAGAGCTTCTTCCGAAAGAAGAATACCGATGAATCCTTCGATTTCGGAATCCTTCAGCAGCTGCAGGACGTGTCGCGGCGGCGACAGCAGGAAGAGCGCCTTGCCGCTGCAAACGCCTACGCCCTGCACGGCAACGAGCGCCCCGAGGCCGGAACTGTCCACCTGTTCGGTCTGGCTCATGTCGATGGCCACCTTGTGGACATTTTTTTCCCGCATGTAGCCTTCCAGTTCGGCACGCAGGGAAACGGAATCCTCCAGCAGCATATTGCCGCTGTGGCGCAGAATGGTAAAGCCGTTGTTTTTTTCTGCCTTCAGTGCGTACACGACGTGCTCCTCCCGGGGAATGCCGTCCGATTACGAAAACAGTTCCTCTGAATCCAGCAGAATGGTGACGGGGCCCCAGTTGCAGAGCCGAACCCGCATGTCTGCTCCAAAGATACCTGATGCTACCCTGCAAGATGTATTTTCGTCAACAAAATTCACAAACTCTGCAAAAAGGTCGCGGGCCGGGTCCGGAGCCGCGGCATCGCTGAACGAAGGGCGGCGGCCCCGGCGGCAGTCGGCATACAGCGTGAACTGCGGCACGATCAGCAGATCCCCGCCGTAATCCTGCACATCGCAGGAAAATTTGCCTTCCTGCTCGCCCGCGGGCGGAAAGATGCGCAGGCCCCAGAGCTTGCGGGCCATGCCGGTAAAGGCGGGCGTTCGGGCAAAGTCCGCTCCGTCCCGGCTGCTGAAGGCGGCCAGGGCCAGAAGTCCGGGACCTATGGCCGCGGTTTCCTGTCCGTCTATGCTGACAGAGGCGGAAAGGACACGCTGAATGAAAAGGCGCATGTTCTAGTCCTCCGATCCGGCGTGTTCGGCCTGCCTGCGTTCTTCCTCTTCGCGCAGGGCCCGGCGCAGTACCTTGCCCACGCTGCTGCGCGGCAGATCCTCGCGGAACTCCACCTGGCGCGGGACCTTGTAGGAAGCGAGCTTCTGGCGGCACCAGGCAATGACGTCGGCCCGGCGCAGCGTCGCTCCCGGCCGGGGGGTTATGTAGACCTTGAGGGTTTCGCCGCGCAGGGGTTCCCGGATGCCGATACAGACGGCTTCCTGCACGTCGGGATGCTCGCGCAGGGTCTCCTCCACTTCGCGGGGGTAGACGTTGTACCCTCCCACGAGCACAAGATCCTTTTTGCGATCGCGGATGAAGAAGTAGCCTTCCTCGTCCATGACGGCAATGTCGCCGGTATACAGCCAGCCGTCGCGCAGGGTGGCCGCCGTGTCTTCGGGCTTGTGCCAGTAGCCCTGCATGACCTGCGGGCCGCGGACGATCATTTCTCCTTCCTCGCCGGGAGGCAGAGGCGCGCCGCCCTTGTCCGTGTCGACAATGCAGGCTTCCGTTCCGGGGAGCGGCAGACCGATGGAGCCGGTTTTCTGCTTCTGCGTGTCGCGCGGATTGATATGCGTAATGGGAGAGGCTTCCGTCAGGCCGTAGCCTTCCAGAATGGCGGCTCCTGTAATCTCCTGAAAACGATGGAAGATATCGGGCGGCAGCGGGGCGGAACCGGAAATGCAGAGCTGAATGCAGCTGAGATCGTGCTGCGTCAGGCTCTTCTGCTGCAGCAGCGAGGCGTAGACCGCCGGAGCCCCGGGAAAGACGGACGGCTTATGTTTGTCAATGAGGCTCAGGACGTCCTGCGGCACATAGCGGGGCAGGGGAAGGGTGGTGGCGGCCAGCGCCGCGGGAATGGTGAGGCCCGTGGTCAGGCCGTAGACATGAAAAAACGGCAGCAGCGCAATGAACTTGTGCGGCGTGTCCGCTGTTTCCTTGATGATTCCCAGAATCTGCCGGGCATTGGTCCCCAGATTGGCATGCGTCAGCATGACGCCCTTGGGCGTGCCGGTAGTGCCGCCCGTATACTGCAGCAGGGCGGGCCTTGTGATGGGATGCCGGATCGGTTCGGAAAGGCGGGGCGCGTCCTTATGAAAGTCCTTCCAGCGGAGTACAGCGTCGTCATAAGGAACGGGCGCGCCCTGCTGGCGCGACTGCTTGAGACGGTACAGCCAGTTGAGGGGGAAGGACAGGGCCTCGTCCACGGTGGTGATGATATACCGCCGCACCGGCAGGCGGGAGCGGAGGGGCGCAATGCGCGGCCAGAGGGCGTCGAGCACAATCAGGGTCTCGACCTCGGCGTCGTTCAGATTGGTGCACAGCTCCGTTTCCATATAGAGCGGATTGACCATGACCGCGATGGCGCCGGCCTTGAGAATACCCCAGAAGGCTTCCGCCGTCTGAGGCAGGTTCGGCAGCATGACCGCGACGCGTTCGCCGGGCGCGATGCCCGCGCGACGCAGTGCGCCCGCAAAGCGTTCCGCCCTTTCGCGCAGGGCCGCATAGGTGATGCGCGTATTCTGAAAAATCAGCGCCTGCCGCCGCGGATACTGATCCGCCGCCCTGTCCAGCAGCGAGTAGAGCGGCGCGTCGAACAGCGGTATCTCGTGGGGGGTGTCGGCGTCGTATTGCCGCAGCCAGGGACGGGGAAGCTCTTCGGTCGTCATGCGTATGCCTTTTGCGTGTTTGCGGAAAGTTGCGGATCGGGAACCGTCGCGCCGTATCAGATATCCATGACGGCACAGACTGCGGCCTGCGCCTTGATGCCCTCGACACGACCGGTAAAGCCGAGCTTTTCTTCCGTCGTGGCCTTGATGTTGACCCGCTCCGGCGGCAGGTGCAGCAGCCGCGCCACATTTTTTCGTATGGCGGCCTTGTACGTACCTACGCGGGGCTTCTGGGCAATGACAGTCAGGTCCACATTGGAGAGGCGCAGCCCCTGCCCGTGGAACAGGCGCAGAACCTCGTCCAGCAGTACCGCCGAGGAAATATTGTCAAAGGCGGGGTCCGCATCGGGGAAGTGTTCGCCTATGTCGCCCAGGCCGGCGCAGCCGAGCAGGGCGTCCATCAGCGCATGCAGCAGCACATCGCCGTCGGAGTGCGCCACGACTTCCATATCGCCTTCCAGCAGCACGCCGCCCAGGCGCAGCGGTCGTCCCGGCCCGTAGCGGTGCACATCGTAGCCGAAACCGACGCGGGGAAACGCCTGCGGCACGGGATTTTCCGTCAGGAGGCGCAGATCTTCGGGATGGGTGATCTTGCAGTTGTCGCTCTCGCCTTCGACCATGATCACGGTATGCCCCTGCGACTCCATCAGAACAGCGTCGTCGGTCGCATCCAGTCCCTTTTCCTGCGCCGCGGCATGCGCGGCCCGCAGCAGGCGGGCGTCAAAGCCCTGCGGCGTCTGTACCGTGGCGACCTCGTCCCGGGGCAGCGTCGCGGCAATGCGTTCCCCGTCCAGACGTTTGACCGTATCCGTCATGCGCAGCCCGGGCACGACGGCCGGGGCGCGTTCCAGCCCCGCCAGCACGCGATGCACCAGAGCGGCGGACAGAAAGGGACGCGCCGCGTCGTGCACGAGAACATGTGTGCAGTCCTGCGGCAGGGCTTCCAGCCCGTGACGCACGGAGTCCTGACGGCGCGCGCCGCCGGGAACCACCATCCAGGGCAGCCCCGGGTCTTCTTCGGCGGCAATGGCCCGGCAGTCTTCCACCGCAAGCTCGAAATCCGCGGCGGGAAAGACGAAGATCAGCCCTCGGACAGCGCCGCTGCGGCAGAAGGTACGTGCCGAATGCCAGTAGAGCGGACGTCCCCGCCATTCCAGAAACTGCTTGGGCGTGCCGTTGGTGGCTGCCCCCATGCGGCTGCCTCCCCCGGCGGCCACGATAATTGCCCAGGCTTGCTCTATCACCTTGTTCCCCTTTGAGGCATGCTCAATAGAGCGTTTTAGCTTTGAAAAAGGTAAAACGCGAGGCGGCGGCACAGCGCCGCCCGGCCGGAATTGGGCGGAAAAGCCGCGTTTTTTCCGCGAAACGACAGGCCGTATGGTTTGAAACGCACAGCGTTTCAAACTGAAAATGCTCTAATTTCGGCGTTGTCGCCCCTGTCCCCGAACGGCGGGACCAGTTGACGGGCCGGGCGTCCGCGCCGGCCGGAAGCGTTTTCTAGTTTTCATCGGGCGACCCATCTTGTCAATCCATTATGCCGTTTTGCAAGGCTTTTGCAATGAATCCTGCCGGGGGGGCGTGTGCATTCCCTTTGCCGCAAAAGTAGGATAAACTTGATCCCTGTATTGTTTGTTCCGGGCGATGCCGTGCCGGAGCGGCGCGCGGGATATTTTTCGGACATGCTGTTTCGCGGTTGCCGGGATCGTGGCGCGGCTGTCGCGGCCTGATGGCAGGCTTTCCGGTGTTTTTGTGTTCTCAAGGAGCGCTTTTCTCATGACTGCTGCCGTATCGTCCCGTACTTTTCTGGGGTATGGCTGTATTGTGGCGGCTGCTGTCTGCTGGTCGCTTATCGGCGCTGTCGGGCGACTGCCCATGAGCGCGGGTGTCAGCCCGCTGGAAACGGCTTTCTGGCGTACCGCCTTCGGCTGTCTCTGTTTTATGCTGCATGCCGTGCGGGACGGCGGCTGGCGCATGCCCTGGCGTCATGCGCTCTGCCTGACGGGTTTCGGCGTCTGGGGCGTGGGGGCCTTTTTCGGGCTGACCCAGTATGCCGTGGCTCTCAGCGGCGGCGCCATGACCGTTGTGCTGCTGTATACGGCGCCGGTCTGGGTGGCGCTTTTTTCCTTTCTGTTTTTTCATGAGAACCCGGATCGGCGTACCCTGCTGGCTATGGGCGTTGCTCTGCTGGGAACGGCCCTGCTGTGCAGCTCCGGCGGCAGTCTGGCGGGGGCTCCCTCCCCGCTGGGCATAGCCTGCGGTCTGGCGACGGGATTGTGCTATGCCACGCACTACCCCTTTTGCCGCTGGTGGCAGCAGCGTTATTCGACTGTTGTCATCTACGCGTACATGTTCCTCGGCGGAACGCTGGCCCTGGCCGTCTTTGCACCGATCGGACTGGAACACAGGGCGGCGGACTGGGGCGCGTTTCTTGTTCTCGGCATCGTCTGCTGCTATGCGGGATATTATTGCTATGGGCAGTCGCTGCTGCGTATTCCTCTGGTGCGCGCAGCCGCTGTGGGCTATCTGGAGCCCCTGCTCAGCACGCTGTGGCTGGCGCTGTTCTGGAGCGAAGCGTTCACGCCGCTCGGCTGGTGCGGCAGTGCGCTTGTTATCGGAGCCGTGCTGACCATCACTCTGCGCCGGCACTAGAGCGTTTCAACTTTGAAATGTTTTGTATCCACAAGAAATAAACCAGCCTTGAGCGTCGCGAGCCGACACAGCGCTCAAGGCTTTTTTTATTCCTGAATATATTTCTTCGCTAGTTTTTGCCCTGATT
>DXFI01000249.1 GCA_019114565.1 Candidatus Desulfovibrio intestinigallinarum | reverse complement strand
CCCAAAACTTCTCTTACTGATTAATCATAACTTTGGCGGGGCGGAGGAGGCGGTCGCCGAGCTTGTAGCCGCTCTGGAGGACGCGGGCCACGGCGTTTGCTTCCATATCGGGGCGGCTGTCGAAGCCCACGGCCTCGTGGAGTTCGGGGGTGAAGGCTTCGCCTTCGACGCCCACGGGGGCCAGTCCGTGTTTGGCCACGGCTTCGAGCAGCTGCTTGCGGGTCATGGCCACGCCCTGCATCATATCGCGGCAGGCTTCGTTCTGGCTGCCGTACTGGAGGGCGAGGTCGAGGTTGTCCAGCGCGGGCAGGAGATCGCGCAGGACCTTTTCAGCGGCATAGCGCGACATTTCCTCATGTTCGCGCGCCAGACGTTTTTTGAAGTTTTCCATTTCCGCCGCGGCGCGCAGGCGCTGTTCATCGGCTTCGGTCTTGACGTCGCACTGCGGGCAGACATGTTCCTTGCACAGGGCGTCGAGATTTTCCGGCAGGGCGGTATTCTCGGCATGTTCTCCGGCGGCGTCGCCGCCCAGGTCCACCTGATCGGCGACAAGGGCTTCTTCGCCGGGCATTTCCGTTTCAGGACATTCGCTGGCGGCCCGGGCCGCCTTCATATAGGATTTGTGCACGTTCCGATGGTGCATGACTAGCCCCCAAAAGGATATTTGGGGCGCGCACGCGCCCCTGCATTGTACACAGGTAAGAGTCTCTGCGGCGGATGTCAAGGGTGGCCCGGCCCGGCCGGGGCAGGTTTCTTGCCTCGACAATAGCCCAGTCCTTGGCTATACTTTCTCACTCCGGCAAGGCGCGAAGAGGCGTCTTCGGGAGGGGCCGCGAGGCCCTCGATTTTCCGAGGAACGAGAGGAGATAAGCATGACGTGCCGTCTGTTGCACCTGCAAAACGAACAGGAATGGATCAAGGCTTCCGGCTGGCTTGACGCCCGCTACAACCCCGGCAACGCCGTGGAAGATCAGGTGCGCGAATTTTTGTCGGCTGTCCGTGAAAAGGGCGACGACGCTCTTGTGGAATATACGCGCCAGTTTGACTGCGAATCCTTTGAGCTGCCTATCCGTCTTTCGGCGGAGGACATAGCGCGGGGCGCGGCCAGCGTTTCCCCTGAAAGCCGCGAATATATCAGCCTTGCTGCTGAAAATATCCGGCGTTTCCACGAAAATCAGCTGGAAAAATCCTGGTTTGAAACGCGCCCGGACGGCAGCATCCTCGGGCAGAAGGTCGTGCCCGTCGACAGCGTGGGCCTGTATGTGCCCGGGGGCAAGGGCGGCAGCACGCCGCTGGTGTCCAGCCTGCTGATGAACGCCATTCCCGCGCTGGTGGCGGGCGTGCGTCGCGTGGTGATCTGCACGCCGCCCCGTCAGGACGGCACGGTGGACCCGCATATTCTTGCGGCGGCCCATCTGCTGGATATTGACGAGGTCTGCCGCGTGGGCGGCGCCTGGGCCATTGGCGCACTGGCCTACGGCACGGCAAGCATCGCTCCCGTGGATGTCATCGCCGGTCCCGGCAATATTTACGTGGCGACGGCGAAGCGTCTTGTTCAGGGGACGGTCGGCATTGATATGGTGGCCGGTCCCAGCGAGGTGCTGATCATTGCCGACAGCAGCGCCCGGCCGAACTGGCTTGCTGCCGACATGCTTTCGCAGGCGGAGCATGATCCGCTGGCCTCGGCCATCTGCGTCACCGATGATGCGCGTCTGGCCGAATATCTGGTGGAAGAACTGGAACGCCAGTGCGCCGCTCTGCCCAAGGCCGCCATCGCCGGCAAATCGCTGGAGGACTGGGGCGCGGTCGTCGTCGTCCCCAATCTGGGCACGGCCGTGGCCGTAGCCAACCGGGTTGCGCCGGAGCATCTGGAGCTGTGCGTGCGTGATCCGTGGGGAGTTCTGCCCTATATCCGCCACGCGGGCGCGGTCTTCATGGGGCAGCACAGCCCGGAACCTGTGGGCGACTATTTCGCCGGGCCCAACCATGTTCTGCCCACGCTGGGCACGGCCCGGTTTTCTTCCGCTCTGTCCGTACAAAATTTCTGCAAGAAGACCAGCATTGTGGCGACATCGCCCACCTTCCTGCGGGACAATGCCGCGGCCATTGCCGCCCTTGCCCGGCTTGAAGGTCTGGAAGCCCATGCGCGTTCGGTAGAGATTCGTTTCAACCGCTAGAGCGTTTCGCTTTTAAGGAAGCTGAAACGCGAGGCGGCGGCACAGCGCCGCCCGGCCCGAAGTGAACGGAAAACGCGTTTTTTCCGCGAAACGACAGGCCGTATGGTTTGAAATGCAACGCGTTTCAAGCTGAAAATGCTTCAGGGGCATTCCTCTTGAACAATGCCCGTTCCGGTTTGCAGCGGAGCGGCAGCAGGTCTGACGACCAAAGGAAACAAGCATGCGCGTGGTAACGCAAACCAACATTACCGCCTTTCCTCTGCTTTCGCGCGGCAAAGTGCGGGATATTTACGACATTGACGACAAGACGCTGCTGATCGTCACGACGGACCGCATGTCCGCCTTTGACGTGATCATGAGCGAACCTGTGCCCTATAAAGGCGCTATCCTCAATCAGATCACCCTGTTCTGGATGAATCGCTTCCGGGACATCATTCCCAATCATCTTGTCGAAAGCGACGTGAACAAATTCCCCGAGGCTCTGGCCCCCTGGAAGGACGAGCTGGAAGGGCGGTCCGTGCTGGTGCGCAAGGCAAAGCCTCTGCCCGTGGAATGTATTGTGCGCGGCTACATCACCGGCAGCGGCTGGAAGGATTATCAGGCGACCGGCAAGGTCTGCGGCTATGAGCTGCCCGCTAATCTTCAGGAATCCGCCAAGCTCGAGCCCGCCATTTTCACGCCGTCCACCAAGGCGGAACTCGGCCAGCATGACCAGAATATCAGCGTGGCCGAAGCGGCCCGCATTCTGGGCGACGACGTTGCCCGCAAGGTGCAGGAAACTTCGCTGGCCATTTATGAAGCCGGACGTTCCTATGCCGCCGGACGCGGCATCATCGTGGCCGATACCAAGTTTGAATTCGGTTTTGTGGACGGAGAGCTGCGCCTGATCGACGAAGTGCTGACGCCGGATTCCTCCCGCTTCTGGCCTGCCGCCGACTACGCGCCGGGGCGCGGTCAGAAGAGCTTTGACAAGCAGTTCCTGCGCGACTGGCTCAAGAGCCAGCCCTGGAACATGCAGCCGCCTCCGCCGCCGCTGCCGCAGGATATCGTGGACGCTACGGCGGCCCGCTACCGCGAGGCTTTTGAAATTCTTACGGGCACGCCGTTTTCGGCCTAGGAACTGTGCTTCCGTAGTTTTCTGACGGAGAAGAGAGAACTTTTGCCGGGACTTTCCTGGAGTGAGTTCTCTCTTCCTCTGTCGTATCCCTTACTTTCCCGAAGGCGTTTCAGGGGAAAAGCCCACGCTATTCTGCCGCCTCCGGAGTCCGGCATTCCGATGTGAACGGCCCGTTGTCGGAGACCGCAGGCCCCGGAGTGAAGCGCCACATCTTCTTCCCCGCTCCCGGCGAGCGGTGTGTCGTGAACCATTCCTTGCCGAGTCCGGCTGCCCGCCCCGCGCGGGGTATCCTGCCGGAACCGGCCCTTTCCCCTGACGGCTCCCGTGGTCGCTGCCGCGATTGCGGAATAACCCGGGAATGAGCGGCACGCCGGAGACATGCCGGTCCGATTCGACCCTTACAAGGAGATTTTATGCTGCTGCAAGGAAAAAAGGCCCTGATTCTTGGGCTGGCCAACAATAAGAGCATTGCCTACGGTATCGCGCAGGCCTTCAAGGCTCAGGGCGCGCGTCTTGCCTTCAACTATGTGGGCGATGCCATCAAGAAGCGTGTGGAGCCCCTGAGCGCCGAGCTGGGCGGCGAATTCACCTTCCAGCTGGATGTGTCCGACGATGCGCAGATTGCCGCCGCCGCCGATCTCGTGCGGGAAAAGTGGGGCGATCTGGATATTCTGGTGCATTCCGTGGCCTTTGCCAACCGCGAGGATCTGTCCGGCCGCTTCCTCGATACGTCCCGCGACGGCTTCCATCTGGCGCTGGACATTTCCGCCTATTCTCTGACGGGCCTGTGCCGCGCGTTTGAGCCGCTCCTGCATGAAGGGTCTTCCGTGCTGTGCATGACCTATCACGGTTCCACCAAGGTCATTCCCGGCTACAATGTCATGGGCGTTGCCAAGGCCGCTCTGGAAGCCTCGGTGCGCTATCTGTCCTATGACCTCGGCGCCAAGGGCGTGCGCGTCAACGCCATCAGCGCCGGGCCCATCAAGACTCTGGCTGCGTCCGCCGTGTCCGGACTCAAGGATATTTTCAGCCGTGTGGAAGAGCACGCTCCCCTGCGCCGCAATGTGACGACCGCCGATGTGGGCGGCACGGCCACCTATCTTGCTTCGGATCTCGCCAATGGCGTGACCGGGGAAATCATCTACGTGGACAGCGGCTTCAGCCAGCTGGGCATCTAGAGCATTTTCAGTTTGAAATGCTTTGCATTTCAAACCATACGGCCTGTCGTTTCGCGGAAAAAGCGCAGTTTTTCCGCTCACTTTTGGCCGGGCGGCGTTGTGCCGCCGCCTCGCGTTTAACCTTTTTCAAAGGTAAGACGCTCTAAGAGCAGTTTTTTTGCCCGTACGATCCCGGAAAAATATAAGGGGAAGGGAGGACGTATATCCTCCCTTCCCCTTTTTTACTTTGCGTTACCCCGCTGTTTTTCGCTGCTTTTTCGCGAAACGACAGGTCGGGCGGCCTTGTGCCGCCGCCTCGCGTTTGAGCTTTTTCAAAGTTGAAACGCCCTAGGGGCTGTTAACACAAATTTTAAAAATAATTTCAGTAGATAGGATAAACAGGCTATACACACGCCAATTATCTTTGGTAGCGGAGTCGCCTCGTATTCCTGACTCTTCCCCTGATAAAAGCGCGCTGGGGAAGGGATGGGGGCTTGGGGGGAAGGGAAACACCTCTCGCGCGAGCAGCGACCGAATGGCGGCCGCAGGCCGTGCCCGTTGCGACGAAGGAAGCTACGGGCATCGACAGCAGAGATGAGGGGTTTCC
>DXFI01000028.1 GCA_019114565.1 Candidatus Desulfovibrio intestinigallinarum | reverse complement strand
AGAGAGAGAGAGAGAGAGAGAGAGAGAGAGAGAGAGAGCTTCCGCTCCCTCCCGGTCCGGCGTTGCGAATGTAAACCGCTTCCCGCGTCGTCACGGCGTCCCCTGCCCC
Organism: Candidatus Desulfovibrio intestinigallinarum; assembly: GCA_019114565.1. Classification (GTDB taxonomy): domain Bacteria; phylum Desulfobacterota; class Desulfovibrionia; order Desulfovibrionales; family Desulfovibrionaceae; genus Desulfovibrio; species Desulfovibrio intestinigallinarum. Next base: position 6,703 of record DXFI01000028.1, on the reverse strand, counting down.
GAGAATCCGGACTGCCCGCCCTGTCAGAAAACAGGAGAGGGAAGGACGTCATGTTCTGACGGCAGCTCCCTACGGCTGGACAGCCGTCTTTCTTCCCCCGTCCCCCGGCAACGCGAACAGACGTTCGCTGCTGCGGGACGTTTTTTCTTGCGCTGGCTGTCCCCGCAACTTTTTTGCAGCGTTTCCGCACTCCGCGGAACGACGCCGGGAGCAGGTCAGCTACGCAGCATAACGCGCGCCGATGTTCCGAGATGCCGGCAGCCGCGAGTCTTTTCATATCGTAACGTAAAAAATCTTACCGATTATCTATGTTTTCTATGGAAGAGAGAACCGGCCCGGATGAAAGAACTGTTACAGACAAAGATTTCGGCAACAGTGCAGTTATTCTACCATACATGCGCTGATTTTTTGCTGAAAAAAAATACTTTTTATTCCTGAGCGGACTTCCTTCAAAAATTTTTCAGGATAAAATGTCGTTCTATTTACAGGAGAAAATGTTTGTTATAATCTGCGCCCCATTGAGACTTATAACGACAAGATGCATAGGCAGCCACGCCGTCAGACGTTGCGCGCCTGCATCGCCCCGGAGCTGAACCGTGATCATCCACCGCAGCGCCTGCCGCTCTTTCCGCGCTTCCTCGAGAGAGAGAGAGAGAGAGAGAGAGAGAGAGAGAGAGTTTCCGCTCTCTTCCCTCTGCGGGCTGCTCCGGTTCCGTCTTCCGTGTCTCCGAATTTACCGTGTGCGCGTCGGTTTTGTGGCATGCGCCATCGCCTGCGCGGTTCGTTTCCTGAAAGCAAAGCATGCCGAGATTTTCCGGTGCAACAGCCGGGATATATCCACGACTAACGAGCAACCCTTTACCGGCAACCGACATCCCCGCTTGCGACCCTGTCCCATCGCCGCCGCGCGGTACCTTGTACAACAGAGGGTACCGGTCTTTTTGTGCGCGTGTTCACAGGTTCTTCACAGGCTCCGGGAACCGGAGAAGGCTGTCCGTCTGCAAACCAACAGACGGCACACGTATCCTGTGGAGGAAGTATGCGCCTGACTTTGGCGAAGAAGATCGGCGGCAGCTTTGCCATTCTTCTTCTCTTTACCGGTATCATCTCTTACATGGCTGCCAGGGCCATGTCCGAAGGCAGCACCGTTTCCGAAAGCATGGCCAGCGACGTCATTCCCAAGCTGACGATCTTCAATTCCATGCAGGGCAACCTCCTGCTCGCGGCCATGCAGGTTCGTGTCTTCTTTGAAACCGCGGACCCGCAGAGCTATACTCAGGGGCAGAAGTACCTCGAAGCCTCGCAGCAGAAGTTCAGGGAACTGCAGGAGCTGAATACAAAGTACCCGACTCCGGAAGGGACGCTTTTCATTCAGAAGTATGACACGCTCCTCAACAAGTATGCCGAAAGCATCGCCAGCGGCCACGATGTGCAGGAACAGGCGGGAAAGGCCATTCAGGGCATGCTTGAAGGCGCCGCCAACGCCCAGCAGATGTTCGGCAAGCTCATTGCCACCATGGGAGAAACTCAGCGGGGCTTTCTGGCCGACGGCAATGTGAATGCGGCTGTGCAGTATTCCCATAATCTTGTGCAGGCCAGCGCCTTTCTCCAGCAGCTGGAAAACATCCAGAGCGAACTGCTGCTTGCCAACCGTCGCCATGACACCAAGGCCTTCGCCGCACAGCTTGACGCCCTGACCGCCATCCGTCGGGAGGTGCAGAACATCCGCGCAAATCTGCTGCGCGAAGAATGCCGCGACATGTTCGACGAAACGCAGAAGGCGCTGGACGGCTTTACCAAGCAGGCCAACGAAATGATCCGTCTCCAGCTCAAGCGCGTGGAGCTGGGGCAGGTACGCATTCAGAGCTATCAGGAGGCCTACCGGGAGCTGGACAAGTCCGCCATCCGTCTGTCCTCGCGCGCCATTGATACCGTTACCAGAACCAACACCATTCTGAGCAGCTCGCTGCGCATGCTCATCATCGCCTGTGTTGTGCTGCTGGTCATCGGCGCGGCCTTCTCCAGCATCATCACCCGTATGATCACGCGGCCGGTTACCCGGACCCAGACCTTTGCCCGGGCCGTGGCCCAGGGCAATCTGGATCAGGAGCTGGACATCTTCCGCAAGGACGAAATCGGCATGCTGGCCGACGACCTGCGCACCATGGTCGGCACCCTCAAGCAGAATATCGTCGACGCCAACCACAAGACCGAGGAAGCCGACAAGGCTACCGCCAGGGCGCGGGAAGCCACGCAGCAGGCACAGGAAGCCGCGCAGTTTGCCGAAAATGCCCGCCGCGAAGGCATGATCTCGGCGGCGACGGATCTGGAACGCCGCGTGGAAATCATCTCCTCGGCCGCCGTGGAGCTGGAAGCGCAGATCGGTCACTCGGCGGACAACGCCGTCAACGCCGCCCGCAGCCTGCAGGAAGTGGCCTCCGCCATGACGGAAATGACGGCCAGCATTCAGGAAGTGGCCCACAATGCGGCCCGCGCTTCCGAAATGTCCGCCAAGACCCGCGAAAACGCCGACGACGGCAAGGAAAAAGTTCGTCTTTCGCTGGAAAGCGCTCAGGCGCTGCGCAATCTCTCGCTGACGCTCAAGCACAATATGGGCGATCTGCAGGAAAAGACCGACGCCATTTCCCAGATCATGGGCGTTATTTCCGATATCGCCGATCAGACGAATCTGCTTGCGCTGAATGCCGCCATTGAAGCGGCCCGCGCCGGGGAAGCCGGACGCGGCTTTGCCGTCGTTGCCGACGAAGTGCGCAAGCTGGCGGAAAAGACCATGATCTCCACCGCCGACGTGGGCAAGGCCACAACCGCCATTGCCAAGAGCATGCACGAAAGCATGGACGCCGTGGATTCCGCCGTTGCTCAGGTGGAAAAATCCACGGAGCTGGCCGCGCAGGCCGAAGAGGCTCTGGAAAAGATCGTGACCGAAGCGGAATTTTCGGCCAACGAAATCCGCTCCATCGCCACTGCCTGTGAGGAGCAGTCCGCCACCAGCGAGGCTATTGACCAGTCCATCCAGAATGTGAACGCCATGGCCACCGGCTCCACGGATGCCATGAGTCAGTGTTCGCAGGCCGTGTCAGAACTGGCCAAGCAGTCTCAGGAGCTGGATTCTCTCGTCCGCACCATGAAGGCCGGCTAACCTCCGATCCCAGCGGCATACTCCGGCTTCTCTCATCGTTCCCCGCAGCAGGCACTGCCCTCCCGCCTGCCTGCGGGCGGCACAAGGAGAGCGGCAGACGACTTCTGCCCATGTCGTCTGTCGCTCTCTGCTCGCAAACAACGCTCAACGGAGGCGCAGCCACTCCGCAGCAGCAGCGGACGCGCCCTCCCTACAGGCGGTTACCATGCGACACATTTTCCCCCCAATCCTGAAATCCGGCCTTGGCAGCCTTCTCGTTCTCTTCTGTCTTTTTCTCCCGCTGTCGGCAGCCGCGGCCGCCGCTGCGTCCGTCCTTCCCGAGCATCGCCCTCTGATCAGCTTTCCCGACAAGGACAGAACCTCCGACGGCGAACGGCGCGTCGTCCGCATCGGCTGGTTCAGCCAGTACGGTAACTTTCACAGCAAGGACAACGCCCTGTGGGGCTATTTGCCGGCCCTGTTCGAGGCCCTCGATCATTTTGTGGACTGGGATATTCAGTGGGTGCAGGTCGGGCTGGAAAACGTCACCGACAAGCTTGCCGCGGGCGAAATCGATCTTGCCTGCGGCATGACATGGACGCCGGAACGTGCCAGACAGTTTCAGTATTCAAATATCCGGGCAGGCATTTACGCCACCACACTGCATGTGCCGCAGGACAGTCCGGTTCATTACATGGACTTCAAGGACTTCGAGAATCTGCGCATCGGCTTCTATACTGGTTCCTATCACTACGATATTTTTAATACTATCGCAAAAAACAATAAATTTTCCTTTCAGCCGGTATTCTACAGCACCGCCGCGGACATCAAGAGGGACCTCGCTGCGGGCACGCTGGACGGCTATGTGGACGGCAGCCCCGTCGGCAGAAAAACCAAGGTAGCCGGCATTTTCGATTCCCGGCCCTTCTACTTTGTTTCGTCCAAAGACGACACCTACTTTATTCCGCATGTCAACGAGGTGCTGAACCGCCTGCAGATCTTTAATCCGCGGCCGCTCGCCAACTTCTTCAACACCTTCATCGATCCGGGAAATCCCATCGACATTGCGCTCGACAGGGAAGAAAAGGAATGGCTCCGGACGCGCCCGACGCTCCGGGTGGCCCTCAGCGCCGGTGAGGATACGCCATCTCAGGGCAACAACCTCTTCCTCCGGAACTTTGTGGCCCGCATCGCACAGAACATGGGTATATCGCTGGAATATGTGGCTGCGCCGGATTACGAATCCTGCCTGACCATGCTGCGGGAAAACAAGGCCGACATCGTCACCAATGTCTTTCCCGGCAGGAATTTCAGAAAACGCTATCAGATTGCCACCGGCCTTCCCTACTACAATCCCCAGATAACGCTGGCGACAACAGGGGAATCCGTCACCCCCGGCAGCGGCCTGCGCATCGGCGCCACCCGGGAAATGATCAGCGTGCGGGAAGCCTACCTCTTTATCTATCCCAGGGATTGCGTCTTTCTTTTTGCATCGGAAAAAGAATGCCGGGCGGCGCTGGAACGCGGGGAGCTAGACGCCTACATCCCCTTCTATCCGGGCCTGCCGCACAGCAAGGACGCCGCCTCAAAGCTGCATTACCAGATAACGCTGGCTTTTTATCCCATGGCGCTGGGCTTCAATCCCCAGCTTCCGCCGCAGGCGCACACCGTTTTTTCCAAGGGGATTGCCGGACTTTCCAATGCGGAAATAGAATCCCTTCTGCTGGAAGTGCCGCCCCTCGAAGGCATGAATCTGCTTGTCTATCTTATTCGCAACTACTACGGCGTGCTTCTTGCCGTGCTGACGCTTTTCTTTGTCCTGCGTATCCGCGCATCCCGCAAGGAAGTCCGGCGTCTGAAGGAAGTGGCCTATACGGACCTTGTCACCCAGGGCATCAACAGGGCCTGCTTCCTGCGCAAGGCGGAAAAAGTACTGAAAAAGGAACAGCCCTGCTACATTCTCAGCGCCAATATACGCCACCTCATTCATATCAATCAGCTCTACGGCTGCAAGCACGGCGACGCCGCCATCAGAAGCTGCTATACGGCCCTGCACATGTCCGGCGATTCGCAGGACATTGTTGCCCATTGCGGCGGGGGGCGCTTTCTCTGCCTCTGGCATGAAGAGAACGACGCGGCGCTGGAAACCAGGCTGAACGACATCTTCAAGATTTTTTCAACCTATGGCGAAAGACTGGGGCATCTTGTGCTGCTGACCGTCGGCATCGTCCGCGTCACCTCGGACTTTGACAGACTGGCAAATCTCGTTGCCGCAGCCGAAACGGCGCAAAGCAGCATCAGCAACACGGCCTACAAGTCCTCCTTTACCTACTACAGCACCGCGCTGGAGGACAAAAAACAGCTCACCATACAAATCGAAAACAGGATGCTTGCCGCGCTGGAGGGAGGAGAATTCCAGGTTTACATCCAGCCGCAGTTCGACCTCCGCTCCAGCACCATCAAGGGCGGCGAAGCCCTGATACGCTGGCAGGCCGCATCAGGCGAGAACTTTTCTCCCGATCAGTTCATCCCGATCTTCGAGCAGAACGGCTTTATCCGTCTGGTGGACACCTTCGTACTTGAACAGGTCTGCCAGTGGCTGCGCCGGCGTCAGAATCAGGGCAAGGAAGTTGTGCCTATTTCCGTCAATCAGTCGCGCGCGCTCTTCCTCACGGAGAACTACGGCGAAAAGCTGATTGAGATCCTGCGCCGCTACAATGTTTCAAAGGAACTCATCATTATAGAAATAACCGAGGGCATGACGGAAAGCAATTTGCCCCTGCTGCTCAAGAATCTTCGTATCCTCCGCAAAAACGGCATCAAGATAGCGCTGGACGACTTCGGCAAGGGCTATTCCTCGCTGGCCGCTCTGCTCAAGTTCCCCATCGACATTCTGAAGCTGGACAAGGAATTTCTGGAAAACGAACGCTACGAGCAGCTCCTCAAACCCATCATTGCCCTTGGCAAGGAGCTGGATATGAACATTCTGTGCGAGGGCATTGAAACCCTTTCCCAGTTCAATCAGCTCAAAAAGCTGGGCTGCGCCTACGGGCAGGGCTTTCTCATGGCAAAGCCCATGCCCATAAGCGCCTTTGAACGCTTCATGGAAGGAACCCTGCACGTGGACATGCTGCAACAACAGCAGTAGCCGACGCTACTTCGTTTTTTCGGGGGGAAGGCCCCCCTTGGCTGGCACACAAGGGCTGTTTCCTTCCCCCCGAGCCCCCCATCCTTCCCCCAACGCGCTGTTTCAAACGGGTGCAGATGACGGCACAAGGCCGCCCGCCCCGGCGCGAGAGGGCCCAGCCTTTGCGAAGGAAAGGCATTCCCGCAGCTCCCCCAATCCCCTATCTTTCCCAGCACCCAGAAAAAAATTACGGGCCCGGCTTTCCGCAAGGAAGGCCGGGCCCTTTTACTCCGGGACGTATCAGCACAAGCTGGAGCGTTTCACCTTTGAAAAAGGTAAAACGCCCTGGTCGTATTAAGCCGCTGTCCCTCTGTGCATCGCGGCTGCTGCCCGGCGCGGGCGGCAGGTCGCCTGCCCGGCGCGGGGCATGGGGTGAG
>DXFI01000248.1 GCA_019114565.1 Candidatus Desulfovibrio intestinigallinarum | reverse complement strand
CAAAACTTCCCCCTTACCCCTCCCCTTTCTCAACCATCACCAGAAACACGGGGTTCAGGGCGGACAGATGGCAGTCGGAGCCGAGCGGCCGGGCTTCGGCGGCGGCGATCTGGAGCAGCACCGGCGGTTTTACCGTGAGCGCGCGCAGGGCCTGACGGCAGGCGGCGAGGCTGTCGAGCAGCACGCAGGCCGCCACAAGACGGCCTCCGGGAAGAAGCCGGGCGTAGAGCTCTGAAAGCAGGGACGCGGCCGCGCCGCCGGACAGACCGCCACCCACAAAGATTGCATTGGGCGCGGGCAGGGAGGCAAGACAGGCGGGAGCCGGGCCGAAAACGACATGCAGATTGGCAGCGCCGCAACGCTGACGGTTTTCCTGAATGTCGAGGGCGCGGCGAGCCACACGCTCCACGGCGTATACGCGGCCATCCGGCAGAAACGACGCCGCTTCAATGGACAGAGAACCGGACCCCGCGCCCACATCCCAGAGAATGCCGTCGGGCGCGAGACGGAGGAGCGACAGGGCCGCGGCCCGCACGGGAGCCTTGGTCATCAGCCCTCTGTCGGACACCAGCGCATCGGCGGCCAGCCCGAGATGCGGCCGCCGGGGCGCGAGGTCTCCCGGCAGAAAAAGCAGCGTGCAGGCCGGGCCGAAATGCCGCCGGGCCGCCTCGGACAGCGAACCCTGCCAGCAGGTTTCGTGAGGGAATCCGAGAGCCTCGAAAACATGCACACGAAAATGGACAAGCCCGCGATCCAGCAGCACCCGCGCCAGAAGGGCGGGCGTTGCGCGGGCGTCGGTCAGCACGCCGAAGGGGCGGCAGCGCAGCGCGGCCGCCAGAAAAGGATGCAGGGAGTCCCGCCCGTGCAGAGAGACTGCGGCCACGTCGTGCCACGGCAGACCGAGACGGGCGCAGGCCAGCTGCAGACAGGAAGGCGCGGGATGGATGCGCACGGCCTGAGGGCCCCAGCGCCGCACAAGGGTCGCGCCGATGCCGAAGAACAGCGGATCGCCGTCGGCCAGAACTACGAGCGACGCATCCTGACGCGTGCGCTCCTCGTCGAGAAGCCGGAGCGTTGCCTCCAGCGGCGCGGCAAGCGGCAGCAGACGCGCCTGCGGCACGAGGGAGGCCACGGCATCAAGCAGACGCCGCCCGCCGCAGACAAGATCGGCGACGCGCAGCAGGTCCAGCGTTGCGGGCGGCAGAGTATCGGGAGAAAAGGGCGCGGCAAGGCCCAGCACATGCACGGGAGCAAAGGAAGCGGGATTCATGCGGAAGCAAGCTCCGAACCGTCATCGGCGAAAATGTGAACGCGAACGGGCCGCCCGGCAAAACGGGAGGCCGTGCGGGCGGCTTCCCGGGCAACGGCGGCAACAGCCCGGAGACCGGCCGGGCCCGCGGCCAGCAAGAGCTCCAGCGCATGGGCGGCGGTGACGCAGGAGGTCAGGGCATCGGCCCCGGTTACGCCCTGAGCGGCGCACAGGGCCGCAAGACGTTCCATGTCCAGAGCGGCGTCCTTCGCATGCGTGGAGGCATGGCCCTGCGCCAGTTTGACGGCCTTGCCGAAAAAGCAGCCCCAGACGAGCAGCGGCAGGGAGGAACGCCCGGCCTGTTCGAGGGAAAAAGCGGCAAAATCGGCAACCTGCACAAAAGAACAGGCAGGCCAGTCTGGATAATGGGCCATGAGCAGCTTTTCGGAGCGGCGTCCGGTGCTCATGCCCAGACCGGGGCAGGCCGTGGCCTCGGCAACGGCAATGCCCTGCGCTATGGACGCCTGCCAGGCGGCATGACTGAAAGGCCGGACGGTTCCCTGCGTGCCGAGGATAGAAATACCGTCCACAATACCAAGACGCGGGTTGAAGGTATGCGCGGCAATGGCGCGGCCTTCAGGCACGGAAAGCACACACAGGAGAGCGGCGGCCCGGGGCGGCAGAGGGAGGGACGACAGAAGAGCCCGCACGGCCGCGCACAGCTGTTCGCGGGGGGCGGGATTGACGGCGGGCTGTCCCACGGGCACGGGCAAGCCCGGCAGGGTCACGCGTCCGATGCCCGGCCCGCCGACAAGATAGAGAGGCAGAGGCGCGGCGTCGAGCAGGAGCGCATCAGGGGGAGGCACCGGGGCGGCAAGCAGCGCCACCGTGGCGCGAATTTCCGCCTTGTGCGTGGCATCGGGATCATCGCCGCCGTCCTTGATCACGCAGGCATGAGCCACGGACAGCACGGCGGAACAGCGGGCCGCCAGCGCCCGCACATCGGCCGCCGGACCGGACGCGCAGGAGGCCACGGGAACGCACAGCGGGGTCTGCCGCTCGGCGCGGGGCGGGGGCGGAACGCGGACGCTGCCGGGCTGTTCGCCGCACAGCAGATGGCGCAGGGCCGCCACAGCAGCCGCGGTTGCGGCGCTGCCCGTGGTAAAGCCTTCTCTCAGAGGGGCGCTGCGGTTCATGCGCCGGCACGGGATACGGCAGGCGCATCCTCCAGTTCATGGAGCCAGACGCGCCCCTGCGCCACCAGCTGCACCTCGCCGTCCACCTCGGCGACAAGCCCGTCGCCGTCCAGCCCGATCTCCACATCCAGCAGCCCGCCGCTCGGTTGCAGCAGGGAGAGGCGGCGCGGTCTTCCCTTTTCGTACAGCGACAGGGCCAGCGCCAGCGCGCCGGAGCCGCAGGCGCCTTCCAGAAAATCCGTTCCGGCATCGCGCACGTGCACCACCGGCAGCATTTCCAGCTGCTGCTGACGGCGACGCCACCAGATGACGCCGCAGGCCGCCTCCTTGTCCAGATCATGATCGCGCCGCAGCATGGCAGCGGCGGCAAGGCAGTTTTCCGGCAGCAGATGCGTCGTGCCGTCCATCAGCAGATGCACGATGCCGGGCAGGCGCACCAGCGTCACTCCCGGCGCGGGACGGCTGATCGGGCAGGGCGGCAGAGACAGCCGCGCCGCCACCTGCCACCGGGAGCCGAAACCGCGGGCATGGATGCCCACCGGCGACGGCCAGCCCGACACCGAAATGTCGCAACGAAATTCCCGGGATTCGCCCGCCCCGTCCACAAGACTCTGCCGCGCCCCGCTCTCTTCCAGAGCCAGCTGCGCGCCGAAGGCTCGCGCCGCATTGACGCAGAACTCTCCCCCGGCCATGCGCAGCGAACGGGCACGCAGGTCCACAAAGCCCGCCTGCTCGCCGCCAAGACAGGCGGCATCCAGCGCGGCGGCCGCCAGACGGGCCTGCCGGGCGGCATCCAGTCCGCAGGCGGGGAAAAGCAACGTCGTATTGCCGCAGGGGCTCCATTTGCAAAATGTCAGCGCCGCCATGATATTCTCCTTGCAAGGGTGGCGTGACCAGTATGCCCAAGGGAAAAAGAAGTGTCCAGACAGAGGCGGCGCAAGGCTTTCCCGCTTGCGCTCGGGCTTGAAAAAGGCTAGAAAAAGATTATAGCGTACGTCTTATTTTATCCATGCGGATATACCGTACGTATAACTGCCGCGCAGAGCGGCGCATTTTCCCGGGAGGAAATATGAAGTCTCTTCGTCTGTTGGCGCTCGCCGCCGCGCTGGTGCTGAGCTATGCCGTCGCTGCTGCGGCCGCTCCTGTCAACTGCCCCAAGAAGGTTGAAAGCTTCGATTTCGTCGTGGACTACTCCGGTTCCATGATGATGAAGAACGACAAACTGAAGCTCGACAAGATTGCCATTGCCAAGAGCGCGCTGACCCGCGTGAACGCTTCCATTCCGGCGCAGAGCATGAACGCCGGTCTGCATACCATTTCCCCCAACGGCGCTCTGGTGGAACAGGGCCCTTGGAATCGTGAAGCCATGGCTGCCGCCATCAAGAACCTGCGTTCCGACTTCCAGATCTTCGGCCGCATGACCACCATGGGCGACGGCCTGCACACCTACGAGCCCTTCCTGTCCAGCATGAAGCGCGACGCCGCCATCATCCTGGTCACCGACGGCGACAACAACCGCGGCACCAACATCGTGGACGTGGCCCGTCAGGTGTACGCCAGCCAGCGCAACCTCGTGATCCATGTCATCTCTCTGGCCGACACCCCCAACGGTGAAAACACCATCAAGCAGCTTGCCGCTCTGAATCCCGCCACCGTGGTGGTGCGCGGCGAAGACCTCGCCACCAGCGACGCCGCCGTGGAACGCTTCGTGCTCGCCGTCTTCTGCGGTCAGGAAGAAGTCATCGTCCTGCGCGGCGTGAACTTCGCCTTTGACTCCTATGCCCTTGACAGCAAGGCCATGGGCATCCTCAACGAAGCCGCCGCCATCATCAAGGCCCAGACCAACAAGCGCGTCATCCTGACCGGCTGGACCGACGCCAAGGGTACCGACGCGTACAACCAGAAGCTCTCCCAGAACCGCGCCAATGCCGTGAAGGATTACCTCGGCCAGCAGGGCATCCCCGCCAGCCGCGTGACCGCCATCGGCAAGGGCAAGTCCTTCAAGTATGACAACAACACCGACGACGGCCGCTATCTGAACCGCCGTACGGAAATCTCCTTCGACTAACCCTCGAAGCGACTGACTGAACGGGGCCCGGCGTTACGACGCCGGGCCCTTTTCATTTGTCCTTGCAACCTGGAGCATTTTCAGTTTGAAACGCGCGCCTTTCAAACTATACTGTCTGTCGTTTCGCGGAAAAACGCGTTTTTTCCGCTCGCTTCGGGCCGGGCGGAGCTGTGCCGCCGCCTCGCGCTCCGCCTTTTTCAGTGGCAAAACGCTCTGAACGCACTCCGATTTCTTTTCCGACAATGTTTTTTATCGAGCCGCACCTCCTTTTATCCAGATTCAGACGGTCTGGCAGACATTGCCGGTACTTACGACGTCCCACCGGGAAAAGCCACCCATACTTGAAAAAATATCAATAAAATCTAGAAGATAAAAAACGCAAAAACGCAATGCGGAACTCTTGACAACACGCCGTCCGGGGGCTAGGCAAAGGCAATCAGGGCAGCTGCGGGCTCTGAAGGATTTTCTCAGTTTGAAATGTTCGCATTTCAAACTATACGAACTGTTGTTCAGCGGGAAAAGCGTCGTTTTCCGTGCACTTTTGGACGGGCGACACTGTACCGCCGCCTTGCGTTGCACCTTTTTCAAATGAAAAACGTGCTGATGCAGCATCGCATGACGTGTCCCGGCGCACGTTGCTGTACAAGGTCATCCGGCTTCGCTTTTTTGTAAATTCGTTTTCCCTCATCTCCCGAGGGATTGCACAAACACAAAGGGAAATTTCATGAAAAAGACACTGGCTTGCGTCATGGTTCTTGGTCTTGGCCTGAGCGGCTGCTCTCTCTTCGGTTCCGACGAAAGCGCCGACAAGATGGATGCGGCGCAGGCGCCCGCCGCCGAGACGACCACTCAGGAGGCCGCCGGCAACGCCGCCCAGCCCGGCGACAAGATTCAGGCCGATCTCGAAGCCACCGGCCGCCAGCTGGTGGCTCAGGCCGCCCGCAACGTGCAGCCTTCCAAGAGTGCCAAGCTGGTGCGCAAAATGGGCAGCACCTACGTGGCCACCTATACCGAAGTGGACACCAACAGCATGACCACCAATGTCAACGTCAGCCCCACCGGCAACTATGTGGGCTTTGTCCGCTATCAGGAAGTCGTCTACGAATGCCGCGGCAAGAGCAAGTCCGCCGCCCTGTCCGCCCCCTGCGAAGCCGTCAAG
>DXFI01000247.1 GCA_019114565.1 Candidatus Desulfovibrio intestinigallinarum | reverse complement strand
CCCCCTCTCGCGCCAGCAGAGGGGGTTCCCCTTCCCCCAGCGCAGCAGCGACGGCGGACAGTTAGCCGCCGAACCATTCCGGGCGCGCGTCGGGGGCGTCGGCGCGGCAGCCCTGCCAGAGGTTACGGGCGGTGAGGGCGCGGCGGACGTCGGTAATGATGCCGCGTTTATCCAGCGCCCAGTCCGGGGCTTCCAGTTCTCCTGGGGCGGGATCGGCCTGTATGCGGTGCAGGACCATACGGGCGGGAATGCGGGGGAGGACGCCGCAGAGCCAGTCCACGTATTCGTCCCGGGCCAGCGGCTGATACGCGCCCCGGGCGAGGAGGGCGGCCAGCCCCGTTCCCCGTGGAACATAGACATTATGGAGCTTGAGCCCGGCGAGGGGCAGGGAAACGGCCCATTCCACACTGGCGGCAAATTCAGCGTAGTCTTCGCCGGGCAGGCCCGCCATGAGATGCCCGCAGACGAGCAGCCCGGCCTCCGCGGCCATGCGCACGGCCCGGACGGAGGCGGCGGCGTCATGCCCGCGCCGTATGCGGCGCAGCGTGGCGTCATGTGCGCTTTGCAGACCCAGCTCCAGCCAGACCTCGGGCAGGGGGATGGATGCCAGCAGGGCGACGAGATCCTCGTCCAGACAGTCGGGACGAGTGCCGACGCTGACGCCCATGCAGCCCGGCAGGGCGGCGATTTCCGTCAGCAGGCGACGCAGGCGGTCGATGGGGCCGTAGGTATTGGAAAAGGACTGAAGATAGGCCATGAAGCGCCGGTCGGGATCGGTGGCCGTATATTTGGTATGCCAGCGCTGCCACTGCGCGGCCAGCGACAGACCGCGCAGGCCGAGACCGGAGCCGGAGCCCTCGTCGTTGCAGAACAGACAGCCCTCGCGCGACAGCGTGCCGTCGCGGTTGGGGCAGGTCGCGCCCGCGTCCAGTGGAATTTTTTGCACCCGCACGCCGTATCGCCGGCGGAACCATGTGGCCAATGTGTGCCAACGCAGCATAATTATGCCCTTTTGCCGCGCTTTCACGGAAGGCGGCGTGAGAAAAATATTTTGAACCACCCGCCGCCGCCCTTGACTTAGCGCCCAATTTAGCCGAACAAATTTATCCATTGAATCGCTATGCCGGCTTTTCGCGGGGCCTCGAAGCATGCCCTTGTTACGGGGCATCTCCCTTTTTGCATTTTTCGGCCCGGACGCGAAGCGCGCCCCATGCGCGACGGCAGGCGAAACATACGCAGAGCAGCAGAGCGAGGCAAGCAAGACAGATGTCAAAAATAATGGATTTTGCACTGGGCATGTTTTCCAATGACCTGGCCATCGACCTGGGAACGGCCAATACCTGTGTCTATGTGAAGGGACAGGGCATTGTGCTGCGCGAACCCTCCGTGGTGGCCGTCAAGAAGGATTCGCGCGGCAATAATGTGGTGCTGGCCGTCGGCGCCGACGCCAAGCGCATGCTGGGGCGCACGCCCGGCAATATTTCGGCCATCCGGCCCATGAAGGACGGCGTCATCGCCGATTTTGAAGTGACCGAGGCCATGCTGCGCCATTTCATTGCCAAGGTGCACAATTCCCGCCGTCTTGTCCGCCCGCGCATCATGGTCTGCGTGCCTACCGGCATTACTCAGGTGGAAAAGCGCGCGGTCAAGGAATCGGCGCAGTCCGCCGGAGCCCGGGAAGTCTATCTTATCGAGGAGCCCATGGCCGCCGCCATCGGCGCGGACCTGCCCATTCAGGAGCCTACCTCCAATATGGTGGTGGACATCGGCGGCGGTACTACGGAAGTGGCCGTCATCTCGCTGGCGGGTATCGTGTACTCGCGTTCCGTGCGCGTGGGCGGCGACAAGATGGACGAAGCCATCATGATGCATGTCAAGCGCAAGTACAACATGCTGATTGGCGAATCCTCGGCCGAAGAAATTAAGATTAAGATCGCGTCCGCCTATCCGCTGGACCCCGAACAGCAGATCGAGGTCAAGGGGCGCGACCTGGTCACCGGTATTCCGCAGAACATCATCATTACTTCCGAAGAAGTGCGTAAGGCCATTTCCGAACAGGTGGACAGCATTGTTCAGGCCGTGCGTGTGGCCCTCGAACAGACCCCGCCGGAACTGGCCGCCGATATCGTGGACCGCGGTATTGTGCTGACCGGCGGCGGCGCGCTGCTCAAGGGGCTGGATCAGCTCCTGCGCGAGGAAACCTCTCTGCCCATCACGGTGGTGGACGATCCTCTGTCCACGGTCGTCATGGGTACCGGGCGGGCGCTGGACAATCTGCATATTCTCAAGGAAGTGTGCATCGATTAGAGCGTTTCACCTTTGAAAAAGGTGAAACGCGAGGCGGCGGCACAGCGCCGCCCGGCCAAAAGTGAGCGGAAAAACTGCGCTTTTTCCGCGAAACGACAGGCCGTATGGTTTGAAATGCAAAGCATTTCAAACTGAAAATGCTCTAGTCGAGCATCCCGGCCGGGGCGCGTTTTTCAGAGCGTTTTACCTTTGAAAAAGGTAAAACGCGAGGCTGCGGCCCGGCTCGCCCGACCCGAAATATCCGAACGAGACGTCCGGCGGGAGCGTGACGCCGCAGGTTTTTTCCTGTCCCGGTGAACGCGGGAGCGGACGCCCGGCCATGTCGCCTTCCTGAGGCGGTCGGTCGGGCGTTTCCCGTTTTTGCTTCTCTGCATGCCGCGCCGCCGGGTGGCGGCATGCGGCGAAAAGCCCAAACTTTCGACAACAGGCGCGCCCCTCCCTTGCGGCCGGGGCGGCGCGCCACAGGTGGCAATGTGACATTCAGGCGTCTTTTCCTGCTTGCGGGTACGCTGTTTATTCTTCTGCTTGGCGTGTACTCGTGGAATCAGCGTACGCAAGTGCTGGACACCATCACAACCAATGTCGGTCTGGAAGCCGCCGGGGGCGTCCTGTCCGGCCTGCGTGCCGTGCAGGATTCCGTTGCCGATATCTGGAGCAATTATTTTGCGCTGGTTGACGTGCGGCAGGAGAATCTTGCGCTCAAGGAGCGGGTGCGCGATCTGGAAGCGCGTCTGATGGCGCAGGGGGAATCGCTGGCCGAACTCAAGCGGCTGCGCCAGCTCCTTCAGATGCCGACGGATCAGGCCTGGCGTCCTGTGGGGGCGCGCGTTCTCTCGGGCCGTCTCGGACCCAACGGCGTTCTCGACAGCATCAGCATCAACCGCGGCTATGCCACGGGCGGCCGCCCCGGCACGCCGCTGGTGACGAATCTCGGTCTGGTGGGGCGCATTCTGCGGTCCAGCGCGCATACCGCTACGGCGCTGCTGCTGACGGACCCCTCCAGCCGCATTGCCGTTCTGGCGCAGGAAAGCCGCTCGTCCGGTATTCTGACCGGTCAGGGGCCGGGCCGCGTTCTGGAAGTCAGTTTCATGGAGCGGGGCACGGACGTTAATCCCGGGGAAATTCTTATTACCTCCGGCCTTGACGGCAAGTTCCCCAAGGGTATTCCCGTAGCCCGCGTGCTCAGCGTGGCCCCGTCCAACTACTCGCAGTTTCTGGCCATTCAGGCCGAGCCGCTGGTGGATCTGCGCCATCTGGAAGAAGTGCTCATGCTTGAACCCACGGGCGTCAGCGTTCCCACTCTGCCCCTCGGACCGCCGCCGGTCTTTGTGGGCCCCCCCGCGCCGGGGCGCACCTCGCCTTCGGTCGCTCCTGACGGCAGCACCGGCGGCCCCCGTCTGCAACCCTCCCGTTAACACATGAATACCTTTCAGGAATGCTGCTGGTGGCTGGCTTTCATTGTGATCTCCATCATTGCGCAGGCTCTGGTTCCGGGGCTGGATGCGCTCGTTGTCGGCGTTCTGCTGCTGTTGCAGGAACGGGACTACAAAATGTTGGGCTGGCTGCTGCCGGTTTTCATTATCCTTCAGGAGGGAATGGGCACGCGGCCGTTCGGCGGCGTGCTGCTCTGGTATCTTGTGGTCATTGCCTCGTTCAAGATCGGGCGCTGGCTGTTCGAGGTCGGCAATTTCGTCTTTATCTTCCTGCTGTCCACCTGTCTGGGGGGCGCGTATTTCGGGCTGGCCTGGCTGCTGGCTCCCCTGCAGGCAACGCCGACGTTCGACATGAACGCCATGCGCGACATCAGTCTCGTGCAGGCCATCTATATGCCGCTGGCCTGGCGGATTCTGTCCGTGCTGCGTCCCGGAGACAAGAGTGATGTTTCGGAATAAGCGGCCCCCGGAAGAGAACGGCGGCGCCGCGCAGGGCAGGAAAAAGCGTTCCTGGCTCAAGATTCAGGTCGAAAGCGAACGCTATCAGCCGCCGCGCAGCGGGGCCATCCTCCTGCAGGTGCTGGTGGGCATCTTCTTTTTCGTCTTCGTGGCGCGCTTCTGGTATCTCCAGATACACAGGGGCGCGGAATTCAGCGAACAGGCGCAGAACAACCGTCTGCGCATGGAGCGCATCTTTGCCCCGCGGGGACGCATTCTTGACGATACCAACAAGGTTCTGGCCGACAACCGGACGGCCTTCGGTCTTGCGCTGGTGCCGGAAGACTGTCACGACGTGCCCGCCACGCTGGCGCAGATCAGCGAATGGACGAATCTGCCGCTGGAGCAGGTCTGGGACAAGTATCGCAGCGACCGGATCAAGGTGAAGCCCTTTGAGCCGCTGCTCATGATCACGGATATGGACTTCGAGCTGGTGGCGCGGGTTGAGTCCGAGCTGATCAACTGGCCGGGACTGGAAATTGTCGTGCGCACCAAGCGCAGTTATCCCGAAAAGGACCTGTTCGCGCACGTGCTGGGCTATGTGGCGGAAGTCAACGAACGGGAAATGCAGGCCGATCCGGATCTGGCTATGGGCGATCTCGTGGGCAAGCAGGGGCTGGAGCTGGAGCTGGAAAAGCGCCTGCGCGGCCGCAAGGGCGAGTACGAGGTCGAGGTGGACGCGCACAGCCGCATGCTGGGCAAGCGCCTGACCAAGGAACCGCAGAGCGGCGAGGAAATCAATCTTAGTCTGGACCGGGACCTGCAGGAAGCCGCCTGGGAAGCCCTGCAGGGGGAGGCGGGCTGCGTGGTCGTCATGGAGCCCGATACGGGCAAGCTGCGCGCGCTTGTCACCTCGCCCGCCTATGACAACAATATTTTTGCCGCGGGCATATCCCAGCGGGACTGGGACGCCCTGCGTACCAGCAAGCGTTTTCCGCTTCAGAACCGCGTCATCCAGAGCGTCTATCCTCCGGGATCGGTCTGGAAGCTCGTCATGGCGGCCATGTTTCTGGAAAACGGGGTCAACCCCAACGAGAGCGTCTACTGCCCCGGGCAGGTCAAGCTGGGCAACCAGATTTTCCGCTGCTGGCGGCGCGGCGGTCACGGCTCGCAGAACATGCAGAGCGCGCTGATCAATTCCTGCGACGTGTATTTTTATATCATGGCCGAGCGGCTCGGCATTGACAAGATCGAGGAGTTCGCCAAGGCGTGCGGCTTCGGCCGGCCCACAGGCATTGATCTGCCGCACGAGAAATCTGGCCTGGTGCCTTCCAAGGAGTGGAAGCGCAAGCGCTTCAAGAAACCCTGGGTTCGCGGCGAGACGTACAACGTCTCCATCGGTCAGGGCTACACGCTGGTGACGCCCGTGCAGATGGCCGTCTACGTTTCCAGTCTGCTGAACGGCGGCAAGCTGCTCAAACCGCAGCTGCTGGACAATACTACGGTCGACGTGGTCGGTACGGTGCCGGCCTCGCTCAAGACGCTGGATTTTGTCGTGGAGGCCATGCGCAAGACGGCATCCGGCGGTACGGCGCGCGTCGTTGGCCGCAAGGATGCCGACATGGGCGGCAAGACAGGAACTGCGCAGGTCGTCAAGCTGCGTTTTTCGTCGGGAGATCGCCGCCTCAAGACCGCGGAAATGGAATACGCCCAGCGCGACCACGCTTGGATCGCCACCTGGGGGCGCAAGAACGACAAGACGTATGTGGTCGTCGTCATGGTGGAACATGGCGGCGGCGGGTCCAGCGTGGCCGGGCCTGTTGCCAAGAAGGTCTATGAGCATCTTTTCGGCCCGGACGAGGGCGCTCCCAGACCGCGCCCCGCCACGGAGACGCCGCAGCAGCAACAGCAGCGTCCGCGCCGTGCCGTCGTGACGCCGCTGGCCCCCACGCCGCAGAATGCGCGTCCGAATCCTGAAGGCACGCCGCGCCCGCGCAATGTCGTACCGCTGGAAACTCGCCCGGCTCCGTCGTCGACCCGGCCGGGGCAGGCGCCGCGGTTCAAGGTCATCATTCCGTAGGCGGGAGCCGGTCGTCCGGCTCTGCCTGAGGAAAACAGCCGCCGCACGGCGGCGCGGCGTGCAGAACTTTTTCAGTTTGCAACGCTTTGCATTTCAAACCATACGGCTGTCGTTTCGCGGAAAAGCGCGTTTTTTCCGCAAAGCGACAGGCGGGGCGGCACGGTGCTGCCGCCCCGCGTTCCGCCCATTTTCAATGGCGGAACGCTCTGACAATCGCCCTTTCTGCCGAAAGGACGCCAAAACTCGCAGAAGGCACGGGGGATTGCTGCCGGAACGCGCACGCCCCGGGAAATGCCCGTCGGCAGGGGCCCACGCAAATTTTCAACGTTGATATCTGCGTCTGCGTATGGACAAGCGACTTTTTACCTATCTTAACTGGAGCCTGCTGCTCTGGTTGTTCGCGCTCTATCTCGTGGGCGTCGGCAATCTCTATTCCGCCAGCGGCACGCGCATTGAGAGCGGCCTGCTGTCCTATGCGCCCTTCTATCAGAAACAGCTGATCTGGGGTCTGTGCGGTCTGGGCTGTCTGCTGCTGACCCTGTGTTTCGACTACCGGCAGTTGCGTAATCTTGCCTGGCCGGCGTATTTGTGCTGTCTTGTTCTGCTGATGCTGGTACCGCTCATAGGCAGTACGGTGTACGGGGCCAAGCGCTGGATTTCTCTGGGATTCATGAGCCTCCAGCCGTCGGAGATGACCAAGCTGGCCGTGCTGGTGCTGACGGCGCGTCTGCTGTCACGCGACGGCAAACCGCTGGACTGGAAGAATTTCAGCATGGTGCTGGCTGCCGGGATGCTGCCCGTGCTCTTCATTCTCAAACAGCCGGACCTCGGCACCTCCATGCTGATTCTGCTCATTCTCGCGGGCATGATTCTGTTTCACGGGCTCAAGCCCGCGGTGCTCAAGACCTGTCTGCTGGCCGTGCCCTGCGCCGGGGCCTTTATGTGGTTCGTGGGCATGCACGACTATCAGCGGCAGCGCATCCTGACCTTCCTCAATCCCGGCGACGATCCGCGCGGCACGGGCTATCACATCCTGCAGTCACGTATTGCCATCGGCTCCGGCGAGCTCTGGGGCAAGGGCTTTGGCGGCGGCACGCAGAGCCAGCTGCGCTTTCTGCCTGAACGGCATTCCGACTTTGCCGTTGCCGTTTTCGGCGAGGAATGGGGATTTGTGGGCTGTGTGGCGCTGGTGACAGCCTTCTGTTTTTTTCTGCTGTCCATTTTTGCCACGGCCGTGCAGGCCAAGGACCGCTTCGGCAGTATGCTGGTAGTGGGCGTTTTCTTTTATTTTTTCTGGCAAATCTGCATCAATATGGGCATGGTCATCGGCCTGATGCCGGTGGTCGGCATACCCCTGCCGTTCATCAGTTACGGGGGCAGCGCCACGATCGTTAATTTTACATTGGTGGGAATTGTGCTTAACGTCTCCATGAGACGCTTCATGTTCAAGGGTTAACCGATGATACTGCGAAGACCGAAAGGTCCACTGGGGGATAGTGTGGCAAAGGAAGAACTGAACGCCTTTCTCGGTTCCAATACCGTCTATGAAGGCAAGCTTGTTTTTGAAGGCTCCGTCCATATCGACGGCAAGTTTACCGGCGAAATTACCAGCGAGGGCACGCTGGTCATCGGCAAGGGCGCCGTGGTTGACGGAACTTTCAACGTCGGCGAGCTGATGCTGTCCGGGCAGCTGACCGGCGATGTCGTCGCCAAGCGTCGCGTGGTGGTGCATTCTTCCGGCGTGCTGGAAGGCCGGCTGCGCACGCCGAGCCTGCTTACCGAAGAAGGCGGCATCATCGAGGGCCAGATTACCATGCGCACCCCCCCGCAGCGGCAGGAACAGCCCAAAGGATAGGGGCTGCCGGGATCGCGTCGCCTATTGACGGGGCGTTCTTGTTGTGAAAAAAATAACAAAAACGATGCTGCATTTCCGCGAGCCTGTCGCGGCGGCGTGCCGGTCGCGGCAGGGACGTGACACAGGCCCTGGAGTATTTTCAGGTTGAAACGCGTTGCGTTCCAAACCATATGTGTCGTTTCGCGGAAAAAGCGCGGTTCTTCCGCTCATTTTTGGCCGGGCGGTGTTGTGCCGCCGCCTCGCGTTTTACTTTTTCAAAGCTAAAACGCTCTAGCCGGGCTTTACGCCCAGGAGGATTCTCGTATGGCTCAAAATTACTTTGCCGCATTGCGCGACGTGGCGCTGGCCGTCAATTCCAGCCTGGAACCCTCGGCCGTGCTGCATCAGATCACCGAACATGCCGCTAAGGCCATGTCCTGCAAAGCCTGCACAATCCGCCTGCTGGACGGCACGGGGCATTTTCTGCTGCCCACGGCCGCCTATGGTCTTTCTGATTCCTACATGCGCAAGGGCCCTGTGGAAGTAGGGCGCAGTGGTCTTGACGGCGAAGTGCTCGGCGGCAAGATCATTCATCTGAAAGACGCCACCAGCGACGGCCGCTTCCAGTACCCCGAATCCGCCAAGGCCGAGGGACTGGTTTCCGTACTGTCCGCGCCCCTGCTGGTCAACGGCAAGACCATCGGTCTGATTCGCGTGTATTCTTCCGAGGAGCGGGACTTCACTCCCGACGAGGAAACCTTCATGCAGGCCGTGGCGGCTCTGTCGGCCATGTCCATCGAAAATGCCCGTCTGCATGACGCGCTGCGCAACAATTACGAACTGATGGCGAAACACGCCTATTCCGTTTACGAAGACTAGAACCCCTGCGTGCCTGAAAGCCCCGGTATGCCGCCATGTTTCATATTTGATCTTTTCGGCGTTTTTGTGGCGCATACCGGACAGGTCTGCGGGGCGACATGTGAAAGTGTGCGGCTGTGTGCCGTTTTCTGGAGGAAGCAATGAGTAAAGTTCGTGTAGGCATCAATGGATTCGGCCGTATCGGTCGGCAGGTCTTCCGCGCGTTGCATCAGCACTACAAGGATCGCGTGGAAGTGGTCGCCATCAACGATCTGTTTGATGCGGAAACCAATTTCCATCTGCTGGAATACGATTCCGTGTATGGCCGCGCCTGGCTTGACGCCAAGGTGGAAGGTCAGGAAGCCGTGGTCGGCGACTGGAAGATCCACTGCTTTGCCGAGCGTGATCCCGGCAATCTGCGCTGGGCCGACTACGGCGTGGACGTGGTTGTGGAAAGCACCGGTATTTTCCGCAAGGCCTCGCAGGCCTCCGTGCACCGCGACAACGGTGCCAAAAAGGTCATCATCACCGCGCCTGCCAAGGAAGAGGACATCACCATCGTCATGGGCGTGAATCATGATCAGTATGATCCCGCCAAACATCACATTGTGTCCAATGCCTCCTGCACCACCAACTGCCTTGCGCCTATGGCGCTGGTGCTGCAGCGGGAATTCGGCATCAAGATCGGCAACATGGTGACCATCCACTCCTATACCAACGACCAGCGCATCCTTGATATGGCTCACAAGGACCCGCGCCGCGCCCGTGCCGCCGCCTGCAACATCATCCCCACCTCCACCGGGGCCGCGCAGGCCGTGGCCAAGGTTATTCCCGAGCTGAAGGGCAAGTTCAGCGGCTATTCGCTGCGCGTGCCCACGCCCACGGTTTCCGTGGTGGACTTCAGCGGTATTCTGGAAAAGCATACCGATACCGAAACCGTGCTCGCCAAGCTCAAGGAAGCCAGCGAAACCTATCTGAAGGGCATTCTCGAATACAACGACAAGGCCCTCGTTTCCATGGACTTCAAGGGCAATCCGGCCTCCAGCATCGTGGAAGCGCCCTATACCAGCGTGCAGGACGGCTACCTGCTCAAGGCCGTGGCCTGGTACGACAACGAATGGGGCTATTCCAACCGCGTCTGCGACCTGATCTGCCTGATGAAGGACAAGGGCCTGTAAGCCGCTTCGCGCCATAGCGCCATGTACTGCCGGGAGAGGTTCGCGCCTCTTTCGGCTTTTCGTTTCTGTGGCCGGCGTCAGGAGTTTTTAGAGCGTTATGTTTTATTTTGAGGGGGAAGGAACCCCTTTTGCTTGCGGCAAAAAGGGGTTCCTTCCCCCTCAAACTCCCCCATCCTCCCCAAAACCCGCGCATAAGGAGTATTTTCAGCTTGCAAACCATACGGCCTGTCGTGTCGCGGAAAAAGCGCGGTTTTTCCGCTCACTTCGGGCCGGGCGGCGCTGTGCCGTCGCCTCGCGTTTCATCTTTTTCAAAGGTGAAACGCTCTAGTCGCCCGGGCGGGCCATGCGCAGGGCGGGAGCGCCGATGCCCAGAGCGGACGCGGCCTCGCGCACGGCGTCGGCTTCGGGGCGAGCATAGTCGCGGCCTTCCAGCCGGTACAGCTTGGCGGGCAGCATAAGCCCTTCCTGACCGAGCGCCTGCCCGGCGGGGCAGCGTCCGGCCTCCCGGGGGAGGACCGTGCGTTGCAGCAGACAGTGGCGCACACCGAGGGTGTGCGTATGCCGCAGGACGGCGGCCGTGACGGCGTCGCGGTAACGCGGGGCGCAGAGAACGCGCAATACTCCGGAAGGACGGGATTTCTTTCCCAGACCCGGCAGCCAGAGCACATCCAGCACTTCCGGCATGGCCGCAAGGACTTCCAGAGCGATGCCCAGTTCTTCGCCGGTCAGGTGATCGAGATGGGTCTCCAGCTGCGCGACCTGCTCATTGCCGCCCGTGCGCTGCGCGTCGGGGGCAGGAGCTTCGGCGGCTTCGTCTTCCACGAGCCAGACGCGCAGCCAGGAGTCCTCGGCGGCAGGACGGTAGCCCGTGCCCAGACCGCGTACCGTGCCTTCCGGCGTGTCAAAGGCATCCGGCAGCACATGCGCCAGCGCGGCGCCGTCGGCCGGAAGCAGTTCGCCGGATGTTTCCGGGGCGTCGTCGCGTTTGCACAGAGGCAGGCCGCGCAGGAGCAGGGCGGCCGCAGGCGAGGGCAGAGGAAGGACTCCCTGCGGACTGCGCAGCATGCCGGACTGCCACGGCAGAGGCGCGGCGGTGACCCGGGTTATGGCCAGAGCCTTGCGGGCCAGTTCCAGCCCCCAGCACGCCGCCGCCAGCGAAAGCAGCACGGCAACGCCCTCCCGGGCGGCAAAGGCCAGCCCTTCCGGACGGACGCCGTGGGCCTGCGCCTGAGCTTCCACCAGCAGACGCAGGGCCGTTGCGGCCTGTTCCCGGGCTTTTTCAGGCAGGGGCAGGGCTTCCAGAGCCGCGCGCAGGCCGCTTACGGGCCAGAGTCCGTCGGCAGGCAGGGCTTCTTCCGCAGGGACGAGGCGAAATCCCGGGCCTGCGGGCCCGCGCTGGACGCCCTGCAGGCGACAGGGCAGGTCGAAGTGTTGCAGGGCTTCAAGAACGGGGCGCATGTCGACGCCCAGATGGGCAAGCGCGCCGGCCAGTGCCATGCCGTCAAAACCGGCTGTCGTATCAAGATGCAGCAGCATGAATGGGAACCCTCCTTGCCGTCGGCTGGACGGCATACGCACGACAGACTTGTGCTTACCGCCATGCTTGGTTATGCTGGGAAAAGCGCGCACGTTCCTGTCGGCAGGTGCAGATATATCGGGCAGGAGCACGGAAGTCTGTCGCGCAGGAGGAAGCATGCTCGTAGTAGATTGGATGACCCCGAACGTCGTGGCCGTCAAGCCCGGGACATCGTTGCTCAAGTGCCGGAATTTGTTGAAGGAGAAAAATATCCGCCGCCTGCCTGTGGTGGACGACGCCAACAAGGTCGTCGGTATTGTCTCCGACCGGGATGTCCGGGGGGCCTCGCCTTCCAAGGCGACTACGCTTGAGGTGCACGAAATGCAGTACCTCCTGGCGGAACTCAAGGCCAAGGACATTATGACGCCCCGGCCTCTCACGGTCAAACCCGACGCTACGGTGGAAGAAGCCGCCCTGCTGATGCTCGACAGAAAAATCGGCGGTCTGCCTGTCGTCAACGACGAGGGCACGCTGGTCGGCATCATTACCGATCAGGACCTGTTCAAGCTGCTGGTGGAAATTACCGGCGTGCGTCAGGGCGGCGTGCAGCTGAATTTTGTCATTTCCGACGCGCCGGGCAGCATGCGCGTCCTGTTTGACACCCTGCGCGAACGCCGCGCGCGCATTCTTTCCGTGCTGACGGCCTATCAGGACGGAAAGCGGAACGTCTCCATACGCATCCGCAAGATGGACGATCCTCAGAGCGAGGAAGAGCTGGCCAGACATTTTCAGGATATGGGGCTGCTGTCTTCCTGGTCGCGCACTCCCGGGCAGGAATAGAGCGTCTTGCCGTTGAAAAAGGCGGAAGGCGAGGCTGCGGCCCGGCTCCGCCCGGCCCGGAGTGAGCGGAAAAAACGCGCTTTTTCCGCGAAACGGCAGACCGTGAGGTTTGAAACGCAACGCGTTTCAAACTGAATGGCTCTGGACAAAAAAGTCCGTAAACGTGAGGCTTTCAAATCGTAGGACTTGCCATTGGATTTTTTTTCTGGCATGCTTTCCCTACGTTCGCGTAGTTACGCGCACCGATTACTTCAGGAACATAGCCGGGAAGCATCCGGCTACGAAGCCCGGGGCATATCGCCCCTGACGCTGTAAGACTGGTCCAAGGAGGACAAGCATGGCTGAAGTTTCCTTTCAGGGTAAAACGTTCGAAGTAGACGAAGACGGTTTCCTGCTCCGTTTTGACGACTGGTGCCCCGAGTGGATGGAGTATGTGAAGGAATCCGAGGGCATCTCCGAAATCACGCCTGACCATCAGAAGATTCTGGACTTCCTGCAGGATTACTACAAGAAGAACGGCATCGCCCCCATGGTCCGTATTCTGTCCAAGAATACCGGCTACAAGCTGAAGGAAGTGTACGAACTCTTCCCCTCCGGCCCCGGCAAGGGCGCCTGCAAAATGGCCGGTCTGCCCAAGCCCACCGGCTGCGTGTAGTCCTCAGGCTTTTTGTGACGTTAAAAAGGCGGAAGGTTTTTTAACCTTTCGCCTTTTTTTGTTGCTGCCGGCGCCTGCCTTCGCCCCTTTACGCCGCACGGAAAAAAAGGTATCGGCGAAACATGATGCAAAACATCACATGGAAAAAATGCCTCATCTGGATTGGAGGTCTGTGTATCGTGAGCGGCATTGCCTGTTCCGCCATCGTCGCCATGCTTTTTTTCTGGGCATCGCGCGACTTGCCCGATCTCTCGCGGCTTGAAGATTACCATCCGCCGCAGGCGACGACCATTCTCGCCCGCGACGGGTCCATTCTGGGCACGCTGTACCATGAAAAGCGTTTTATCATTACGCTGGAAGACATGCCCAAGTATCTGCCTCTGGCCTTTCTGGCCGCCGAGGACGACAATTTCTATCGTCACAGCGGGGTCGACCCCGTAGCCATTGCCCGCGCCGCTTTCGTCAATATCACCAGCGGCTCCAAGCGGCAGGGCGGCAGCACCATCACGCAGCAGGTCATCAAGCAGCTGCTGCTGACGTCGGAGCGCAGCTACACCCGTAAGATGAAAGAGGCCATTCTGGCCTATCAGCTGGAAAATACCCTGTCCAAGGATCAAATCCTGCTGACCTATCTCAACTATATTTATCTGGGCCAG
This sequence comes from Candidatus Desulfovibrio intestinigallinarum, assembly GCA_019114565.1. Taxonomy (GTDB): domain Bacteria; phylum Desulfobacterota; class Desulfovibrionia; order Desulfovibrionales; family Desulfovibrionaceae; genus Desulfovibrio; species Desulfovibrio intestinigallinarum. The sequence continues at coordinate 3,129 of DXFI01000247.1, read as the reverse complement.
CATGCCTACGGCGTCGAGGCCGCGGCGCGCACCTATTTCGGCAAGCATGCCGCCGACATCACGCTTGCCGAGGCCGCCGTCATCGCGGGTTTGCCCCAGGCTCCCAGCCGTTACAATCCCTTCCGGCATCCTGAAGAAGCCAAGAAGCGCCAGATGTATGTGCTCGGACGCATGCGGGCGCTGCAATGGATTTCCGAGGCCCAGTACCAGCAGGCCTGCAACGAACCGCTTATCTACTGGAGCATGCCCGATTATCGTCCCGGCGCGGCCCAGTGGTATCAGGAAGAAGCGCGCCGCCTGCTGGTGGAATTCTTTACCGAAAAGAATCTTGCCGCTCTTGGCGTGCGCACCAACAAGTCCGGCGAGGATTATGTCTATGAAGCCGGTCTGACCGTGCGCACCTCCATGGACCCCGTGCAGCAGGATGCCGCCGGAGCGGCCCTGCGGCGAGGGCTGGAAGAACTGGACAAGCGGCAGGGCTGGCGCGGGCCCATCAGCAAGCTGACGCCGGAGGAGCAGAAGGCCTTTCTTGCTGAAACGGATTTTGAGCCCTCCGCCCTTGCCGGGGACGCCTGGGTCAAGGCGCTTGTCACCGGTTCGGAGGCGCGTCAGCTTACCGTGGCGCTGGGAGACGGTTACACCGGCGTGATTCCGCTGGCCAATATGAGCTGGGCCCGTAAGCCCAATCCCCGCGTGGCCGGGATGCATGCTCCCGCCATCAGGGATGCGCGTACCGTGGCCGAAGTCGGAGATGTGATCCTGGTTTCCGCCGCGCCCTCCGTGGTGCAGGAAGGCAAGAAAAAGCAGGAAGTGCCTTTCGATCCCGCCAAGGTGCAGAAGAAGACCCCGATTGTGCTGCGTCTGCAGCAGGAGCCGCTTGCGCAGGGCGCGCTGGCGTCCATCGAACCCCAGAGCGGCGACGTGGTGGCGCTCATCGGCGGTTATCAGTTCGGCAACAGTCATTTCAACCGCGCCACGCAGGCGCGCCGTCAGCCCGGTTCCAGCTTCAAGCCCGTGGTGTATTCGGCCGCGCTTGACGCGGGCTTTACGCCTACGTCGCAGGTACTGGACGGGCCGCTGGTCTACGTCAATCCGTATACCAACGAAGTCTGGCGGCCTTCCAATTACGAGCATAATTACAAGGGCATTCTGCCGCTGCATACGGCGCTGGCCCTGTCGCGTAACACCACCACGGTGCGCGTGGCCCAGACCATCGGCATCGCCAATGTCATTCAGCGCGCCAAGATGCTTGGTCTTGAGCCGGATTTCCCGCAGGAACTGGCCGTCAGCCTCGGCGCGGTGGCTGTGTCGCCCCTCAATCTGACGCAGGCCTATGCCGCCTTTGCCAATCAGGGGCTCGGCGTGCGGCCCCGCATCATCACGTCCATCGTGGACGCCAAGGGGCGCGAGCTCTACCGGCAGGACGTGGAGCACTGGCAGGCCATCACTCCGCAGAATGCCTATCAGATGGCGTGCCTGCTCAGGGAAGTGGTTAACGCCGGCACGGGCAGCCGTGCCCGAGTGCCGGGGCATGACAATATCGGCGGCAAGACCGGCACCACCAACGAGGAGTGCGATACCTGGTTTGTGGGCTTTTCGCCCTACCTTGTGACCGGTGTTTACGTGGGCTTCGATCAGGTGCGTTCCTTGGGCCGTCTTGAACAGGGCGGGCGCACGGCCGCTCCCATTTTCCGCTATTATCGTACGGCGGTGGAAGACCTCTACAAGGATCAGCCGCAGGACTTTGCCATGCCGCCCGGCATCACTATGGAGGGTAATCTGGCCTTCAACGGGCCTGCGCAGCCCGGCCTTTCCGCCGTGGACGGCGCAACGCCCGCCGATCCGGCAACAGCTACCGGCGCCATAGGCACGGATACATCGGAAGGCGGCGAAGACCTCATGCGGCAGATGTTCTAAGGTCTGTCAGCTCCCCCGGCACGCTTTTTCGCTCACTTCGGGCCGGGCGGCGCTGTTCCGCCGCCTCGCGTTCCGTCTTTTCTATGACGGAACTCTCTGACAACAAGCCCGGCCGGGTATCCCGGCCGGGCAAAACATATCAAGGATTCTCATGATTCCCTACGGTTCTCTTGTCGTTTACAGAACGCCCAAGGGGCGCAGTTACGTCAAACGTCTGGAAGAAGGGCAGGACTGGCACAGCAATGACGGCGGCCTGTCCGCGGCGGACGTGCATGCGGCTCACTTCGGGGCCGTGGTCATGACGTCGCAGGGCGTTCCCATCAGGGTGCAGGAGGCCACGCTGTACGACCGCCTGAAAAATCTCAAGCGGCAGACGCAGGTGATCTACCCCAAGGATATTGCCTATATCTGTCTGAAGCTTGGGGCCGGTCCCGGACGGACCATCATTGAGGCGGGCAGCGGTTCCGGCGGTCTGACCATGGGCCTGTCGTGGTTCTGCGGCCCCACGGGGCGCGTGGTGACGCACGAGGCCCGGGAAGAATTTCTGAAGCTGGCGCGCCGCAATCTCGACTGGGCCGGACTCGGCGAAAACGTGGAGCTGGTGCTGCGCGATATTGCCGAAGGCTTCACCGTCACCGGCGCGGATGCGCTCTTTCTTGATGTGCGGACGCCGTGGGAATACCTCGATCATGCGCTGGCCGCGGTGCGGCCCGGGGCCATGCTGGGCTTTCTTGTGCCGACGGTGGATCAGGTTTCGCGCCTGCTGCTGGGGCTGGAACAGCGCCCCTTTGCCGAGGTGGAAGTCTGCGAAATTCTTGTTCGCGGCTGGAAGCCCGTGGCCGACAGGCTGCGCCCCGAAGATCGCATGACCGCGCACACGGGCTTCCTCATCTTCTGCCGCCAGCAGGATACGAGCGAGGAATTTGAATCCCTCAAGCCTATGGGAACCCGGGAACGCAAGCAGGAGGCTGCACGGCTGGCCCGCCTTGAATCCGCGGAAGAAGAAAAGACCCCGTCCCCGGCCGAAGAGCCGGAAAACAGCACCCCCCTGCACAGGCTGCTGTCCTTCATCAAGGGCAAACGTTAGATGCAGTGCATAGTTGAGTATTGGGGGAGGGGAACCCCTCATCTCTGCTGTCGATGCCCGTAGCTTCCTTCGTCGCAACGGGCACGGCCTGCGGCCGCCATCCGGTCGCTGCTAGCGCGAGAGGG